>NZ_JBEIAB010000016.1:0-105839 GCF_040240345.1 Brenneria sp. g21c3 | reverse complement strand
CATCAGAGACGGTGTAGTTTTGATCGACAACCAGCTGAGCAGATTCGCGTTTGAATTCAGGACTAAAATTTCTTCTTTTCATTGGAGCACCTGTGTTGTTCTGAGGTGAGCATATCACCTCTGTTCAGATGGCCAAATTCAGTAAACCACTACAACTAACGTACCCATGTATCAGCAAACAGATCGCAGAGCACAGTAAGATTGATTATTAATAATGCTGCCTAACATTGATTTAACAAAAAGCTTTAGAATTTCTTCTGAAAATTATATTACAGTCCGAATACTTAATGTAGGACTTTATTTAAAACTATATTAATGCATTCTAAGCTCTCAATGATTTTATCAAATATAAAATCTAACGCATGGCTATAACCGGATGCCAAAGTTGCACTATCAAAGCCAAGCTTAGCTAAATGTTCGATGGATTTACCCACTGCTTCGTGAGCTTCAGAGTTCCTCAAATCGTTATTTATAAATAGAGCTGCTAACTTAAGGTTAGGTGAATTGAAATTTGCAAGTTCATTAGCATGTTTAAGTGCTGATTGTTCCTCATTCTGTTCAAGAGTAGCCTTCGTAAGGTTTAATATTCCTTGCAATAACTTTAGCGTTTGCAATCTTTCAATATCCTTAGTATTCACACCCATTGCAATACTTAGTTTCTTTAATGAACCTATTCTAATCTTATTGATGATCTCGTTTATAGTCTTGCATCTCGCTAAGAAATCTTGCTCTTGCATATCGCTTGAGGCTACATGAGAAAGCTTTTGCAATACAGGATAGTTTCTTAGGCCTTCAGCATCAAGTTCATCTTTGTTATATTCAAAAATATCAGAACTCGATAGGTGAACATCCAAAACCCTCCCTAGAGATACTAGGTTATTATTAAGATTAGCTAGTTCTCTAGCAAATCTAAAAGTCTTAGAAACAATATGCTCAACATCTAATGAGTTAACATCAATAAGATTTTGATCTTTCGCATAATCAAAGACATGATATATTTCTTTTTCTGGAACTCCTCGGTACAGCTCATAAAAAGGTATTTTTACTAAGTTTCTTCCGACTCTTATACAGTCTCTAAACGCCCACTGCCCGCCATAACTAGGGTCTGCTTGATAATGATTATTATAAAAAAATGGAATAGCTTGGTAGGTTTTATCTTTCTCATATTTAATAAGAAAAGCATCATCAACATACACGTATTCGCTTCTTCTATAATCGCTAGCTCGGGACATTGTCATCGGAGCCGTGTGACCAGGCCATACTAATGTATTGACGTCTAATTCAACGCAAAGCTCTGGCTGAACAGATTGAACAGTTCCCCATGCTTGAATTATTACCCTATCTCCATGATCAACTATTTCGAAATCAATCCAAGGAAGATTTAATACATAGTGATTAGCACCTGATAAAAGACTGAGTACCTCTTTGGTTCGTTCGATAAAGGCTTCGAAGAAGAAAACTTTTACGCCTACACAACCTTTCATCCATAAATATTTTCTGAGGTAATCATTCCTCATTGTCCACTTAACATCTTTCTTGCTTTTAAAGTAATATTCGCTTGAGACATCTCCTTGTGCGACGCCATAAGATGGCGAAGTAACCTCATCAAATATAACTTTTTGTTCATCATCACCTATGAGCCTTGGTTTTAAACCCAGTTTCATCCAAACATCTTCGGCCAAAAAAAAGGAGTAGTGAGAACTAGACCCCCAAGAGGCTACAATATACCCATAACCTGAAATAGATATATTTATCCCCCAAGCTCCACCTTTTACTGTACAGTCTGGCGTGGAATATGTTACGACACCTTCACTGGATTCACGTAACACTCTTAGTTTTGCAACATCATCCTCGGGAACTACGGCCATGATCATATGAGTATAATCATAATCATCTTGATATTTATTTTTTTCGTACCGATGAGTTACAGTAACATCTCGCTGAGGGTTGGAATTGTCTTCAACAAATAATAGATCCTTTAAACCCGGAGGTATTTGCTCAGCTGGTAACGGAAGCTTTGATATATAATCAAGCATTTAATAACCCTTTATGATAATTATGAATGTTTTCTAATTTAGCAATTATATCCAATTTGAAGAGTTTATGTCTAACCTACTTTTGTCAATAAAATCATTACAGAGCTTTAGCATTTCTGCAAGCAGTGATCACTATATGTCTGTCGCTGAAGTGCACTATTACTTGTTGCAAATTGCCTGTCTGCTATTGGCACGAAGCAGACCACCTGAAGGACTGTGGGGTCTGCTAAGAGCGAGGTGCTGACACTAACTTAAAGCCCCCAAACGATCTAATATGGCAAAGGCTCATGAATTTTTATGAAATTGCTACTTTAAATTTTTTTTGAGTTCATTGATTCCTATCACTTGGGTCTTAACACCAAGTATCTCATAAATAATTCTAGCTCGATTTTTTAATCTTGTATCTTCTGTCACAAAATAATCACAGATATAGGCATGTTCTAAATGCGCTCTATCTCTATACGAACTAGCAATCTTGTTAATTTTTGAAAACTTTAAGTGTTCTGTTTCGAAATTTACAAAATCAAAAAGAGAACTTAGATCCTTTATCGCTGTTCTGTAGTCCTCAACGAAACCAATACTCCCGGAGTCAATAAATTCACCGATGCTTGTATTTGAAAACTTGTGTTTAACATAGTTAAATCCAGAAACCTTCTCCTTTTCATTTCTCTTAAAGAACCCAATAATATCACTGGATATAGTATTACTCAATTCACGACCTTTACGCAATTCAGGGTAAGCGTGAAAATATTTGATAAAATCCGGTGCAATGGTAGATTCGAATAATTTTGTCAGTCCAAAGTACTTTTGGACACGAGCAGTTGTATGCTCAATATTTTCAGTTACATAGCAAAGCCCTTCGTTCATATAACCAACCATCTCACCATTAGTTAATGAAAGCAAGTCTGAGCAGAAAGAACTAAAAAATATTGGATTACTATTTAATGCATCTTCAACCAAATAAGAACTATAAACAAATGAATAGTTTGCTTTTTTTGTTAGACTCAAGTCATTTGCTAGTATTTGAATAGTATTAGTATCTAAATATATTGATTTTTTTTTGATAATTATTTTTTTGAATCTTATGTTTTTTTCTTGAATAATATGTTGGTTGTCGAAAAAAACATCTTGAGAATCTGCACTCTCATAACTCAATAACGCTAGTCTAAAATCACATATAATACCATCGAGGACTGAAATATAATTCCGATATTTGCTACTCCAAGGAGGTGATAGTTTAATGGAGATTTTCTTTTCGTGGTTGTAAAGAGTTCCTGAAATAAGAAGATCATCTTCTATTTTAGCATCATATATTTTCAGTATATGTGAAATTAACTCTTTATTCCCCTTGTTTAATTTATTAACGCATTCGTTTACTTTTTTATAAGCGCCAACAACTAGATCATAATCAACATTCTCTTCACCTTCAGTGCATTTATACATCCTATCTAAATCGATGAGCAGCTTAAAATCTTGCATTTCTTTTATTTTAGCAATTGACTCTATATCATCAAAATGTTGCCTAAGTAAATTATAGAGTATCCTTGCGATTGCTTTTCCTAATGTTTTGTTCATTTTAAATTTCATCTACATAATGTTTTTAAAGATGGCTAGCATGCTGATGGAAAACAATTCTAATTGTATACACTATATTTGTTTTTTGCGGATTTCAAGCGTTGATGTTCGAAAAACCGCTAAAAAATATGAATTTTGTAGAAATGAGTTTCATCTCAACATTTCAGGTTAAAATAACCCCCTTCCACAATTACCTTTATGAACGAAGGGAAGAGATCAATCTAATGCTGTGTCATCGGTGTTTTCAGCTTTATTTGTTAGTTCCTTCTTTTTTTTGGTAGTGCATCGATTTAAATTTGCTAATTTCTGCAAAATTTCACTTTCCTTTGTCTTTATATGCTTGATGGTTACTTTGTTAATGGGGAATGCTTGATTACTTTCCGCTCTAGATAAATTCATGCCCCAAAACTCCTTGAACATTATCTTATGTATTTCTGAGAGCTTAATAGGTGAGCAACTATTGTACATAGAGCTACTTATCATATATTTTCTGAGCTCAGTATTATCTTTCCCACCTAAAGCGACTAAGAATATGTATGTGCATTCTACATAGGTTAATTGTGAAAAAACTAAATCGCGATATTGTTGTATATTAGAATTTACAGGGCAATTTTCTTCTAAATGTCTAAGTAATATTTTGAAACTTTCTATTAGTCTCCATTGACGACTCAATACACTGCTGAGAAAGATGAAATGCTTATAATAGTAGTAATTCATTATTTCTTTATCATCATCAGTAAGTTCATTTCTTCTATATTTTTTGCGTAGTTGAGCCGGAATGACATTTAATCCAGAATCTTTTATTTTCCCGGTAAATATGGCTAATGATTTTTGAAGAGCATCTCGCCCAAATAATTCACTACCTTCATAATTTATTTTAACTTCTTTCATGGTGCTATGAAAAAGAGAAATTAATTTATGTAACGTTTCTTCGTATTGTAGTTGAGAAGATATTCTATCTTGTTTCTTTGACTCGTTTTCTTGACTGTTTATTTGACGTTGTTGATAAAAAAGAGTAATTAAGAGGCCTGAGAAACCCAGCCCTGAAAATAATGCATTTAGAATTCCAAAGCTATCGCCGAATGAACCTAATGAACTAAGAGAGTCTGTCTCGCTTACGTTGTGGATTATGTAGGCCATAAATCCAAAGTAAATGAATATAATGATTGTGAATGGTATGGTAAATATGTAATTTTTTTTGAGCCAATTAATGTCTTTCATTGTATTCATATAAATTAAATTGTGAGTATCGATATGGCCATATTAGTAAGCTTACGCAATGTTCGCTATCAAGGCTTTTAGGCTACTGTCATAGTGTTTTCATCCAACATAACCTCCATAGAAAATCTGAGGCTTATGACAGCGAGTGTAGCTAACGTTCTTAATAAAGACCACAATTTTTAAGTTCATGGTACCCTGTATAAGGGGCTGATAAATAAATTGATCTCTTCGCTGAAAACAGAGCCAGAAAGAAGTCAAGCAACTTAAACGCGAGCTGGTTCGTAAGGAAAAGGCGCTGACGGTGGGGGCCGCGATACTGATGCTACGAAAGCAGTCGCGGGATTTTTACAGGGAAACCGACGACCCCCGCACAAGAACGGCAGACACTTATAGGTTGTGTGCGAGAAGCGATGGTTGACGATCCTGCCCTAAAGTTGGGCTGACCCATCCTGAATCACTTAAAAGTGTAGTTCTCCGGGTGCGAATGACCACAGTTGGCACATAGCCGCCTGCCGGATTAGATTGCGCTCAGATCAGCAAAAGAGCCGGATCGAGCATGGGTCAGTACCCGCTGATTTATTCAACGACACTCTACAGCGCTTTCCCATAAACCCGCTCCACATACCTCCCACGCCCATCTCCATGCCCTAAATCCATCGAAACCAGCGAGCGGGCTTCCCGGTTACTGAACCCCTGTCGCCGATAATAGCGCATCGCATCCTGCGCCCATGCGTAACGCAGGCTGTGCGGGGAGTATTGCCCCTTTAGTCCTGCCAGAGCAGTTTGTGAACGCCAGCGGTTAATGGCGCTTTTCAGATCCGGTTTATCAATCAGCCGACCATTGCGAGCAGCGGTAATCGCAATCGCCTGATGCACTGCCTGCGTTAACGCTTCCCGATCCAGCACTCGCGTTTGCCGGGGCCGTCCGCCTTTGGTGCCGAATACCACCGTTAATTGCTCGTCGCCTCTCTCCAGCGCGGTGGCCCACGTCTTGAGCGACTGCGAACACTGCACCGCCTCTTGCGAACGTAGGCCCATCATTCGTGCCAGTTGAAGCGTCAGCGCGAGTCCAGTGTCTTTCTGTTGCAGGATTGCCAGCGCCGCCCGATAGCGCTCCGGCGTAATCGCCTGCCGCGTGCCGTCCCGGCTGGCGCCGCTCAGCCCTAACGCCCTGTTGCTCAATCGGTCCGAATCCGCCAGCTTAGCCCGCCCGGCGGTGCGCAGTATCACCCTCACTGCCGCCATTTCATTATGCAGCGTGCGCAGTGTAATTCCCTGCTCTAACCGCCCGGCGATATAGCATTCGATGTGTTTTGCTTTCAGATGCTGCACCGAGCGGATCTGAATATTCAAAGACAGCAGATGGCTGGCAAGCCGCTCTGCAATCTTTAGTCGATCATGTACCGTCTTATGGCTGCCGCCGGCCTGTCGGGCCAGCGTCTGCATCTCCCGACTTAATCGTGACATATGCTATCCCCACCATACTCAATAACCTCTGTTCTCCGGCGCACGGTGATTCACGACACGGATTTACCGTGCCGCACTGAACAATACCTGCGCGCCGGAGCGGCAGCGGTTGAGATATGACGGAGATATCGGTTATGCACTCGGTGCAGCCGCCTGCATCAGCAGGGTAATCCCCTCAGGCTGAAAGCCTGCCTCAGGTATCGGTTCAGTCCTCCTCTGATAAGTGGGTTGATGAGAATTGACGCAGAAAATGTGCGTCAGATGACAGGTCGCGCCGGAAAGCGCTGTGGCGTAAGGGTTGGCGCAGAGATTGTTCGCGGCGTCACTTGCAACGGCTATGCGCCGTATGAAGTGACGCCGCTGCCTCATGGGTAAATCAGGCTGAGGCAGCAAAAGGCTGCAGACGGTTACGCCAGCTATAAAGGTTGTTGTACGCATCAATGCGTATGCAAAAAGCAGTTGCTTCACGAAGAACAAGCAGGATGCCGCCCTAAGGAGCTGAAATAAGGTAGCTACCATCGCCGCAGCGATCACCCGCGAACTGGTAGCGAGGCGGGTTGGGAGTCGACCACACAGGTTGGTCCTGCGCGTTGCCTTGAAGGTCGTGGCAACATGGGAGTGCTGCGTGCAGCAGCGGTATAACACTGACAATCTACTGCGCCAAAATCCGTATATCAAGCGGCTAACGCGCTGCGCTTGTTGGCTCCTTACTGGGTTTCTATTCCATAGAAATCCAGTAAGGAGCGTCTAAATCCACTAACAGTATGAAAAAATTTTTGTAAATTTTTAGTGGCTAATCCGGAGTTCCATCTCGGTATTGTTGATGCTGTCCGCTGTTATAACGTGAAGGCCAGATCTCTTCAGGGCGTTTATGCAAGGCTTCGGCGATTAAGCGTTCTCCTTTAGGCCAATGGCGCGTCAGTGTATTTGCCAAAGTGGAAGAGGCGAGTCCCGCTTCTCTGGAAACCGCAGCCAGTGTTGTGCCTTTCTTTCTTAAACCAGCAATGATATCTGCCGGATGCCAGTCTTGTTCGGTCATCGGAAGTTACCCTCGTTAGTAGTCATAAGACAGAGTCAGCGAAGTTGCCTTCTTCCGACTCAGGCATGTTTTATGTTTCTTCTTTAGGAAGTCTAAAGATAATGAATCTTAAGGAATGCTAAAGATTCTGTCAATACAGTTATTGATGGCAGATCCTTATGATCCCTGAACGTCTTAAAAATGCGAGGTTACGGGCTAATCTGACGCAAGAGCAGCTTGGCGTATTAGCCGGGATTGGCGAAGAGACGGCCTATTCTCGTCTCTCGCAGTATGAGAGCGGAACTCATACGCCATCGTTCAAAACGGTTTGCGCCTTTGCACACGCTTTGAACGTGCCAGAAAGTTATTTCTACACCGTGGACGATAGCTTTGCAGAAGCGATCCTGAAACTGTATGCCGGTGAAACCGTACGGTGGCAACGCACGCCAGATGGCAAATAAGGGCAGGGTGCATACTAAGCGTGTCGCCATCTTTATAAACTCTAAAGAAAATCCATATTGAGGAATGCTAAAGATTACCGCAATACATTAACTGCCGGTAATAACTGAATGATTCCTAAGCGTTTGAAAGCGGCCAGATTAAGAGCGAATTTTACGCAGGAGAAGCTCGGCGTACTGGCTGGTATCGAAGAGGCTACCGCCTATTCGCGTCTGTCTCATTATGAAAATGGCACGCATAAACCCACGTTTGAATTGGCCTGCGAATTTGCCCGCGTACTCAATGTGCCGGAGTGCTACTTTTACATAGTTGACGATGAATTCGCAGAAGATGTGCTGAATTTGTATCTTGAACGTTCCCGCCGCAAAGAAAAATAACGCGTCTCCCGCCTCACACCATCACTTGCTTATGGTGTGAGGCGGGAGAAAAAACACGGCTTCATACAATCACCCAATTGCCTTAAGTCCTCGGACCCCGCCTTCCAGCACGCTGCCGTTGTCCGCCGCTTTTACAAAGTCAGCCCACCATTGCATCATGGGGCGGCGTTGTTCCAGATAGTCGCTGCGGTTATAGGCCCGGCGTACTTCATTTTTATCTACGTGGGCGAGGGCGGCTTCGATGACATCGGGCGGAAAGCCTTGCTCATTGAGCGCGGTACTGGCAATGGATCGCATGCCGTGTGATACCAGAATGCCGCCTAATCCGGCGCGTTTTAGCGCGGCGTTGACCGTCTGGCTATTCATTGGCTGTAACGGTTTAATGCGGCTGGGGAAAACATATTCCCGGTGGCTGCTTAAGGGTTTCATTAGCGCCAGAATCGCCAACGCCTGTTCTGACAGCGGAACGATATGTACCCGCTTCATTTTCATGCGTTCGGCCGGAATGCGCCATTCTTTAGCGTCCAGATCGATCTCTTGCCAGCGTGTTTCAGCGGCTTCGACAGGGCGGGTGAGGGTGAGAAGCTGCCACATAAACAGACAGCGGGTCGGCAACTCGATATTTGCCAGCCGCATCGTTTGCATCAGTTGCGGTAGCTGATCCGGGCGGATACTGGGCATGTGCTTTTTCTGCGGTTTCTCGAATGCCTTACTGATATTGATGCTGGGAGCCGCATCGATCAAGCCAACGTTCATGGCATAGATCATCACCTCGTTAATCCGCTGGCATAACCGCCTTACCGTTTCCAGCGCGCCTCTGGCCTGCACCGGCTGGATAGCCTGTACCAGCGTGCGCGCTTTAATGTCCGTAATGCTGATATCGCCGATGGCGGGAAAGATATCCTTTTCGAGGGAGCGCCGGATATCGGAGGCATAGTCGGCGGTGACGCTGCTCTTTTTTAACTGTAGCCAGCGTTCGGCAACGACCTTAAAGGTGTTGGATTGGGTTTCCAGTGCTTGCTTGCGCAATGAAAGCTGGTGTTCATAAGGGTCAATATCTTTTACCAGCAGGGCGCGGGCCGCTGTACGGCGTTGCCGGGCGTCGGCCAGAGTGACTTCGGGATAAGGGCCAAAAGTCAGTTTTGCGCGCTTTTTGGTTAAAGGCCGGTAGTAGCGCATCTGCCAGACTTTCCTGCCGCTGCTTTTGATTAGCAGTTGCAGACCGTCGCCGTCATGCAGTGTGTAATCCGCCTCCTGTGGTTTGGCGGCTTTGATCTCCGTATCGGTGAGGGGTTTTGTTAACCGTGCCATAGGTACCTCCATCATTTAGGTACCCGTTAGATGGGTACCTGCCTTTCGGGTACCTAAGAAGGTACCTAAAAGTTGTGGAAGCCACAAGATCGCCCCAGCGCTCAGCAGACGCAAAAAAGCCCGCAGGGCTTGCGCCATGCGGGCTTTTCGTACTTCACCGGCCTTATCTGGTAATAACCGGTGTCTAAATTGGTGGAGCTGGGGGGATTTGAACCCCCGTCCGGAATTACTCTACCGTTGGTACTACATGCTTAGTCTAATCTTTACATTCGCCTGCCAGCTGCGGATAGACACGCTACTAACAAACTAGCCTGATTGGATTTAACGCTTCAGCCCCAGGCAGGACATCCACGCGATCTCTTTTGGGTTTGACCTCTCTTGATCCCCGTCCTAAGAGCGGAGGCTAGGGAGAGAGGGCTCAGAGCAGGTTATTAAGCTGCTAAAGCGTAGTTTTCGTCGTTTGCGACTATTTTTTTGCGGCTTTTTACGAGGCCAACCGCCCCTCGGCATGCACCTAGGGCTTTGCAAATCCCGTCGAATCCAGAATCAGCCCCAAGGAACTTTCGTTAGTATATCAGAACTTACCTGACTTTAGCCACCCGCTTAGCGGTTTGCGTTCTTCATGATACGCGCTTTGTCTACTTTCCACTCACGATCTCGAATATCGTCACGTTTGTCGTGGTCTTTTTTACCTTTCGCTACGCCGATTTTGACTTTGCTCCAGGCGTTTTTCCAGTACATGGATAAGGCAACCACCGTGTAGCCATCACGGCTGGTGCGGCCCAGCAGAGAATCGAGTTCCCGTTTGTTGAGTAACAGTTTGCGCGTGCGCGTCGGATCACAAACAACATGTGAAGAGGCGACGTTGAGCGGTGTGATGGTGGCGCCGAACAGATACGCTTCGCCGTCACGGAATGTCACATAGCTGTCGCTGATATTGGCTTTGCCCGCACGCAGTGATTTTACTTCCCAACCTTGCAACGAAAGACCGGCCTCAAATTCCTCTTCAATGAAGTATTCGTGGCGGGCACGCTTGTTTTGCGCAATGGTAGCGGAACCGGGTTTGTACGCTTTTTTCTTTGTCATAGTGCCGTCATTATACTGGATGTAAAAGGGAATGAAATCCCTGCCGATTGTTTGAACCATTGTTAATGATATTGTGCGATAGTGCGCGCGGAATTTTCATCTGTCGGCTTATCAGTGCTATTATTTTGCGCGTTTATGAATCACGGAAAATGATATGCCAAAGATAAGTCGTTCTGCTCTGGTGCCATTCAGTGCGGAGCAAATGTACCAATTGGTGAATGATGTCTCTTCTTATCCCGCGTTTTTACCAGGTTGCACCGGCAGCCGGGTAATTTCTGCCACGCCAGATGAAATGACCGCCGCGGTTGATGTTGCCAAAGCGGGGATTCACAAGACATTTACCACACGCAACACGCTGACCAATAACCAGAATATCAACATGCAACTGGTTGATGGTCCTTTTCGCCAATTAAGCGGCGACTGGCGCTTTACGCCGTTAAGCCCCGATGCCTGCAAGGTGGAGCTGCACCTTGATTTTGAATTCACCAATGCGTTGATTGAACTCGCTTTCGGTAAAATTTTCAAGGAGTTGGCAGGAAATATGGTGCAGGCGTTCACGCAACGGGCCAAAGAGGTTTACAGTGCCTGATATTCGCGTGGAGGTCGTTTATGCCTTATCGGAACGACAATACCTGCGGCCGGTAACGCTGGCGGAAGGGAGTACCGTCGAACAGGCGATTGTTGCATCGGGGCTGTTGGAACTGCGCCAGGATATCGATTTACAGACCAATAAAGTCGGTATCTACAGTAAAGCGGCGAAATTGACCGATATTCTCAATGATGGCGATCGCGTCGAGATTTACCGGCCGCTGATTGCCGACCCGAAAGCGTTGCGTCGTCAGCGCGCCGAGCGCGCTAAAAAGTAAAGCGTCCGGCGCTTTACTCCCGTCACTCGTCTGCACAGCGGAAACCTTGTCTGATAAAATCGTGGGTTTTCGCTGTTTCAGATTCGCTCTACATTCAACAGGTTATCGCCAGATTAATTCAGCGCGGGTTTGTTATCGATGTGAGTTAACACGCCTTCGCCGCTAAAGGTCAGCGTCAAGGTTTGTTGTTTGACGGATTCATGGCCCGGCTGTTGGCGGAATACATAAAACCAGGTATTGCTGCCGAACGGATCCTGCATCATGGGCGTTCCCAGGATATAAGCAACCTGTTGTCGGGTCATTCCCGTGTGGATTTTCGCGACGTCAGCCGGCGCCAGATAGTTTCCCTGATTGATATCCGGCCGATAAACCACTTTCTCTAACGTGGAACAACCGGCAGTCAGCATAACAACCACCGCAGCGACGACAGTCAGCGTTTTACAGCGCATAGTGATTACATTCCTTAAGAGCATAGGTTGCCGATGATAATAGACCTTGCCTGAATTGAAAACCTGCAAGACCCCAGTATGACCTCGGGAAGGCAAAAAAGTTGGGATTTTTTATGGCGGGCCGTCACTACGTGGCTTGAAAACGCGCCCGGCGTTAATTGCTTTGCTTTATCGAGTAAGGCTGACTTCCCCTTATCGGGTTTACGGGCGTCGATGTCCCCGATTTTCAGCGTCCGCAGGCTGCGTTTCCTTCCCCTGTTTTTCTGCAAAAATAACGCATAATCAATACCATTTTTGTTCTTTGTGGTTTCTGTTCGCCTGTGGCAGCATCGCTCTGGACTCAGGTTCTCCTGTCTTCTTGTGCCATCGTCCGATCCGGCGGCACTCATCCTTAGCTTAACTATGAATACATCATTACTGCCCGTTGGCGTCATATCGGCGGGTGGCTTCGCTTAAAATGAGATCGATATGCTATTTTCAACTGCGTTTTACTTTTTCTCCGCCAGTAAATTAAAGAAATATGCCGCCGCGGCCGTGATGGGAACGTTATTTTTGCTTACCGGTTGCGATGATGGCGGTAATGAAACGCAAACGTCATCGCCCTCGACGATCCGTTATGCGCTATGGTCTTCTCCCAGCGGAAACTTTCATCCCGAACTTTATTTTACCGATTACGATCGCGCGGTGATTTTTGTCACCTTTGATCGTCTGGTGGAGCTGAGTCCGAAGCAGGAGTTTATTCCTTCGCTGGCGACCCGTTATGAGTACGCCAACGACGGCAAGACGCTGATTTTCCATCTGCGCGACGACGTAAAATGGCATGACGGTAAACCGTTCACCGCCCATGACGTGGCGTTTACCTATCAGGCCACGGCGGATGCGAACTGGCCGGCGGATACGCCGGAGTTTACCACCCAGCTCGAAGGCTTCGACGCTTACCACAGCGGTAAGGCGCAGCAGGTGAGCGGCATTAATGTCATTGACGATCACACGGTGAGCTTTACGTTCAAAACGCCTTACGCTTCGGCGCTGGCGTATTTTGCCGATCGCCCGGTGCTGGCGAAACACGTATGGGAAAGCACGCCGGTAGGCGAGTGGAGCAACGCAACCGCGCTGCTGAATAACCCGGTGGGAACCGGCCAGTATAAAGTGGTGCGTTTCGTGCCGGATCAATATGTGGAACTGGCGCGTAATGATGACTACTTCAAAGGGCAACCGAAAACCGAGCGGCTGATTTTCAAAGTCAGCAACCGCGATACGGCCCAGTCGGAACTGCTGAACGGCGAACTGGATATTGTGCAACTGTCCTCTTTTAACCCCGCGGATTTAAAGCAGTATGAAGATGCAGGCGTTAATCTGGTGATTCAGAACGGCACCAGCGGGCAGTATATGACCATCAACCATCAGGATCCGATCCTGGCCGACGTGCGCGTGCGTCAGGCGCTGATATATGGCATCAACCGGCAGGGGATTATCGATCATTTGCTGTTTGGCCACGGCCAGTTATTCAATGCCAAGGTTCACCCGCAGGATCCCGCCTATCCGTCGGCGATCAACAATTATTCCTATTCGGTTGAGAAGGCCGGCGAACTGCTGGAAGAAGCGGGCTGGCTGAAGGGCAGCGATGGCGCGCGCGTCAGAGACGGCCAGCGTTTGACGCTGACGCTGCATGTGCCGACCGGCAACCGCACTCGCGAACAGTCTGCGGCAATCATCCAGCAGGATCTGAAAAAGTTGGGGATTGACGCCAATATCATTGTCGGCGACTTCAACTCCACGCTGTCGATCCTGCAAAAGCCGAGCACGCCTTACCAACTGCTGTTGATGGGCGGCACCTTCCGTCCGGGGCAGTACGACAATAACTACTGGTGGGAACGCTTCAGCGACGATCGCCTGACTCAACTGGGCAATGAAGCCAACCGGACGGTGGATAACGCCGCACGCTACCAGATTCTGCATCGTTGGGTACAGCGCCAGAACGAACTGGCGATCCTTGGCTGGCTGTATATCCCCAGCATCGGTTATGCGGTGAATCCCCGCATTCAAAACTATCAGCCCTATCCCTATGAACCTTTCCGACAGGCCTATCAATGGGAGGTTGAGCAGGCAAAACCGTAGGTCATAGCCGATAAAGGAGAGTCAGATTGCTATGCTGATCGTCTATTTTTTACGCCGTTTGCTGCTGGTGTTGCCGATCGCGTTAGGGATTTCGGTGCTGGTGTTCTTGTTGATTAACATGCAGCCCGGCGATCCCTACGCGTTGATGATCGATCCCAACGCGCCGCCGGCGGTGAAAGAGGCGCTGTTGCAGCGCGTGGGGTATTACGACCCGCTTTATATCCAATATTTCAAATGGTTATTTCGGGTATTGCAGGGCGACTTCGGGTTTTCGCTGCATTACCGCATGCCGGTTTCCGAGGTGATAGCGAGCCGGTTCGGCAATACGCTGTTGCTGGCCGGCGCGGCGCTGGCGATTTCGTTTCTGGTATCGATACCCTTGGGTACGCTGGCGGCGTTACGTCGCCAGACGTCGTTGGATTATCTGACGGTCTCTTTCAGTTTTATTTTTTTCTCCATCCCGGCCTTTTTCCTCGGTCTGGTGCTGATCAAACTGTTCGCCGTGGATCTGCGCTGGCTGCCGGTATCGGGCAAGGTCACGCTGGGTAAAACGCTGACCGGCGTTGATTACGCGCTGGACGTGCTGCGTCATCTGGTGTTGCCGGCCCTGGTGCTCGGCTTGATGAACAGCGCGGTATTTATCAAATATTTACGCAGTAGTCTGATCGGCATTTTGGATCAGGATTTTATGCGTACCTTGCGCGCCAAAGGGTTATCGCGGCGCAATATCATCTGGCGTCATGCGCTGAAAAACGCGGCCAGACCGATGATTACCGTCTTGTCGCTGGAGATCCCGGTGCTGTTTTCCGGCGCGCTGATGACGGAAACGGTATTTTCCTGGCCGGGTATCGGTCGTCTGAATTATGAAGCGGTATTAAACCGTGATTACAACCTGCTGATGGGGATCATCATGCTGTTGGCGCTGCTGACGCTGCTGGCCAATCTCTTGGCTGACGTGCTGTATGCGATAGTGGATCCGCGGGTGAGGTACACGTCATGAGTATCACGCTGCCTGCCGCGAACGATGCGGCGTCGATACAAGGCAACCGGGCGTGGCGGCGTTTTCGTCGTCATACGCCGGGTATGGTCGGGCTGGCGGTATTGGCGCTGATCGTCATCGTGGTGCTGGTCGCGCCGTGGTTTATGCCGCTCGACCCTGATGATATCGATTTGACGCGCATCGAGTCGCCGCCCTCCGTTCAGCACTGGCTGGGAACGGACGAACTGGGGCGGGACGTGCTTACCCGTCTGATCTATGGCGGACAGGTTTCCGTGCTGGTGGCCTTCAGCGCCACGCTGTTGCAACTGGGCATCGGCATCACGCTCGGCGGTCTGGCCGGCTATTTTGGCAAAGGCGTTGACGCCGTGGTGATGCGTTTCACCGACATCATTATGTGCTTCCCGTTTTATGCCATCGCCATTTCCATGGCCGGCCTGCTTGGCGCCAGCACCTGGAACGTGGTGATCATCATCGGCGTGCTGAACTGGACCGGGATTGCACGTCTGATCCGCGCCGAATTTCTCTCTTTATCCAGTCAGGAATATGTGGAGGCCGCTCGCGTGATGAACGTAGGGCACTGGCGCATCATTTCCCGCCATTTGCTGCCGAACGCGCTGGGGCCGGTCATCGTCTACGCCACGCTGGCGATCGCCACCGGCATCCTGGCCGAGGCCGCGTTGAGCTTCCTCGGGCTGGGGGTAAAACAACCGACGGCCAGTTGGGGCAATATGCTGTCGGCGGCGCAAAATATGCGCGTGTTGGGCAATGCCTGGTGGCTATGGCTGCCGCCGGGCGTGATGGTTTTTGTCATGGTGCTGGCGATTAATTTTGTTGGCGATGCGTTGAGATACGCATTCGATCCCACTTCTTCGCGGGCTTAATACCCTGTTGGCAGTAATCCCATGTTGGCGGTAATACCACGTAGTGTCGGAGGTAACATGAGTACGTCTTTGAATGAGCAGGAACAGCAATGGCTGGCGCGTATTGACGAATGGGTTGAACGGCATCAGGAAGAGTTGGTGGCCGATATCGCCGAGTGGGTGCGGATTCCGAGCATCAGCATCAGTCAGGACGGCGAGGACGCGCCTTTCGGCGCGAACTGCGCGCAGGTGCTGGACGTCGCGCTCAGACGCGCGCGCGAACTGGGCTTTCGCACGCAAACGCATCAGGGTTATGCCGGTTCCATTATTTATGGCGAGCACGAACAGGATATCGGTCTGGCGAGCCATCTCGACGTGGTGCCGGAAGGCGAAAACTGGGTTTACCCGCCGTTTGAGGTTACCCGCAAGGGCGACTTTCTGATTGGGCGCGGGGTGGCGGATAACAAAGGGCCGGCGGTGCTGGATTTGTATCTGCTGCGTCTGATTCGCGATCTCGGTATTCCTCTGTCGCACAATTTGCGCCTGATTTATGGTCTGGCGGAGGAGACGGGCATGGAAGATCTGGCCTGGTATGCGCGCAACGCGCCGGTGCCGGTGGTTTCCATCGTCACTGACGGTCGTTTTCCGGTGAATTATGCCCAGAAAGGCCAGATTTCGCTGACGCTGAATGTGCCGGTGGGCGAGACGCTGCGGCATTTTTCCGCCGGTATCGCCGGCAACAGCGTGCCGGAACGGGCTGGCATTCAGCTCGACGGTATTGATTTGACCACGGCGCAGGCGGCGGTGGCGCGGCTGTCCGGGCTGGCGCAAGGAAAAGTGCATGTTGAGGCGCGTGCGCAAGGCGTATGGCTGGAAGCGCAGGGGATCGCGGGCCATGCCGCGTTTCCCGAGGGAACGCTGAGCGCGGTGCGCGTGCTGTTCGCCGCGTTGCTGGAAGCGCAACTGCTGACGGGGCGCGATCGGGACGTCGCGTTGTTCTTCGAGCAGGCGCTGGTTTCCCCCTATGGCGAGCATGTCGGTATCGCTTTTGCGGATGCGCCGTCCGGCAAGCTGACATTCAATGCCGGCGTCTGGCGGCCTGACGAACGGCAGGACGCGCTGCGGGTCACTCTGGACATCCGTTATCCGGTGACGACGAAGGCGGAAGCGGTGATCGCCGGGCTGGAGAAAACGCTGGCGCCGCAGGGCATTACGCTGCTGTCATGGAAAGATACGCCGCCGTTTTATATCGAAGAAAACGATCCGCGCGTACAGATCTTACAGCAAAGCTATCAGGCCATACGCAAAACTGATGAACCGCCTTACGCCATGGGCGGCATCACCCACTCGAAAGTGCTGCCCCGGGGCATCACCTTCGGGCCGGGCTATGCGCGTACCGACGGCCGAATTCCCGATTTCCTGCCGCCGGGACACGGTTTCCCGCACGGCGCGGATGAATCCCTGCATCTGCCGTCGCTACTGTCGGTGTTCCCGATTTATGTGTTATCGATTATCCGGCTGGATAACTGGCTGCGCGAGAATCCGCAATAACCTGAATTTCTAAGGAAATAGAGTGATGCCCAATCCCCCCTCATCGCTTGTGCTGTCCGTGCGCGGTCTGAATGTGAGTTTTGCTCAGGCCGCGGGGGAGCAATCGGTGCTGACGGATATCGATTTTGATCTGTACGGCGGCGAGGTGTTGGCGCTGGTTGGCGAGTCCGGTTCCGGTAAGAGCCTGACGGCGCTGTCGATACTCGGTTTGTTGCCCGCCAATGCCCGCGTCAGCGGCGATATCCGCTATGCCGGACAGTCGCTGCTTGCGGCGTCGGAAAGCCAATTAAGGCAGATTCGCGGTAAGCGTATCGCCATGATCTTTCAGGATCCGCGTCTGGCGTTGGATCCGGTGTTCCGTATCGGCGAACAGATTACCGAGGCGCTGCTGACGCATCACAAAGCGCTCAGCCGCGCGGCCGCCCGAGCGCGCGCTCTGGAATTGCTGGAACTGGTGGATATTCCCGACGCGGCCAGCCGCATCGATGCCTACCCGCACGAACTGTCCGGCGGGCAGTGTCAGCGGGTGATGATTGCCATGGCGCTGGCGTGCGATCCGGAAATTCTGATTGCCGACGAGCCTACCACGGCGCTGGACGCCACGGTGCAGAAAGAGATACTTCAGGTATTGCGTCGTCTGCGTCAGCGTATTCCTATCGCCATCTTGCTGATCACGCATGATATGGGCGTGGTGGCGGAAAGCGCCGATAGGGTGATTGTGCTGCGCCGCGGGCGCATAGAGGAAATCACCGACGTCGCCGCCTTGTTTCATCAGCCGCAATCGGCCTATAGCCGGGAATTGCTGGCGGCGATCCCTCGCTATCGTCGGCATGCGCCGACGTCGACGCCTTCTCTGCCGACGTTAGTTCAGGTGACCGGACTGTGCGTGGAATACCGACGGCATCGGCAACGCGTGCGGGCGCTGGACGCGCTCTCCTTTACCTTGCCGGCGGGCTGCTTCACCGGCATGGTGGGGGAGTCCGGTTCCGGCAAATCGACGGTGGGGCGGGTGCTGGCCGGTCTGGTTGCTCCCGGCGCCGGCGAGGTGGTGATCGACGGTATCAATATGGCAGACGGTCGGACGCGGGATATACGGCGCGTTCGCCAGCAGATCGGCATGGTATTTCAAAGCCCGCGCAGTTCGCTCAATCCGCGTTATACCGTGGCGCAGTCGATAGCCGAACCGCTGGCGGTGCATAGCGATCTGGCGAAACGTGCTATCGACGTTCGGGTTGATCTTTTGCTGGAGCAGGTTGGGCTGGGGAGTTCGTGGCGGCATCGTTATCCGCATGAGCTATCCGGCGGGCAGTGTCAGCGCGTAGCTATCGCCCGTGCGCTGGCGCTGAAGCCGACGCTGCTGATCGCGGATGAACCGACGTCGGCGCTGGATGTGTCGGTACAGGCGCATATTTTGACGCTGTTGAAAAATCTGCAACAGGAATACCGCTTCGGCTGTTTATTCATCAGTCACGATCTGGCGGTGGTCAGCGAATTGTGTCGTGAAGTGCTGGTACTGAAAGCGGGACGTCTGGTGGAGTCGGGGCCGGTCGATAAAGTGCTGCATCATCCCGATCATCCCTATACCCGCAAACTGATCGACAGCGTTCTGTATCCGCTCGCCACCTGAGGGTTTTGTCGCGGCTGACCGGCCCCTCCCTGGGGCCGGGCCTTACGCGGCCAGCAGCTCTTTGGCGTTCGCCAGCGTATTTTTCGTAACGGCGCTGCCGCCCAGCAGCCGCGCCAGCTCCTGCAAGCGAGCGCGCTTATCCAGCGGCTGCATCAAGGTTTCCGTTTCCGCGCCGTCCGTCTGTTTGCTGACAAAAAAGTGATGATGACCGCAGCCGGCGACCTGAGGCAGGTGGGTGACGCACATAACCTGCGTGGACTCGCCAAGCTGACGCAGCATTTTCCCGACGATGGCTGCGGTCGGGCCGCTGATACCCACGTCGACCTCATCAAAAATCAGCGCGGGCGTATCCATTTTACGCGCGGTGATCACCTGAATAATCAGCGCGATACGCGACAGCTCCCCGCCGGAGGCCACTTTAGCCAATGACTGGTGCGGCTGGCCGGGGTTGGTGGTGACGCGAAACTCGATGCTGTCCGCGCCGCTGGCCGTCAGGAATTCAGGGGTAAATTTTACGTCGATAGTGAAATGCCCGTGCGGCATGGCCAGTTCATGCATATTGCTGGTGATCAGCTGCGCCAGCTCTTTGGCGTGGTGCTGACGACGAACATGCAGCTGCTCGGCGACATGCAGCGCCTGCTGATGATATTCACTGACGGCGAGGCTCAGGGATTCATGATCGCTTTCCTGCTGCGCCAGCAACTGCTGTTCTTCCAGCAACTGCTGGTGAAACGCCGGCAAGGCTTCCGGCTGAACATGGTGTTTACGCGCCAGCGCCAACTGGCGGGACAGCCGTTGCTCAAGTTCAAACAGCCGGATAGGGTCGAGATCCATCTGTTCACTGTAATGACGCAGTTCGTCGCTGGCCTCGCTAAGTTGGATGCCCGCTTCCTCCAGCATGGAGAGCACGCCGGATAGCTTCTCATCCATACCGACCAGCTCGCCGAGCCGATGTTTTACGCTATGCAGCATGCCGAGCATATTTTGCTCTTCGTCTTCGCTGAGCAACTGCAATGCCTGCTGACTCAGCGCCAGCAGTTGCCCGCTGTTCGACAACCGTTTGTATTCGGCGTCGATCTGTTCATATTCGCCGGACTGCGGGGCGAATTCATTCAGCTCTTTCAATTGATATTGCAGCAGTTCGCGACGGGCTTCCCGTTCTATGGCGGCCTGTTGCAACTGCGCCAGCGAACGGCAGCTCTGGTGCCACTGCTGCCACACTTGCTGCATGGCGCCGAGCAATTGGGCTTCATCGGCGTAGGCGTCCAGCAGATGTTTCTGGTGCTCCGGTTTGAGCAGCAACTGATGCGCGTGCTGGCCGTGCAACTGAATCAGAAGCTGGCCGAGTTCGCGCAGTTGCGACAGGGGAACCGCCGTACCGTTGATAAAACCGCGCGAGCGGCCGTCCGCGCCAATCACCCGGCGCAGCAGGCACTCATTGCTGTCGTCCAGTTGATTTTGCTCCAGCCAGCGCCGCGCGCTGGGCGTGTCCGCCAGCGAGAAACGCGCGCAGATATCCGCGCGGGACGCGCCCGGCCTTACCATGCTGGCGTCAGAACGATTGCCCAGGCACAGGCCGAGGGCATCGATAGCAATGGATTTACCGGCGCCGGTTTCGCCGGTGATCACGCTCATTCCCGCCTGAAAATCGATTTCTAACTCACGCACGATGGCGAAGTTACTGATAGTGAGTTGCGCCAGCATGATAGTTTTCCTGTATGTAATAACAAGGTGTGAATGCATACAGTATAAACTGGTTTTATATACAGTAAAGTGGTGAAAAGCGATTTTAGAATAATTTTTTCGACCAGCCGAGCTTTGAACTTAACGTATTGAAATAATTATAATTTTTAGGGTGAATAAGATTCAGCGCATATTCGCTGCGGCGAATCAGCACCTCTTCCTTTTCCTGTATCGGCAGCGAAATCTGGCTGTCGCAGCTGATTTCCAAATCGCTGGTGATGTGGGAAAACTTTAAGCGGATGGTGCTGCTGCTGTTGATTACCAGCGGACGCGCCGAAAGCGTATGGGGGAACATCGGCACCAGCGTAATGGCGTCCAGCGAGGGGGTCAGGATCGGGCCGCCGGCGGATAAGGAGTAGGCGGTGGAGCCGGTGGGCGTGGAAATGATCAGGCCGTCCGAACGTTGGGAGAAGGCGAAGCTGTCGTCGATATAGACTTCGAATTCAATCATGTGCGCCACTTTCCCCGGGTGGAGCACCACTTCATTAATCGCGGTGCTGCTGCTGCTGGGCCGATCGGCGCGGCAAATATGCGCTTCCAGCATAAAACGTCGTTCGCTCAGATACTGACCGCTTAATACATCGGAAAGTTGCTGTTGGGCGTGGTCGGGATCCAGATCGGTCAGAAAGCCGAGGTTGCCGCGGTTAACGCCGATAACCTGAATGTCGTAACGCGATAGTACCCGGGCGGCCCCCAGCATATTGCCGTCGCCGCCCACCACCACGGCGAGATCGGCTTTCTGACCAATCTCGGCCAGACTGCCGCTTTGCGCGCCTTTCAGATTCAGATCGAGGGCGATCTGCTGCTCAATCAACACCGTATAACCTATACTGGTCAGCCAATGATAGAGCATTTCGTGGGTCGCCAGCGCGGTAGGATGGCGCGGATGGCCGACTATGCCAATACATTTAAACGGTTTATTCATTGCTGTCGTTATCCTCGGCGTAATGAGCCAGTAGCGGGGAAATCAATATGTGACTGATTCCCTTGAATCCCCGGTTTTGATCCCCATAATAAGCAACTAGCGGGATTAATGCTAAAACGCGGAGAATTTCATGAGTAGTAAAGAACAGAACACGCCTGACGAGCAAGTCTTGGATCAAACGGACGCGGCAAAAGGGCAACAGGCGCAAGGCGCAACAGACGCAACCGACCCACGCGATGCGCGTATCGCCGAACTGGAAGCGCAGTTGAGCGAGTTGCAACAGCGTGAACGTGATAACGTGCTGCGCGCCCGCGCCGAAGCCGATAATATCCGCCGCCGTGCGGAAATCGATGTTGAGAAGGCGCATAAATTCGCGGTGGAAAAATTCGCCAGCGAAATGCTGCCGGTGATCGACAATCTTGAACGTGCGCTGGATTTGGCGGATAAATCCAACGAAGCGTTGGCGCCGATGGTTGAAGGTATCGAACTGACGCTGAAATCACTGCTTGATGCCGTGCATAAGTTTGGCATTGAAGTCATTGAGGACGTGAATGTTCCCTTTAATCCGGACGTCCATCAGGCCATGACCATGCTGGAATCCGCCGATCACGAACCCAATCACGTCATGATGGTGATGCAGAAGGGCTACACGCTGAATGGACGCCTGCTGCGTCCGGCGATGGTGGCGGTCTCTAAAGCGAAAGCCTGATTACCTTTCATCTTTCACGTCGCAGACCGGGATATCTGTTGTTTCCTGCGGCCTGAGACCTTGCGTTACACTCTGACCCCATGCCTCGGCGTGGGGTTTTTGTTTATATTTTGTTAAGGTTTTTTTATTAAAGGCGTGTTTTTTATCCTCTTGTTGGACCATCATATTTATCTATCAGAAGAATCGTTATTGCCATTTTAAATGCGCTTGATAATCATTATCATTTATGTGAAGGTGATAAAAACAATAGCGTTAGAAGGGTTATACTATGTCGAGCAGTCGAGTCGCCGAATCAGCACGCCGTACATCAAGAAAAGTTAAACTTTCTTTGATGGGGCCGGCGTTTATCGCGGCGATCGGGTACATCGATCCTGGTAACTTCGCAACCAATATTCAATCCGGCGCCGCCTACGGCTACACCCTGTTATGGGTTGTGGTATGGGCCAATGTCATGGCGATGTTGATCCAACTGTTGTCGGCCAAGCTGGGGATCGCCACCGGAAAAAATCTGGCGGAACTGATCCGCGATCGTTTTCCTCGCCCCGTGGTTTGGGCCTACTGGGTTCAGGCCGAGGTTATCGCGATGGCGACCGATCTGGCTGAATTTATCGGCGCCGCCATCGGTTTCAAACTGCTGTTGGGCGTCTCCCTGCTTGAAGGGGCGATTCTCACCGGCATCGCCACCTTTTTGATTTTGATGCTGCAACGGCGCGGGCAGAAGCCGCTGGAGATGGTGATCGGCGGATTGTTGCTGTTTGTCGCCGCCGCTTATATCGTCGAACTGGTTTTCTCTCAGCCTGAATTAGCCGCACTGACCCGCGGACTCGCCATTCCCAGCCTGCCGACGTCGGATGCGGTGTTTCTGGCGGCCGGCGTGCTGGGCGCAACCATCATGCCTCACGTGATTTATCTGCACTCATCTCTGACGCAGCGCGCGGGGGGACACTCCCGCGCCGAACGCTATTCCGCCACGAAAGTCGACGTCGCCGTGGCCATGACCATCGCCGGGTTTGTCAATCTGGCCATGATGGCGACCGCCGCCGCGGCCTTCCATTTCAGCGGCAATCAGAATATCGCCGATCTGGATCGGGCCTATCTGACGCTGGAGCCGCTGCTGGGCCAGGCCGCAGCGACGATTTTCGGCCTGAGTCTGGTGGCGGCGGGACTCTCCTCGACCGTGGTCGGCACGCTGGCCGGACAGGTGGTGATGCAGGGGTTCGTCCATTTCCATATTCCGCTGTGGGTACGGCGGAGCGTCACCATGCTGCCCTCATTCATTGTTATTTTGCTGGGCATGGATCCCACCCAGGTGCTGGTATTCAGTCAGGTTATCCTGAGCTTTGGTATCGCGCTGGCGCTGATCCCCTTACTGTCCTTCACCGGCAACCGGGCATTGATGGGAGAGATGGTAAACAGCCGGTTAATACAGAATGTCGGAAAAGCGATAGTTTTCGTTGTGGTGGCGCTTAATGTTTACCTGCTCGTCAGCACGGCGTTGGGATGGTGATGCTACGTGCATTCCGCCGGATCCCGCTTTATCATCGGGCATTGAATTTTTTGTAACGGGCCTTGCCGCCCGTTATCCTTCCTGGTGCCGTCTCAAACGACGTTTTATTTGGGGGCTGTGATGTCGTCGCCTATCAATATCATTGAAAAAAAACTATTGTCCGATCATTGGTTTATTCTGCATAAATATGTTTTTGATTTAAAAAGAAAGAATGGCGGCGTCGTCCGTCAGATCCGCGAGGTTTACGACCGGGGGGACGGCGCGACCATCCTGCTGTATAACCGGCGCAAGGGTACCGTTATCCTGACCCGGCAGTTTCGTATCCCAACCTACCTGAATGGCAATGAAAGCGGCATGCTGCTGGAGGCTTGCGCAGGCATGCTGGACAATCACTCGCCGGAAGCCTGCGTGCGCAACGAGGCGATAGAAGAAACCGGTTATGCGGTCGGTCAGGTGGAGAAACTGTTTGATGCCTATATGTCGCCCGGCGGGGTGACGGAGCGGCTGCATTTTTTCGCCGCCGAGTATAGCGATGCCGACCATAACAACACGGGCGGCGGTGTCGAGGACGAAGATATCGAAGTGCTGGAATTGCCCTTCACGCAGGCCATGGACATGATAAATGACGGCCGCATTAAAGACGCGAAAACCATTATGCTGCTGCAACACGCCTATATTCGGGGATGGTTTGCGAAATGACGTCGTAATCCGTCCTTTACGTGCGCTTGTCCGGCTGGTTAAGCGCGTATTTATTGAATGCGGTTCAACAACGATGAGTCGAACGCGTTGCCCGAATGCGTCCGGCTCTGTCATCCGCCGGTTTGGGTGCGGATTGCCGGCGGCGAAAAATTACAGTCTGGCCGCCAGCAGGTTTTCCAGCTTTTGCTGATCGGCGGCGAACAGACGGATCCCCTCCGCCAATTTATCCACCGCCATCGGATCCTGATTATGCTCCCAGCGAAATTCGGGTTCGGATAAGGACGCCGGGTGGTGAAACGCTTCCGTTGACGGCGTGAGTCGGCGTATGGCGTCGATATCTACCACCACGGTGAACTGTTTAAGGGCGTCTAACTGGTTCATGGCTGAGTTCCTTGCATCGAAGTGGGAAAGGCTCACCGATCGTTTTCCTGATTTTCGTAATAGCTTATTTTCTCGACTTTGGGGGCGGATCCGCCGCCTTCAAACTCGGATGTCAGCCACACGGAGACGATCTCTTTTGCCAGCTCAGGGCCGATGACCCGCGCGCCGAGCGCAATAATCTGCGCATCGTTGCTTTTTCGCGCGCGTTGGGCTGAATAGGTATCGTGGCACTGTGCCGCACGGATACCGGTCACTTTATTGGCGACAATACTCATGCCGATCCCGGTGCCGCACAGCAGGATCCCTCGCGCATGTTTACCGTCTTTAATCGCGTGCGCCAGCGTGTAGGCAATATCCGGGTAGATCGGATTATCGCCGGTCGGATCGTAACTATAGTCGGTTACCTGTAATCCCTGTTGCTGCAAGTAATCAACAATCGTGTTTTTCAGATCAATTGCGGCACTGTCCGCACCTATCGCAATCGAGAGCATGTCTACCTCCTGCCTTTTGAAATGTACCGGCTATAAACATATACCGACCCGATCAAATGTTCAATTGGTGAATATTTGTTTTATTGATTACAGGTATAAACATTCTTTAAAAGAGCATTTTTTGTCCAGAAGGATGAGTTTTAGCGGCTTTTTTACCTTTTTGATACATATCTAGATCATGCTCACACTTTTTAAACGTCAGCTATAGGCAAAAGATCGTGGTAAAGCTATTGTTCATATGTTCATTGAATGTGTTAATGATCTAAACCTTTTTGAGGAGATCACAATGTGTCAGACCTGCATGCACGAGATAAAAAAGACAAAAAAGAGAGAAGGTCGCACCGGGTACCCAATGATCAAGTATTACGGCGTTGCTCAGGAACAGCCTGGCGTAGAGGCGGAGTTACGGAATGGTGTGACTATCGGTCGTGAGGAGTCCGTATGAGTAAGATCTCTGTTACTGAAACCGCAGAACAGTCTTCAATCCCGTCTTCTGTAGAAAAATCGGCCATTCGCAAGATTTCCCTGCGTCTGGTGCCTTTCGTCGGGTTGATGTTCTTCATTAATTTTCTCGATCGCACAGCGATATCTTTCGCTGGCCCTAATGGTATGAATACCGATCTGTCGCTGACCGTTGCGCAGTTCGGACTGGCTTCCGGCATTTTTTTCATTGGCTATATTCTGCTTGAAGTACCCAGCAATCTGGCGCTGCACCGTTTCGGCGCCCGCAAGTGGTTATCGCGCATTATGGTGACCTGGGGGATTGTTTCGCTGCTGTTTACCTGGGTCAGCAGCGTCGAAGGATTGTATACGCTGCGATTTTTACTGGGGATTGCGGAAGCCGGTTTTTTCCCCGGCGCGATTCTGTTCCTCAGTATGTGGGTTCCAGCCCGCTACCGCAGCAAAATCCTGGCGCTGTTTTATCTGGCTCAACCGCTGACGGTGGTGCTGGGCGCGCCGCTGGCCGCCTGGCTTATCGATCAGCATGGCTTATTCGGGCTTTCCGGCTGGCGCGTGATGTTTCTCGGCGTGTCAATACCGGCAATTGTCGTCGGCATTATTACCTGGTTCTATCTGGCCGATCGCCCGGCAGAAGCAAAATGGTTGAATGATGACGAGAAACGCTGGCTGGTGGGCGAGCTGGAGAGCGAACACGCCACGAAAAACCACAGCAAGCACCCTGGCGTCATGACCGTGATGTTTAACAAACGCGTATGGGTGTTGTGTCTGATTTACTTCGGTTTCATTTATGGCCTGTATGCGCTGGCGTTCTTCCTGCCAACCATTATCGCCGGTTTCCAACAGCAGTTCGGAACGACGTTTAATGTCATGGAAAAAGGGCTGATTACCGCCGTGCCGTATCTGCCTGCCGCCATCGTCATGTATTTCTGGTCGCGTGACGCCACTCGACGCGGCTGTCGTTCATGGCACATCGCCATCCCGGCGCTGACCGGCGCGGTCAGTATTCCTCTGGCGTTGTTTATGGAGTCGCCGACGGCGACGATAGCCGTGATTACGGTGACCGCCTGCTCCATTTTTGCCGCCTTGCCCAACTTCTGGACGCTGCCGACTCAGTTCCTGACGGGGGCGTCGGCCGCCGCCGCTATCGCATTGATTAACACCATTGGCAATATCGCCGGTTTCTCCGCGGGATACATAACAGGTATGGTGCGTGGCCTCACCGGAACCTACATTATTCCGATGATGATCGTCGGCGGCCTGATGCTGCTTTCAGCCGTGTTAATTGTCCTGCTCAGCCGTTCGGATCGGCAATCCAAAGCCGTATCCGCAACACAGGAGCATTGATATGACTTATTTGTTCAACCAACCTTCCGCGTTTGCCAGGGAATTAGTCGAAGGCTTTGTCGCCGCGCATGCCGGCAAGGTACGTCAGGTTCCCGGCGGCGTGGTCAGAAGTACGCGCAGTCGTGAAGGTGGGGTCGCCATTGTGGTGGGCGGCGGTTCCGGCCATTATCCGGCGTTCGCCGGGCTGGTCGGCCAGGGGCTGGCGCACGGCGCGGCAATGGGCAATTTGTTTGCCTCGCCTTCCGCACAGCAGATCTGTTCTGTCGCCAGAGCTGCGCACAATGGCGGCGGCGTACTGCTGACATTCGGCAACTACGCGGGAGATGTTCTGCATTTTGGTCAGGCTAAGGCGCGCCTGAATGCGGAAGGTATTCCCTGTGAGCTGCTGGCGGTGACCGATGACATCTCCAGCGCGCCGCTGAACGAATGGCAAAAGCGACGCGGCGTGGCGGGCGATTTGATGGTCTTCAAGACCGCCGCCGCCGCCGCGGAAGCCGGATACGATCTGGCCGCGGTACTTGAGATCGCCACGCGAGCCAATCAGCGCACGCGTTCATTAGGCGTCGCGTTTTCCGGTTGTACTCTGCCGGGGGCGGAACAGCCGCTGTTTCAGGTTCCTGCCGGTACGATGGCGGTAGGTATGGGGATCCACGGCGAGCCGGGCATTCAGGAAGGACCGATATCCAGCGCGGATGACCTGGCGGAGCTGCTGGTGAGTTCACTGTTGGCGGAAGTGCCGGCGGGGATTGGCGCCATTGCCGGGCAGCGGGTCAGCGCGATCCTTAATGGCCTGGGCTGTGTGAAGTATGAAGAACTGTTTGTGGTTTATCGCCGGGTTTCGCAACTGCTGGCTGAACAGGGGTTAACGGTGGTGGAACCGGAAGTCGGCGAACTGGTGACCAGCTTTGACATGGCGGGCCTGTCGCTCACGTTGTGCTGGCTGGATGACGAACTGGAGCGATTCTGGCGCGCGCCGGCCGATACGCCCGCGTTCCGTAAAGGCAGCGTGTTGGCCGCCGAACCGTTGGCCGAGCGGGAACTGGCGGCCGAGCCGGAAACGATCCCGCCGGCGACGGACGTCTCAAGGGATGCGGCTCGCTGTGTGTCCGCCGCGCTGGATGCGGCAAAACGGGTGATTGTGGAAAACGTTGCAGAACTGGGACGTATTGACGCCATCGCCGGCGATGGCGATCACGGCATCGGTATGGAGCGCGGCGTGATTGCCGCGGCAGAGAAAGCGGCGGAGATGCTGGCGCGGCAGGCGGGGGCCGGCACGTTATTACAGCGTTCGGCGGATGCCTGGGCCGATCGGGCCGGAGGCACCTCCGGCGCGATTTGGGGCGTGGCGCTTAACGCGCTGGGCATCGTGCTGGGGGATGAGAAACGTCCTGATGGCCACTGCGTGGCGGAGGGCGTCCGCCAGGCCAAAGAGAGCATTATGCATTTTGGCAAGGCGAAACTGGGCGATAAAACGCTGGTTGATGTGCTGAGTCCGTTTAGCGATGAACTGACCCGGCTCGTCAATGAAGGCGCCTCGTTGCCTCAGGCCTGGCAGCAGGCGGTGATTCGCGCGCAGCGGGCGGCGCAAGAAACCGCGCATCTGCGTCCCAAAATTGGCCGCGCTCGTCCGCTGGCGGAAAAAAGTCTCGGCACGCCCGATGCGGGTGCGGTATCGCTGGCCATGATTGTTGAGGCCGTCTCGGCGGTATTGAATTCCGCGCAAACTTCAGCGTCCTCCTCTCAGGCGGTGACGCACGGGGAGTGTGAGCGATGAGCGCACGTAAACTGACGCTGGGCGTCAGCCTGAAAATGTATTTCGGCTATCAGCAAACGCTCGACTGGTGCCGGAAAGTCGGCGCCATCGTTGCACAGCACCCTCTGGCGTCGAGGCCGCAGGTCAGGCTATTTGTTCTACCCGCCTTTCCGGCTTTGGCGCCGGTTATCCGCACTCTGGCCGACGGCCCGGTCGGCGTGGGCGCGCAGGATCTGCACTGGGCGGACAGCGGCGCGTTTACCGGTGAAGTCAGCGGCGCCATGCTGCATGAAATAGGCTGTCGCTATGTGGAAATCGGCCATGCCGAGCGCCGTCGCTACTTTGGCGAAACGGATGAACATATCGCGCTGAAAACCGCCGCCGCCTGGCGTAATGGCCTGACCCCGGTGCTGTGCGTCGGCGAGGAAAATCGTGGCTCGGTGCGGCAGGCGATCGAAATCTGCCAGGCGCAGTTGGACGCCGCGCTGGATCTGGCCCGAAAGCAGCAGCTAACCGGCGATCTGATCCTGGCCTATGAGCCGCAGTGGGCGATCGGCAGTATCGAGCCCGCGCCGGTTGATGAAATTAGCGAAGTTTGTCAGGCGCTGAAGCAGAAATTCAACCAGCAGGCGGACGTGCGCGATGGTCGGGTGATTTATGGCGGCAGCGCTGGACCGGGATTGCTGAGTCAGCTTGGCGAACCGGTTGACGGTCTGTTTTTGGGGCGTTTCGCCCATGATCCGGCCGCTTTCCGGTCGATTTTGGATGAAGCGCTGGCGCTGCATCGGTAGGCGCAAGGACAACAGAGGAAAAAAAATGGCAATCGGATTAAGCACCTATGCGTTTTTTTGGCGAGCCTCTTCCCGCGTGCCGACGCCGCTGGGACTGGAAGCCATGCTGGAACAAACCGCGGAAGCCGGCGCGAGTGTTTTTCAGATTTGTGATTATGCCGCGCTGGAAACGTTATCGGCGCCCGAACTGGAGCATTTGCGCCAGCGTGCGGTCGATCAGGGGGTTCAGCTTGAGCTGGGGACGCGCGGGCTGGCGACGGAACACCTGTCGCGTTATCTCGCTATGGCGCGCGCGCTGGACGTGCGTTTTGTGCGCACGATGTTCAATTCCGCCGCGCACAAGCCTACGCAGGAAGAGGCGCTGGCATTGCTGCGTCGCGTGCTGCCCGAGTTTGAAAAACAGGATGTCCGCCTGGGGCTGGAGACGTACGAACAGGTCAAAACCCGTGACGTGCTCGCCGTCGTCGATGCCATTGATAGCCCCGCGCTGGGAATTTGTCTCGATCCCGGCAACTGCGTTGCCGCGCTGGAATATCCGCGTGAAGTGATCGACATGGCGGCCAGTCGCGTCGTGAACCTGCATATTAAAGATTTCGCTTTTGCCCGGCAGGAAGGGTGGGTTGGTTTTACTTATTCAGGCTGTCTGCTGGGAAACGGCTTACTGGATTACGACTATCTCCAACAGGCCGTTCGTCCGAATGAAAACAATATCAACCAGATCGTCGAGCACTGGCTTCCGTGGCAGTCCAATGCAGAAGAAACCTGCCGGCTGGAAGAAGTCTGGACGCGTCATAGCCTGCATTACCTGTACGGCAGGAACCCGTCTGCGCCTTCTGCGCGACAGGAAACTCATTCTGTTTAAACAAAATCCGATGTACCCAAATTCGAGGAGTAATCGTCATGGCTGCTGAATTAAAAAAAATTACGGTATTAGGTGCCGGCGGTAAAATGGGCATGCGCATTTCCGCCAATTTCCAGAAAAGCGACTATCAGGTTTTCTACTGTGAGAACTCGCCGCGCGCGCAGGAACAGGTTATTGCCGCGGGCAGAGAGTTGTCCGTCGCCGAGCATGTCATCCCGGAAAGCGACGTGGTGATTCTGGCCGTGCCGGATATTGCCCTGAAGGTCGTATCGGCGCAGGTTGTCCCGCAGATGAAAAGTTCCGCTATCCTGCTGACGCTCGATCCGGCGGCGGCTTATGCCAATCTGATCGCCAGGCGCGATGATATCGACTATGCCGTTGCGCACCCTTGCCACCCGTCGGTGTTCCTGGATCGTTTCACGCCGGAAGAGCACGCTGATGCTTTCGGCGGCGTCGCCGCGCCTCAGCACGTCGTCGCATCTTATGAAACGGGCAGCGATGAGCAGAAAGAGACGCTGGCCCATGTAATCAAAGTGATGTACGGCCCGGTGCTTGACGTACACTGGGTGACGGTAAAACAGCTCGCCTATCTGGAGCCGACGCTGGTAGAAACCGTAGCCTGCATGGTGGGTACCTTTATGAAAGAAGCGCTGGATGAAACCATTCACACCGTTGGCGTGCCGGAAGCCGCGGCGAAAGCGATTCTTTATGGCCATATCCAGATTGCGCTGGCTGTCGCCTTCCGCAGTACCAATCCATTCTCCGACGCCTGTATGATCGCTATTGAGTACGGTAAAGAGAACATTATCAAACCTGACTGGAAGAAGATCTTCGATGAGAAAGAGCTTGATTTGGTGATTGCGCGTATGCTGAAAATCGACGCGATATCACGTTGAGTAACGGAAAGGTTGTTTCAGCAGGTCATATCGACGGCGCCGGCCATTGGCCTGGCGTCGTCGCATTATAATTTGTACCCTTTACATTATTTCTATATCACGGCGCCGGGGTTGAGCCGTGTTCTTCATCATGCAACAATCTCTTACCACGACCTGTTTTCATCTGTAGGTACAGCGTCTGTATAAACTGCTTTATACCCGCCATCCTTCAAGTCGCAGATGCATTGGCTGTTTTACCCGGCCCGTTCCCGGTGGCCGCCTTTCATGCCACTCGACATCTATTGGGTATAGGGTCGCATCACCTTGTTTAAGGAAAATTTTACCGGATGGAAAAGCAACCAGGATCTCAGGAAAACGAACTGCTGACTGAAATTGCCGTAGCCTATTATCAGGACGAAATTACTCAGGAAGAGATCGCGAAGAAGTTCGGCATTTCACGCATCAAGGTTGGTCGTTTGCTCAAACGGGCAAAGGAGGAGGGGATTGTTGAAATTACCGTACGCTATCATCCGGTATTCAGTACCCGCCTTGAACAACAAATGCTGGAGCGTTTTCCGATAAAACGCGCGTTGATCGCGCTGGATTATCAGGGGGAGGAAGAACAACGGCGTCAGGTGGCGGCGCTGGTTTCCAACCATCTGGCGCTGACCCTAAAAGATGACATGGTCGTGGCCGTCGGGCAGGGGCGCAATGTCGCGGCCGTGGCCGATCACGTCAGTAATGTGGTTGAGCGTAACTGTCGCTTTATCTGCGGTATCGGCGGGACGCATCGCCCCGGCGATGCCATCAACGCCGACCACATTAGCCGGCGTCTGGCGAAGAAATTCGGCGGCAGCAGCGAAACGCTTTATTCCCCGGCCTATGTTGAGAATCGGGCGCTGAAAGACGCGTTTATGCAAAACGGCACCATTAAGGAAACGCTGGATCGGGCGCGCAAAGCGGATATTGCGCTGGTCGGCATTGGCGATATGAACGAAAACAGCTACATGGTGAAGCTGGGTTGGTTTACGCCGCACGAGATTATCGATGCGAGCCTCAATCAGGGCGTCATTGGCGATATCGCCGGCTATGATTTCTTTAATGCGCAGGGTCAGCATGTCGATACGGTCATGAACGATCGGGTGATTGGCGTCAGTATTGAGGAACTGCACAAAATCCCTTGTGTGATTGCCATTGCCTCCGAAAATACCAAAGCGTTGGCGATCCTTGGCGCGTTGCGCACCGGCGCGATTGATATTATCGCCACCAGCGCCGGGAATATCCGCACGATTTTAAACATGACGCAGTGAAGTCTGTCCCGTCAAAGCGCCGCTTGTCTAACTCCCGATACTGATTTTGCCGCCGGTAACCCGCGCCGGCGGCAAAACCGAGTTGTAAATTAATTATATTAACTATATTAAGCGAAATTAAATTCCGCTTTTTGCCGTCCTTCAAAGTTTAACAAACCACACACATTATACTGGCCCTCTATAACCTCATTCCCTCCCCATAACGAAAACAGACAAAGGACGTAACAATGGACGACCAATTGAAACAGAGCGCATTGGATTTCCACCAATTTCCGGTACCAGGGAAAATTCAGGTATCGCCGACCAAGCCGCTGGCGACTCAGCGCGATCTGGCCTTGGCATACTCTCCCGGCGTCGCCGCGCCATGTCTTGAGATCGCCGAGGATCCGCTGGCGGCGTACAAGTATACGGCGCGCGGTAATCTGGTGGCGGTGATATCGAATGGCACCGCCGTGCTGGGTCTTGGCAACATCGGCGCGCTGGCCGGCAAGCCGGTGATGGAGGGGAAGGGCGTTCTGTTCAAGAAATTCTCCGGTATTGATGTATTCGATATTGAGGTGGATGAGCTGGATCCGGATAAATTGATCGATGTTGTCGCGGCGCTGGAACCGACGTTTGGCGGTATCAATCTGGAAGACATCAAGGCGCCTGAATGTTTCTACATTGAGAAAAAGCTGCGCGAGCGGATGAAGATCCCGGTATTTCATGACGATCAGCACGGCACCGCCATCATCTGTACCGCCGCGGTGCTGAACGGTCTGCGCGTGGTGGAGAAGAATATCGCCGATGTGCGTCTGGTGGTTTCCGGCGCCGGCGCGGCGTCCATCGCCTGTCTGAATCTGCTGGTGGCGCTGGGCCTTCAGAAACGCAACATCGTCGTCTGTGATTCGCGCGGGGTGATTTATCAGGGCCGTGATGAAAATATGGAAGAAACCAAAGCGGCCTACGCGGTTGAGGATAACGGCGCGCGTAAGCTGGCGGACGTCATTCCCGATGCCGATATTTTCCTCGGCTGTTCCGGCCCCGGCGTGTTGACGCCGGAGATGGTGAAAACCATGGCGCCGCGTCCGCTGATTCTGGCGCTGGCCAACCCCGAGCCGGAAATTCTGCCGCCTCTGGCGAAAGAAGTGCGCCCGGACGCCATCATCTGCACCGGTCGTTCCGATTATCCGAATCAGGTGAACAACGTGCTGTGCTTCCCGTTCATCTTCCGCGGGGCGCTGGATGTCGGCGCCACCACCATCAATGAGGAGATGAAGCTGGCCTGTGTGCATGCCATCGCCAACCTGGCGCTGGCGGAGCAGAGCGAAGTGGTGGCGTCCGCCTATGGCGATCAGGATCTGTCGTTCGGGCCGGAGTATCTGATCCCGAAACCGTTCGACCCGCGGCTGATTATCAAAATCGCGCCGGCGGTGGCGAAAGCGGCGATGGAGTCCGGCGTCGCCAAGCGGCCGATTGAGGATTTCGACGCCTATATCGAGAAGCTGACCCAGTTCGTCTATAAAACCAATCTGTTTATGAAACCGATTTTCTCCCAGGCGCGTCAGCAGCCGCGCCGCGTGGTGCTGGCCGAAGGGGAAGATCCGCGCGTGCTGCATGCGACGCAGGAGCTGGTGACGCTGGGGCTGGCCTTCCCGATATTGATCGGTCGTCCGAACGTCATCGAGATGCGTCTGCAAAAGCTGGGGTTGCAGTTGACCATCGGTAAAGATTTTGAAGTGGTGAATAACGAATCCGACCCGCGCTTCAAAGAATACTGGGGCGAGTATTTCGAAATAATGAAACGCCGCGGCGTGTCGCAGGAAAAAGCGCAGCGCGAGGTGATCGGCAATCCAACCCTGATTGGCGCCATCATGGTATTGCGCGGCGAAGCGGATGCGCTGATTTGCGGCACCATCGGTACCTACGAAGAGCATTTCGACGTGGTGGAGAGAGTGTTCGGCTACCGCGAGGGCGTGCATGTGGCCGGCGCGATGAATGCGTTGCTGTTGCCGAGCGGGAATACGTTTATCGCCGACACCTACGTCAACGCCGATCCGACGCCGGAGCAACTGGCTGAAATTGCCCTGATGGCGGCGGAAACCGTGCGTCGTTTCGGCATTGAGCCGAAGGTCGCCCTGTTGTCGCATTCGAGCTTCGGCACTTCCGATTCGCTCACCGCACAGAAGATGCGCGCCACGCTGGCGCTGGTGAATAAACTGGCGCCGGAACTGGAAATTGACGGCGAGATGCACGGCGACGCCGCGCTGGTGGAAGCGATCCGCCGCGAGCAGATGCCGGACAGTCCGCTGAAAGGATCGGCCAATATCCTGATTATGCCGAATATGGAAGCGGCGCGTATCAGCTATAACCTGCTGCGCGTATCGTCCTCGGAAGGCGTGACGGTCGGGCCGGTGCTGATGGGGGTATCCAAACCGGTGCATATCCTGACGCCTATCGCCTCGGTGCGCCGTATCGTCAACATGGTGGCGCTGGCGGTGGTGGAAGCGCAGACCCAGCCGCTGTAATCTGCCTGAGCTAAAAAAGCCCGCGGGAGTACGCGCTCCGGCGGGCTTTTTTTATCTTGCCTTAGGTGGCTTGCCGCAGCCATTTGTCCAGTTCGTTGGCGAACTGCTGGCGATCGCGTTGATTGAGGGTCGCCGGCCCGCCGGTCTGGATGCCGCTGGCGCGCATGGTATCCATAAAATCGCGCATGTTCAGCCGTTCGCGGATGGTGTCCGGCGTATAGCGTTCACCGCGCGGATTGAGCGCCACCGCGCCTTTTTCGATCACTTCCGCCGCCAGCGGGATATCGCTGGTGACCACCAGATCGCCGGTTTCAACCCGGCGCACAATCTCGTTGTCCGCGACATCAAAGCCGGCGGCGACGCGCAGGGTACGAATAAAGCGTGACGGCGGCACCTTCAGCGACTGGTTGGCGACCAGCGTGGTCAGGGTGGCGGTGCGATCCGCCGCGCGAAACAATACCTCTTTAATGACGTTCGGACAGGCATCGGCGTCGACCCAAATCTGCATTATTGGCTTACTCCTGTTGCGGTTTCTGCGCGGTTATTATCGTTCAGCCAGTCTCTGACGGGTAAAAAATCGCGGTACAGCGCGGCTTCCGGGCTGTCTGGTTCAGGTTGATATTGATATTCCCAGCGGGCCAGCGGCGGCATCGACATTAAAATGGATTCGGTGCGTCCGCCGCTTTGCAGCCCGAACAGCGTGCCGCGATCCCATACCAGGTTGAATTCGACATAGCGTCCGCGCCGGTAGAGCTGAAATTCACGCTCGCGCTCGCCCCACGGCAGCGCCTTGCGTTTTTCGACGATCGGCAGATAAGCCGCCAGAAATCCTTCGCCGACCGCCCGGGTAAAATCAAAACAGGTGGCGAAATCCGGCGTATTCAGATCGTCAAAGAATAATCCGCCGATGCCGCGCGCTTCATTGCGGTGTTTGAGATAAAAATAGTCATCGCACCATTTCTTATAGCGCGGATAAATATCGGCGCCGAAAGGACGGCACAGATCGTGGGCGGTCTGGTGCCAATGCACCGCGTCTTCCTCGAAGCCATAAACCGGCGTCAGATCGAAGCCGCCGCCGAACCACCATACCGGCTCTTCGCCCGGTTTTTCGGCAATGAAAAAGCGCACGTTGGCGTGGCTGGTGGGAACATAAGGGTTTCGCGGATGAATAACCAGCGATACGCCCAGCGCCTGATAGCTGCGTCCCGCCAGTTCCGGACGATGCGCGCTGGCCGATGGCGGCAATGAATGGCCCGCGACATGAGAAAAATTGACGCCGGCGCGTTCGAAGACGCTGCCGTCGGACAAGACGCGGCTGCATCCGCCGCCGCCCTGCGCGCGCTGCCAGATATCTTCATCAAAGTTCGCGGCGCCGTCCGCGGCGGCAAGCTGTCGGCAGAGTTCGTCCTGCAACGTGCGCAGAAAGGATGTTACCGCCTGAATGTTCGGCATAGGCTAACGTCTCGTGTCCTGGATCGCTAAAGGCGCTAAGTATAACGATTATTGCCGCGTGTAATAAATACTATCCCCGTCGCTGAACTTGTCGGGGGATTTCCATGGCCTGGGCGCAATTTGATATTGCGTCTGACACAAATCACGCGATAATCAGAGCTTACCTAATTGCAACCTGGTCAATGTGATGGAAATCCGCATATTCCGGCAAGATGACTTTGAAGAAGTGATCACTCTTTGGGAACGCTGCGATTTGCTGCGCCCGTGGAACGATCCTGAAATGGATATTGAGCGTAAGCTGAATCACGATCCCGATCTGTTTCTAATCGCTGAAGTCGGCGGTGAAGTGGTGGGGTCGGTCATGGGCGGCTACGACGGTCACCGCGGCTCGGCTTATTATCTTGGCGTTCATCCGGATTTTCGAGGCAGAGGTATCGCTAATGCGTTGATCAGCCGCCTGGAAAAGAAACTTATCGCCCGCGGCTGCCCCAAAATTCATCTGATGGTGCGTGAGGATAACGACGCGGTGATCGGCATGTATGAAAAACTCGACTATGAGATGGTCGACAGCGTCACGCTGGGAAAACGGCTGATTGAGGATCAGGAATACTGATCCGCCGTCTGGCGTCATCCGCTTCACGCCCTGTGACGTCAGGCTCGTCATTGCCGGGTCTGTCCGTCTGTCCGTCTGAGCGACGCATCGCCATCGGCGTCCGATTTCTTCCCCGTTTTACGGCACTTTCCTTCGACCCTATACTCAAACTCAAATCGGGTGATGGCGGCTACTGATTCAGCCCGTTCAATATTGAAGGAGTTAATGTAATGAAATTTCGCCCACTATTATTGGTTTTTCCGTTGTTGCTGACCGGGTGCGGCAGCCTGTCTCATTTTTCCTGGTCCAGCCTGTCGCCGTTTAACTGGTTTGGCCGTTCAATCCAGGTAACGGATAGCGGCGTCGGCGGCATTAATGCCGGTACGCCGCTATCGGAATCCGTTTTACAGGCGGCGCTGAATAATGACTATCGCCTGCGTAGCGGCATGGGCTCGAGCAACGGACAACTGGTGGCGTTCTATCAGGCATTGGATGGTAATGACGTGAAGCTGATTATCAGCGGCGAACCTAAAAGCCATGTCCGGAAAGTGGAAGTGATGGATGCGGCGATTGACAGCGAGTGGGGGGTTAAAATCGGCGATACGTTCGATTCATCCTACAGCAAGGCATTTGGCGCCTGCCAATTGGGGCAAGGGGATGATGCTCAAAGCGTTGAGTGTGTCGCGCCGCAGAGCAAACATGTCAGCTATCTGTTTTCCGGCGAGTGGCGCGGACCGGAAGGCCTGATGCCTTCCGACGATATTCTCAAGAGCTGGCGGGTCAGTAAGATCGTCTGGCATGCGCAGGCTCGCGACTGATCGCCGCCTCTTTTTGCCGATATAAAAGGGATTTAGTCATGATGGGGATTAAGGCGACGCCGATCTTTTATTTCTGGGGGATGATGGATCTTGCCTATGTCGTTCGCTTTCTATGGCTGAATTTTTCGCATCAAAGAATACCGATTTACGATGATACGCTTGCCTTTTTGTCGAATCGCCCTGTTTTGGGCGTTTATGGCGATCTGTTTTTCATACTATCGCTGTGCTTAACGCTTTCCCTTCCCGTATCGGCCTGGCTTTTTTTACGTCAGCGTCGGTGCGCCATCACGCTGGCGTACCTGCAAACGCCGGTCAGGTTGCTGACGGTAACGCCTTCCCTGTCTTTTATTCCCTGGTTGATTGGCATCATCGGCGTTCAACACGCGCTGTTGAACCTCGGATTGCTGTTATGTTCTGAGATAGCCAAAGTGCTGAGCTTGCGCTTTATTCGCGTCGATAGACGAAAAAACGCGGTTTCATAACAAATCTGCATTTTCCTTGTGGTTGATATTCAAATACCTTCTCAATATCTTCCGCCATGTTTAACGCGATAAACCCGGCGTTGGTGATGATTTTGCGCTTAAGCAAAGTAAAACCCTGATTTCTTCCGGTATGATAGTCCGGCCGCGCATAGTGCATGGCAAACAAGAATAAAGAAGCATGCTTAGATTGAGGAAGCAAAGATGACACAAGTTCAGAGCGGTATTTTATTGGAGCACCGCCGTTTTGCCATTTATATGGAAGCCATGATCCAGGGGGAGTTTGATGCCATCCGGCAGGGATGCAAAAAGTTTTGCCAGGCGTTGTCCGAGCTGCAACAGCAGTTTCCCGATGCCGGCCTGGGCGCGGTGCTCGCCTTTGGCTCTGACGTATGGCGCGATCTGGATTGCCAGAATTCCGCGCAGGAGCTCAAACCGTTTACGCCGTTAGGCAAAGGACTGGCGCCGGCAACCCAACGCGATTTGCTGATCCATATTCATTCATTACGACAGGATGTGAATTTCAGTCTGGGGCAGGCCGCGCTGGCCGCCTTTGGCAGCGCCATTCATGTGGAAGAGGAAATTCACGGCTTCCGCTGGGTTGAGGATCGTGATTTGAGCGGTTTTGTGGATGGCACCGAGAATCCGCAGGGCGACGCCCGTCACGATGTGGCGATCATTCCAGAGGGTCAGCCGGATGCCGGCGGCAGCTATGTTTTGACCCAGCGTTGGGAACATAATCTGAAGCAGTGGCAGCGCTTTAGCGTTGAACAGCAACAGCAGATGATTGGCCGCACCAAACAGGACAGCGAAGAACTGCCGCCCGAACAGCGTCCGGTGACGTCGCACGTCAGCCGCGTTGATTTAAAAGAAGACGGCAAGGGGCTGAAAATCCTGCGTCAAAGCCTGCCTTACGGCACGGCCAGCGGTAAGCACGGACTTTACTTTATTGCCTACTGCGCTCGTCTGCATAACATCGAGCAGCAGTTGCTGAGCATGTTCGGCGACCTGGACGGCAAGCGTGACGAGATGCTGCGTTTTACCCGCGCGGTGAGCGGCAGCTACTTCTTCGCGCCGTCGCTGGATCGCCTGCTGGCGCTGTAATCCCGGCCCAGTCGCTCCCGCAGGAGATTTGTTTTTTTAAGGTTTTCCTTCGCGTAAAAAATCGCGCTGAGGTGGGCGTGACTGCCGGGTGAGCGGCATGGACGCCGCGAAAGCCAGTGCCGCGCTGGGAGCGCGTCACTGGCGGCCCGACCAGCGGTCACGAACGCCGAAGGCATCGCGTAGCGACGCGATTTCGCGAAAAGCCCGGGGTCATGGGGCGGCGGCGACTGAGCCGCCCCATGTCGGGCGCGTGCTTCGACGGTTGCAGAAATCGACTGAGGTTAGTGCGCACGAAACCCTCACTGTGCTTACAGACATTCCTTTCCCTGAGTTGTGGGGGATTCTTCAGCCTACCGCAAGAGACGTTAAAAATTGCTCCCGGCAATTTTTTATGGCGGGCTATCCCTGCCCGCCACCCTTCGGGTCGTCGCAAGCGACGTTAAAAATTGCTCCCGGCAATTTTTTATGCGTTTCGATGCTTAAAAATCCCGAAATATTCTATATAAATTGCCTGGCCCGACCCCAACCTGCACATACACTGGTCTCTTAATAAGCATTCCCGACAATAACTCTGGCAGGAAAAAGTGATGAATAAAAAACCGATAACAAACTGGTTGGTAAAGGGTTCCCTGGCGTTGTCATTACTGTTGGGCGGGCAGGGTTATGTTTCCGCCACCGAGATTTTAAACAGTTCCTATGATGTTTCCCGCGAGCTGTTCGCCGCGTTAAATCCGGGGTTTGAAAAGCAGTGGCTGGCGCAGCACCCGAACGATCCGCTGACCATCAAGCAATCCCATGCCGGCTCCTCCAGACAGGCGCTGGCGATTCTGCAAGGACTGAAAGCGGATGTGGTCACTTACAATCAGGTGACGGACGTGCAGATCCTGCACGATCGCGGGCAGTTAATCCCCGCCGACTGGCAGAGCCGCTTACCGAATAACAGTTCTCCGTTCTACTCGACCATGGCTTTTCTGGTGCGCAAAGGCAATCCGAAAGAGATTCATGACTGGAGCGATCTGGTGCGCGACGACGTTAAGCTGATTTTCCCCAACCCCAAAACGTCCGGCAACGCCCGTTACACCTATCTGGCGGCCTGGGGCTCCACCAGTCAGGCCAACGGCGGGGATGAGGCGAAAACCCGCGACTGGATAAAACGTTTTCTGGCCAATGTGGCGGTGTTTGATACCGGCGGCCGCGGCGCGACCACTACCTTTGTCGAGCGTCAGCTTGGCGATGTGCTGATCAGCTTTGAGTCGGAGGTGAATAATATTCGCCAGCAGTACGGCACGGAGAACTATGAGGTCATTGTGCCGAAGGTGAATGTGCGGGCCGAATTCCCGGTCGCCTGGATCGACAAGAACGTCGCCGGCAACGGCACCGAACAGGCGGCCAGGGAATATTTGCATTATCTCTACAGCCCGGAGGCGCAGCAGGTCATCGCCGATTTTTACTACCGCGTGAACAATCCGGCGCTGATGCAAACGCTGCAATCCCGTTTTCCCGCTACCGAATTGTTCCAGGTGGAAGAGCAGTTCGGCCCCTGGCCGCAGGTGATGAAAACCCATTTTGAAACCGGCGGCGAGCTGGATAAATTGCTGGCGGCCGGTCGTCAATAATGCTTTCCGTCGCGAGTAAGCGGGTGCTGCCGGGATTTGCGTTGAGTCTGGGCAGCAGTTTGCTGTTTATCTGTTTGATTCTGCTATTGCCGCTGAGCGCGCTGGCGATGCAACTGGCGGATATGAGCTGGGCGCAGTACTGGGCGGTGATCTCCTATCCGCAGGTTGTCGCCGCCTATAAAGTGACTTTATTGTCGGCGGGGGTCGCCACGCTGTTTAACGCCGGGTTCGGCCTGCTGATGGCCTGGATCCTGACGCGTTATCGCTTTCCCGGCCGCGCGCTGCTGGACGGCCTGATGGATTTGCCCTTTGCGCTGCCTACCGCCGTGGCCGGGCTGACGCTGGCCGCGCTGTTTTCAACCACTGGCTGGTATGGAGCCTGGCTGGCGGAATACGGCATCAAGGTCTCCTATACCTGGCTGGGGATTACGGTGGCGATGGCGTTCACCAGCATTCCTTTCGTGGTGCGCACCGTGCAGCCGGTGCTGGAGGATCTCGGGCCGGAATATGAAGAGGCGGCGCAAACGCTGGGGTCGAATCGCTGGCAGTGCTTTCGCTACGTGATTCTACCGGAGCTGACCCCGGCGTTATTAACCGGCACCGCGTTGTCGCTGGCCCGCAGTCTGGGGGAGTTCGGCGCCGTCATTTTTATTGCCGGCAATATGGCCTGGCAAACGGAGGTGATCTCCCTGATGATTTTTATGCGTCTTCAGGAGTTTGATTTTCCGGCCGCCAGTGCGATTGCCTCCGTGGTGTTGGCCGCTTCTTTGCTGTTATTATTCGCCATCAACGTGGTGCAAAGCCGTTTTGGCCAGCGAACCCGGAGCGTTTAATGGCCGATCCTTTTACCGTGACTCAGCAACCGAAGCATCCTGTCCGCCCGTCGCGCAACTGGGGGAAATGGGCGTTGATTACGCTGGGGGTGATATTATCGCTGATTATGCTGGTCATTCCGCTGGTCTCGATTTTTGCCGCAGCGTTCTCGCAGGGGTTCGGCGGCGTATGGCGTAACCTGAGCGATCCCGAAATGCTGCATGCGATAGGCCTCACGCTGCTGGTGGTGGCGATCGCCGTGCCGGTCAATCTGGTATTCGGCACGCTAATGGCCTGGCTGGTGACGCGTTTTCAGTTTCCGGGGCGGCAGTTGCTGCTGACGCTGATCGACATCCCCTTCGCCGTTTCGCCGGTGGTGGCCGGCCTGCTGTATCTGCTATTTTACAGCACCAACGGGGCGGTCGGCGGCTGGCTGGATGCGCATGGGGTGCAACTGATGTTCGCCTGGCCGGGTATCGTTCTGGTCACCATCTTTGTCACCTGCCCGTTTATGGTCAGGGAACTGGTGCCGGTGATGATGAATCAGGGCAGTCAGGAGGAGGAAGCCGCCGTGCTGCTCGGCGCGTCGGGCTGGCAAATGTTCTGCAAAGTGACGCTGCCGAATATCCGCTGGGCGCTGCTGTATGGCGTGGTATTGACCAATGCGCGGGCGATCGGCGAATTCGGCGCGGTGTCAGTGGTTTCGGGCGCGATCCGCGGCGAAACCTACACCTTGCCGTTGCAGGTGGAACTGCTGCATCAGGACTATAACACCGTCGGCGCCTTTACCGCCGCGGCGTTACTCACGGTGATGGCGATACTGACGCTGTTCGTCAAAAGCGCGTTACAGTGGCGCGTCGCCCGGCAACTGGCGCGCGGGCGGGAACATCATCCGCCCGATCAACATTAACGTTTTACCGCTTCCATCGTACATCGTCGGTGATGGAATTTTTTAGGATTTAATTCGTGACAACGCTTGAACATTGTATTGGCAATACGCCGCTGGTGAAATTGCAGCGCTTGACGCAGGGAACGGACAGCGAAGTGTGGCTGAAACTGGAAGGGAACAATCCGGCCGGATCGGTTAAAGATCGCGCGGCGTTATCCATGATTCAGCAGGCGGAGCGCCGTGGCGATATCGCGCCCGGCGATCGATTGATCGAAGCGACCAGCGGCAATACCGGTATCGCGCTGGCGATGATCGCCGCGGTTAAAGGCTATCGTTTGCGTCTGTTGATGCCGGAAAATATGAGTCAGGAACGGCAGGCCGCGATGCGCGCTTACGGCGCCGAGCTGATTCTGGTCAGCCGGCAGTCAGGGATGGAAGGCGCGCGCGATTTAGCCCGCCAGATGGCGCTGTCGGGCGAGGGGAAAGTTCTCGATCAGTTTAACAACCCGGATAACTCGCTCGCCCACTTTTTGACCACCGGCCCGGAAATCTGGCGGCAAACGTCAGGGAAATTGACCCATTTCGTTTCCAGTATGGGTACCACCGGCACCATTTCCGGCGTCAGCCGCTATCTGAAAGCGCAGCGCGACGACATCGTTACGGTAGGGCTACAGCCCGCCGAAGGCAGCCATATTCCCGGCATTCGCCGTTGGGCGGCGGAATATATGCCGGGTATTTTCGATGCGGATGTGGTCGATCGCATCATGGATATTTCACAGCAGGAAGCGGAAGACGCCTTATGCCGCCTGGCTCGGCAGGAAGGCATTTTCTGCGGCGTCAGTTCCGGCGGCGCAGTGTCGGGCGCGTTGCGTATCGCGGCGGAAAACCCCGGCAGCGTGATTGTGACGATCGCCTGCGATCGGGGCGACCGCTATTTATCGACCGGCGTATTCGAGTAGGCGTCGTAGACGTCAATCGCGCGCTGAAAATTCAACATTCGGCGTCACCGTAATCCAATCTTCAACGTACCGTGCCGGCCTTTTCCTGAACGAGTACCCGCCGTCACGATCCATGTATAGCGGGGAGCTAAACGGTTAATCTACGCTGTGTATGGAAAAGCAGCGGCGATCTTTATACCCTTCATCTTGAAATTTATCGGATACGGTAAATGAAGGGTAAGGATTCTGTAAATCCGGCTGCCAAGATTGATGCCAGGCCTGAGAATGCACGATACATCCGCGAATGGGGACAGAGATGAAAATTTTACTGGTCGATGATGACGTAGAACTGGGGAATATGCTTTGCGAATACCTGAATGCTGAAGGGTTTGCTACATCAAGGGTACTGACCGGCAAAGAAGGCATTGATGGCGCGATGTCAGGGGAATATACCGCGATCATTCTGGATATTATGCTGCCCGACATGAGCGGTATCGATGTATTGCGTCAAATCAGAAAGAACCAAAAGCTGCCGGTGATTATGCTGACGGCGAAAGGCGATAATATCGACCGCGTTATCGGGCTGGAAATGGGCGCCGATGACTATATGCCGAAGCCATGCTATCCGCGGGAACTGGTCGCTCGTCTCAGGGCGGTGCTGCGTCGTTACGACGATCGGCCGAGCAAACAACAGGACGATAGCGTCGCCGCCTATGGCGATCTGGTGCTTAATCCGGCAACCCGCAGCAGCGAGTGGAAAGGGCAGGCATTCGATCTCACCGCCTCCGAGTTTAACTTGCTGGAGTTGCTGTTACGGGCGCCGGAACGGGTTGTTTCCAAAGACGAGCTGTCGGAAAAGTGCCTGGGACGTCGGCGTGAGGCCTACGACCGCAGCGTGGATGTACACATCAGCAATATTCGCCAGAAACTCGGCGCGTTGGAGGGGAATACGATGACCATCGAAACCGTGCGCAGCGTGGGATACCGGATTCGTTGATGATGATACGCGGACGGCTTTTCTGGAAAATATTGCTGGGGTTCTGGCTGACGTTTATCATCATCTCGCAGCTGTTATGGCTGGCGTTTTCTTTGTACGGTCAACCGCATAAATCCATGGAGGAGACGGCAGTTACGCATGTCGCCGCCATGCAGTCGGGCATTGCGTTGGCCGTGTTGCAGCATGGCGGTTTAGCGGAGTGGCAGGCCGTGATGGCGCAATGGCCTGAAAAGGACAGGCGTTATATTGCGGTCACCTCCTCATCGCAGCCCTTATCCGAGCAGGACATGGGGCATCATCCTCAGTCTGGCTCAAATCCAGGCGATCAACCAAAGCCCGGAAAGGGGCTTGAGCTCTCTCCCGAGTCCGATGAGTTTGCGCCGGCCAGTATGCTCAGGCAGGTTCAGGGGCCGCAGGGCGAGTGGTATCAGGTTCGCTACGATACCAGCCGGTTGCGTAGCGAGTTTCGTCCTCCCGCCAGGCCGCGGGAGATCCTCAATGTACCTATGCCTTTGTTTTTGATCGGCGGTTTTTGCGGATTGCTTTTCAGTTGGCTGTTGGCCTGGAACCTGGCCCGACCGCTTGATCAACTGCGTGCGGGGTTTGGCCGCGTGGCTCAAGGCGATCTCACCGTGCGCCTGTTGCCGTTGATGCGCAAGCGTCATGATGAAATCAGCGAAGTCGCGCGTGACTTTGACTCGATGGTCGAGCGGCTGGATATACTCGTCAGTACCAGAGAGCAGTTATTGCATGATGTGTCGCATGAACTGCGATCGCCTCTGGCGCGATTACAGTTGGCGATAGGGCTGGCTCATCAGAACACCGATAATACGGAAAGTTCGCTGTTGCGGATAGAACGTGAAGCGGCCCGCATGGACAAGATGATTGGCGAACTGCTGGCGTTATCGCGTACCCAGAACGCCGGCATGGACGAAGAGTATTTCGATTTACTGGGGCTGGTGAAAGCCGTGGTCAACGATGCGCGTTATGAAGCGCAGATCCCCGGGGTTGATATCCTGTTTGAGGCGGATGAAAATCTGGATCACACGGTGAAAGGGAATGCGGAACTGATGCGCAGGGCGATCGATAATATCGTCCGTAATGCGCTGCGTTTTTCTTCCCGGGCGCAGAAGGTTAATGTTTCGCTGAAGGGCGACGAAAGCGAATGGACGATACGTGTCGCCGATCAGGGGCCAGGCGTGGATAAAAGTAAGCTATCCAGTATCTTTGATCCCTTTGTCCGCATCGAATCACCGGTTTCTGGTAAAGGATACGGTCTGGGATTGGCCATCGCCCGTAAAGTCGTATTGGCCCACGGCGGACGCATTGAAGCGGAAAATGGCGCGCAGGGCGGATTGACTATCTGCCTGTGCATTCCCCGTTGGCAGTAAAATAACGCCGAACGCCATCCCGTAAAAATAAAAACGGCGCCAATCAGGGCGCCGTTTTCAAATCATCAATGACGATGTGATTTATTTCTTGATACGGATAACCGGCGTTTCACCAACGACAACGGTGCCGCTCAGTTTAACCAGGTCTTTGATTTCATCCATATTGGAGATAACCACCGGCGTCAACGTAGACTTGGCTTTTTCTTCCAACAGCGGCAGGTCAAACTCAATGATGAGATCGCCTTTCTTCACACGCTGGCCTTCTTCAGCAATACGCTTGAAACCTTCGCCCTTCAGTTCGACGGTGTCGATACCAAAGTGAACGAACAATTCAATACCACTATCAGACTCGATAGAAAAAGCATGGTTGGTTTCAAAAATTTTGCCGATAGTGCCATCTACCGGAGCGACGATTTTGTTGCCCGTAGGTTTAATAGCGATACCGTCACCGACGATCTTCTCAGCAAACACGACATCAGGAACATCTTCAATATTGACGATTTCGCCAGACAGCGGCGCAATGATTTCGATGCTGCCGGTGTCTTTCTTATCATCAGAAACCAGAGATTTCAATTTATCAAACAAACCCATGATCTTCTCCTAAGCGTTAATATTGGGCCAGCGTCAGTATAGCGGACTCAGCAGAGCGTTTTTTCTTTAATAAAGCGGCTCACCAAGTTGCTCAACTCTTGTGCCGTTGGTTGGGCTAACGCCTGTTCCGCCAGCGCCTTCGCATCTTCGTAATTTGCATTACGGATAATTTTCTTGATGCGTGGGATAGAGATGGCACTCATACTGAATTCGTCCAGACCCATTCCCAATAACAGTAGTGTAGCACGTTCGTCACCAGCGAGCTCACCACACATTCCTGTCCACTTACCTTCGGCATGGGATGCGTCAATCACCTGTTTAATCAGGGTCAATACTGCTGGGGACATCGGGTTATAGAGATGAGAGATCAGCTCATTACCCCGATCAACTGCCAGAGTATACTGGGTTAAATCGTTTGTCCCAATACTAAAGAAGTCAACTTCCTTCGCTAAATGGTGAGCAATGGTCGCCGCCGCCGGCGTTTCAACCATTACACCCACTTCAATGGATTCGTCGAATGCTTTGCCTTCTTCCCGCAACTGGCCTTTCAGCATTTCCAGTTCCGCTTTCAGCGCCTGTACTTCTTCGACGGAGATGATCATCGGGAACATGATGCGCAGCTTGCCGAATACGGACGCCCGCAGGATTGCGCGCAGCTGGGCATGAAGAATTTCTTTACGATCCAGACAGATACGAATAGCGCGCCAGCCGAGGAATGGGTTCTCTTCCTTCGGCAGGTTCATGTACGGCAGGTCTTTGTCGCCGCCGATATCCATGGTGCGCACGATAACGGCCTGGGCGCCAACGGCTTCAGCAACGGCTTTATAAGCCTGGAACTGCTCTTCTTCGGTCGGCAGGGAGTCGCGATCCATAAACAGGAATTCGGTACGATACAGACCAACGCCTTCCGCGCCATTGCGTTCCGCGCCGGCGACATCGCGTACGGTGCCGATATTGGCGCACACTTCCACCTGATGACCGTCCAGCGTGATGGCCGGCAGATCCTTCAGTTTGGCAAGTTCATGCTTCTCTGTGTTGTATTGTTGCTGAACGGCCTTTAATTCGTCGATAACTTCAGCGGATGGATTCTGATAGATTTTGTTGTTGACCGCATCCAGAATCAGGAAGTCGCCGTTTTTAACTTGTTTGGTGGCATCCGTGGTGCCGACAATCGCCGGTAATTCCAGCGAGCGGGCCATGATGGAAGTGTGGGAAGTACGGCCGCCCAGGTCGGTAATGAAGCCCAGTACTTTATCCAGATTAAGCTGCGCGGTTTCCGACGGCGTCAGGTCGGCGGCGACCAGGATGACTTCGTCTTCGATATCGCCCAGATCGATAATCGTCATGCCAAGAATGTTTTTCAGCAGACGTTTGCCGATGTCGCGCATGTCCGCCGCACGTTCTTTCAGATATTCATCGTCAAGCTCTTCGAGCGCTTTTGCCTGATTCTCAATGACGGAATACGCGGCCGCGTCGGCAGAAGCATGCTCTTCTTTAATCAGGGCTATGATTTCCTGCTCGAACTCTTCATCTTCCAGCAACATGATGTGGCCTTCGAAGATGGCTTCTTTCTCTGCGCCAAGCGTTTTGCCCGCTTTGATCTTGATGGCTTCCAGCTGTTTAGCGGCCTTGGCCCTGCCAGTCAGAAAACGTTCAACTTCTTGCTCTACTTGATCCGCAGAGATTTTTTTCCGGTTGATGACTATTTCATCTTCTTTCAGCAAAAGTGCCTTACCAAAAGCGATACCCGGTGATACTAATATGCCTGAAATCATAACCCTACCTTACTCGATTCTGATGTTCACTAAAAAGCTTGTCTGTAAGGCTTGTCTATTACTCAAGCTCAGCCATTAGTTTAACCAGATGTTCTACAGCTTTCTGTTCGTCTTCACCTTCTGCGGCGATGGTAACCACAGTACCCTGAGTTAAGCCGAGTGTCTGTAACTTGAACAAACTTTTTGCGCTGGCGCTTTTACCGTTCGACGTTACGGTGATTTCTGAAGTAAAGCCTTTGGCTTCTTTGACAAACTGAGCAGCAGGACGAGTGTGCAGGCCGTTCGGTGCGGTAATAGTCACTTCTTGCTGGAACATTCTGTATTCCCCAACTTATGGATTAGATTGATGTTGTGGAACTAAAGTTTAGTGCATGCAGTAAACTTTAGCCTGTGTGGTTAGCACCTGATTATGTTACAGGGGCAGGCCGGGATGCGGCAAGGAAACGCAAAAGTATTTCCTGCATAAAATACCACCAAACATCACCTGGTTCCTGAATCTTTCTTTGAACCGGATAAGCAAAACGATGATACAACCATTGTTGCGTCAGTTAAATCGATTCAGCGAAGGGCGATTCCCTGGCGGTTATTAATTTCACGCATCGAAATAATTGTTCGGTTAAATACTAGACCTAAGCCAGAAAAGCAATCCACATATGATGGAAAGTTTGAACTACGCCACAAAAATGCATCTAAAAAAGCACCTGAATAGGTGCTTTTTTAACATTCGGTTTACTTATGCCCTGCGGCGGTCAGTAAACTTATTGCTGCAATTCTTGCTCGGTAAAGAGGTCTGCGAAGAGTGCGGTACTCAGGTAACGTTCACCGGAAGAGGGCAGGATAACCACGATGGTTTTATCTTCAAATTCTTTCTCTTTTAGCAGATTCAGCGCGGCGGCAACGGCGGCGCCTGAAGAGATCCCTGCCAAAATACCTTCTTCTTCCATCAAACGGCGAGCCGTGCTGATGGCGTCTTCGTTAGTGATTCTTTCTACGCGGTCAATCAGTTTCAGATCGAGGTTATCCGGAATGAAGCCGGCGCCGATCCCCTGAATCTTATGCGGACCCGGTTTGATCTCCTCACCCGCCAATGCCTGGGTGATCACCGGAGAATCCGCCGGCTCTACCGCCACGCTGGTGATGGCTTTACCTTTGGTATTCTTGATATAACGGCTTACCCCGGTCAGCGTACCGCCCGTACCGACGCCGGCGATAAAGACGTCGACAGCGCCGTCGGTATCTTCCCAAATTTCCGGCCCGGTGGTTTTTTCATGAATTTCCGGGTTGGCGGGGTTGCTGAACTGCTGTAGCAGCAAGTAACGTTCAGGATCGCTGGCGACGATCTCCTCAGCCTTGGCGATGGCGCCTTTCATGCCTTTCGCGCCTTCAGTGAGAACCAGTTTGGCGCCCAGGGCCTTCAGCAGCTTGCGTCGTTCGATACTCATGGTTTCGGGCATGGTCAGCGTCAGCTTGTAACCACGGGCGGCGGCCACGTAGGCTAAAGCGATACCGGTATTGCCGCTGGTAGGCTCGACCAATTCGACACCTTTTTTCAGCACGCCGCGTTTTTCCGCATCCCAGATAAGATTGGAGCCGATACGGCATTTAACGCTGAAACTGGGATTACGCGATTCAACCTTAGCCAGAATGCGTCCGTTGCCGATACGGTTCAGGCGAACCAGCGGCGTATGGCCGATTGTAAAAGAATTGTCTTCGTAGATCTTGCTCATAGCCCGTCCTTATAACTGTATGAAATTTTTGCGAACATAGAGAGAATACTCGTTCGCACCCGTCAGTGAAGTAAAGAATTGCTATATCGTTATGTTCTTAGGAAATATGTTTTCATTACAAGGTGAAACATTCATCAATGTGCGCCGGCTCTCACGGTTGTTTTGGCCGCACGGCGGAAAGATCGCGATAACGCTCGGCCCACAGCGCCGTCGCGCCGCAAACCGCCACGGGCATAATGACCAGATTCAGAAACGGAATCAGCGTAAACAGGCTGATCAGCGCGCCAAACTGCATATTGATCACTTTATGCCGGCGTAATGCCTGACGCATGATGGGAAAGCTGACTTTATGATTATCGAAAGGGTAATCGCAATATTGAATAGCCAGCATCCAGGCGCTGAACAGGAACCAAAGCACGGGCGCGAGAGTCTGTCCGACCCCCGGTATAAAATAGAGCAACAGCAGAACAACGGCGCGCGGCAGGTAATAAGCCAGCTTCTGGACTTCCCGCTTCATAATGCGGGGAACGTCTTTGGCGATGCCCAGTATGCCGCTGTCGGGCAATGACTGACCGGTCAGGCGCGCTTCCAGCTGTTCGGCCAGCAGACCGTTGAACGGGGCCGCGATGAAATTGGCGATGGTGCTGAACAGATAGCCGAAAACCAATAAAATGGATAGCACGGCGATCGGCCAGATCAGATAGCTAAGCCACTGGAGCCATGTCGGAATATGGCTCATAACCTGGGGGATCCAATCGCCAAGGCGCGTGAAGAGCCACCAGAACGCGCCGCCCATCAGCAGAATATTCACCAGTAAAGGCAGTATGACGAAACGGCGGATGCCGGGCAGCGAAATCAAACGCCAGCCTTCGAGAAAATAGTGGACGCCGCTGCGTGGTTTACTAACTGGTTTTAAATAAGGCATGAAGTCAGGATTCTCAGTTGTCTATGCATGGCTGCATCATATCGGGATGATTTTATACTGACCAGCCTGCATTTGGATGAAAAAACAGCAAAAAAATGCGTTGTATCTATCTTTATTGTCATAATGTACCGCGCAGACTTGCACTTGTGTACGCAGGCAAATAGAGTTAGTGATACATAAGTCTTTGCCGCGGTGGCAATGTATTGGAACAATTGGGATAGCAATGATGCAGGACTTGCGTCTGATATTAATCGTCGTTGGTGCGATCGCTATAATAGCGCTGTTACTGCACGGCTTGTGGACGAGTCGTAAAGAGCGTTCGTCCCTTTTTCGTGATCGCCCGGTTAAACGTTTGAAAAAAGAACGGGATGAAACCCCGCTTGAGGAGCTCGACGAGGGCGTCGGCGAGGTTCGCGTGAAGAGTGGACGCGCACAGAACGAGCCTTCCCTGGGCAGCTATGGTGCGGATGAGGAAACGCGCGCCGAAACCCCGTCGCCGTTTGGAAATGCGCCTGCTCAATCCGCGTCGTCATACGATCCGCTGTTAGACGAAGCCACTCCGGTTGATTCTCCGCGTTCTCAGATTCATAGCGATGGCCGTCCCAAAGTCGTTGAGCCTCAACTGGATATGCCGCCGCGAAAAGCGTTCACGCCGGCTGATGAGTCCGTGTCTGCGGATGACGTGCATGAGCGCGCGCAGCAAGATGCATCCACGGCCGCTCAATCGCCATCGCCTTCGACGCAACCCGAGCAGAATGAGCAACCGAAAGAAGCGGTTTTGGTTCTGCACGTCGCCGCGCATCAGGGCGGCGTTATCGGCGGCGAACTGCTGTTGCAAAGCGTATTGCAGTCGGGGTTCCAGTTCGGGGAAATGAATATCTTCCATCGTCACGTCAATCCTGCCGGCGCCGGGCCGGTGTTGTTCAGTCTGGCCAACATGGTGAAACCCGGTTCGTTTAATCCGGATGAAATGTCGGACTTTACCACCCCCGGCGTATCCATGTTTATGATGGTGCCTTCTTATGGCGATGCCGGTCAGAACTTCAAACTGATGCTGCAATCGGCGCAGCGTATAGCGGATGATGTCGGCGGCGTTGTGCTTGATGACGAGCGCCGAATGATGACGCCGCAGAAAGTCGAATCTTACAAAGCGCGAATTCGGGATGTCTTGAAAGCCAATTCCTGACGCGGAACGAATCGTTGTTTTGAAAGCCTCCTTTTACGGGGGCTTTTTTACTTCATGGGTTACCTGCCGAGGGTCGGTGACGGAAACGTATTGAAAAATAGGATTAATGGCTGTGAGTGAAGCAAAAGGATTAAAACAGGATCTGGGCATGATCCAAGGCGTCGGACTGCTTTCAACCTCGTTGCTGGGAACCGGCGTTTTTGCCGTACCGGCGCTGGTCGCTCAGATTGCCCAGCAGGATAGCTTGTGGGCCTGGCCGCTGTTGATTCTTTTGGTTTTCCCTATCGCGATTGGCTTTGCGGCGCTGGGACAGCACTTTCCCAACGCGGGCGGAACCGCCCATTTCGTCAGTCTGGCGTTTGGCCCTCGTCTGGCTCGGGTCAGCGGCTGGTTATTTCTTTCGGTTATCCCGCTTGGTTTACCTGCCGCGTTGCAGATTGCCGCCGGTTTCTGGCAGGCCGCGTTTGGCTGGGGGCCGCATGGGCTATTGCTGGTGCAATTGCTGACGCTTGGCGGGATAGGGTTGCTGGGGATGCGCAGCGCGGGGGCGAGCGGCAATATTCAGATCGTCATCGCCCTGCTGGTGGTCGGTTTGGTGGCCGCCATCTGGTGGCGGGGCGGGATCGCTCCCGCCCATATCGACTGGCCGGCGCTCGATGCGCTCTCCTGGCCGAATACCTTCAGTTCGCTGGCGGTGATGTTCTGGTGCTTTGTCGGTCTGGAAGCTTTCGCGCATATGGCGACCGAGTTCCGCTCGCCTGAACGTGATTTTCCCCGGGCGTTGCTGATAGGGATGTTGGTGGCCGGCGCGGTTTATTGGGGATGCACCGTCGCCGTGCTGCATTTTCATGCTTATGGGGAAGGCTGGAGCGCTACCTCGTCGCTGCCGCGCATTGTCGTACAGCTGTTCGGCGAGCAAGGGTTGTGGATTGCCTGTATCGTCGGGTATCTGGCCTGTTTCGCTTCAGTGAATATCTATACCCAGGGTTTTGCCCGCCTGGTATGGTCGCAGGCGCCGACGGGCAGCGCGCTGACCAAACTTTCCGCCGGGCAGGCGCCGGCCAATGCGCTGTTTGTGGTGGTGGCATGTTGCGTGGTGAGTTGCCTGCTGATTTATTGGCTGCAACTGCCGCTTGAACGGCTTATCGTTTATGCGAACGGGGTTTTTGTTTTGATCTATCTGCTGTGTATGCTGTCGGGATGGCGTCTGCTGAAAGGGCGGGCCAGAGTCATGGCGATGATCGGCAGCCTGCTTTGCTGCGCGCTGTTATTGATGATCGGTTGGAAATCGCTTTATGCGTTAATTATGCTGGCGTTGCTCTGGCTTTTTCTGCCGCATAAACAAACGCAACTGGCGCTGCATTGATGCAACGCCTCCGTCAGGCGGCGGAGGCGTCGGTGATATCGTTTATTCGCTATCTGGCTCGGTGGTCGTCGGCTTCTCCGCGTCGGAGAATTTCGCTTCCAGCTCGGTCAGACGCTGTTCCAACCGGGCGATTTTCTCACGGGTGCGCAGCAGTACCTGAGTCTGCACGTCAAACTCTTCGCGATTGACTAAGTCAAGCCGGCTAAACTGCGCCTGTAACACCTGGCGAATTTTCTTCTCTACATCGTCGCCCAATTCCCGGATGCCTTTCGGCATGGACTCATGCACCTGACGGGCGATCTGTTCAATCTTTTTCGGGTCAATCATGGCGCTTTCCTGATTATGTGATTTCGGATGATTATAGCGTTTAGTGTAATGCTAGTTAGAGGAGGGATAAACTAAAACTCACATTTATCCTGTTCATCTTTCAAGTTTTCGTCTGAAATCGATGGGCGGCGCCCGGCGATTATTCCCTGGCGTCGCATCACATTTCTTGTGGCTAATCAATTGCCCTGTTACTTCATTGGCGTTATAGTAAATCCGCTTATTCTCAGGGCGGGGTGTAATTCCCCACCGGCGGTAAACCAGCCGTATATTGTTATATACGCGTTGGAAGCCCGCGAGCGCTCACTGTTTGGTTTCCCGACGAAGAGTTCGGTTTACCTGTGTGAGGTCAGCAGATCCGGTGTAATTCCGGAGCCGACGGTTAGAGTCCGGACGGGAGAGAGTAACGGTACCTGTCGGGTAATGATATGATTATAGCGTTTACCCACTCGCGTTATTTTTTAGCCCTTGCAATGCAGTCTGTTGCGACGGTGACTCCTTAGTCTCGCCCTGATTCTGGTAATCCATAATAACATTGAGGTTTTTTACCATGAATCAGACATTACTTTCTGAATTTGGCACTCCGCTTGAACGTGTGGAACATGCGCTTGACGCCCTGCGTCAAGGTCGTGGCGTACTGGTGCTGGACGATGAAGATCGTGAAAACGAAGGTGACATGATTTTTGCGGCTGAAAATATGACCGTAGAACAAATGGCGCTGACCATCCGCCACGGCAGCGGCATTGTTTGCCTGTGCCTGACGGAAGAGCGTCGTCAGCAACTGGAATTACCGATGATGGTGGCGCATAACTCCAGCCACTATCAGACCGCGTTCACCGTCACTATCGAAGCGGCCGAAGGCGTCACTACCGGCGTCTCCGCGGCTGACCGTATCACCACCATCCGCGCGGCAATCGCCGATGGCGCCAAACCGAGCGATTTGAATCACCCCGGGCATGTTTTCCCGCTGCGCGCTCAGCCGGGCGGCGTGTTAACTCGCGGCGGACATACCGAAGCGTCGGTAGACTTGGCGACGTTGGCAGGGTTGAAACCGGCGGGCGTACTGTGCGAACTGAGCAACGATGACGGTTCCATGGCGCGGGCGCCGGAAGTGATCGCCTTTGCCAAACAGCATGATATGCCGGTATTAACCATTGAAGATATCGTGGCGTACCGTCAGGCGGCGGAACGTAAAGCGAGCTGATTTTCCCGCAAGCCAATCGCTAATCAAGGGCCGACGATCTCGGCCCTTTATCATATCTCTCAGCGCTGATCAGTTTACCAACTGTAGTTCACCGTTAATGTCGTGGTTCTGCCAATGCCATAGAAACAAGAGGTGGTGGAGGCGCATGAGGCGACATAGTCTTTATCAAACAGGTTGTTGACGTTGACCTGGATTGACGCGCCTTTTAGCTGGGGTGCCGCTTTGCCTAAGTCATAGCCCAGCATGGCGTCATACAGGTTGACCGACGGCACCTTGAAGCTGTTTTTCGTATCGCCGTATGAACTGCCGACGTAGCGGGCGCCGACGCCGGCGCTCAGCCCGGCCAACCGACCGCTCTGGAATTCATAGTTACCCCACAGGGAGGCGAGGTGGGCGGGAACGCGTGCAAGTTTTTTCCCTTCCGTCCCCGCAACTTCGGTACGTTTGGTTTTGGCGTCGGTATAGGAGTAAGTGGCGATGACGCTCAGTTCGTCCGTCAGCTTGGAACGTAACTCGGTTTCCACGCCGCGTGAACCGACCTTACCGATTTGTTTATAATCGACCAGGCTGTTTTTCCGCGTCAGCAGGTTGGTTTGCTGTAAGTCATACAGCGCCACCGACATCATGGTCTCGCTGTCGCGAGGCTGGTATTTTACCCCGACTTCGTACTGGCGGCCGGTGGTGGGGTCAAAGGACCTGCTGCTGTTGGTATTACGTTGCAGCACCGGTTCGAATGAGGTGCTGGCGCTGATGTAAGGCGAAATCCCATTGTCGAAGGCATATAGCAGCCCCGCGCGTCCCGTCAGTTTATGGTCATTCTGCTGATCCTGGCTACTCGTCAGGTGGTTGTAAGTTCTGACTTCGGCCCAATCCTGCCGGCCGGACAACAGCAGGTTCCAGTTATTCCATTCCATCTGATCCTGGAGATAAACGCCAATCTGATCAAGCATCTGACGCTGATTGGTCAGCGGATTGAAGGTGCTTTCATCGAAGCTCAGCCCGTACTGCGGGCTGGTCCAGTCGATAGGACTGGAGGTTCTGTTTCTGTTCAGCGTTTGCTTGTCTTTATTCCATTTATAATCAAGACCGGCCAATACGTTGTGTTCCAATCCGCCGGTGTTGAATTGCGCGCCAAGCTGGTTATCGACCGTCATTTCCTGGGTTTTGCGCCATTCTACCTGCGCAAACCGGTTTAATAGGGTCGTATTTTCTTGCACAAGATTGCCGAATACCAGGTAGCGGTAGCGTTGCTCGATATCCGAGTACCGTACGTTCTGACGTACGGTAAAGACATCATTAATGATGTGCTCAAACAGATAGCCGATGGATTTTTGTTCACGCCAGGATTCGTTGTAATTAGGATCGCTCACGTTGAAATCGCGCGGGATTTTGCCCTGCGCCGTATTAAATACCGTTCCGGAGGCCGGTAAAAAGTTTCTGTATCCGGCTTTAGGATCGCGCTGGAAACTGGTCAGCAGGGTAAAGCTGGTATCGCTATTTGGCTGATAGGTGATGGATGGCGCAATGGCAAAACGCTGTTCTTTAACGTCTTTTACCTGGGAGTTTTTTGTGCGGCCAATGGCGTTCAGCCGGTAAAACAGCGTGCCTTCATCATTCAATTTCCCGCCTAAATCCAATGCGGCCTGCGCTAAATGGTCGTCGCCGGTTTTAAATTGAATTTTGCGGATATTTTCCGTGGTGGGGCGCTTGCTGATCATATTGATCAAACCGCCGGGGCTGACCTGGCCGTACAAAACGGAGGCCGGGCCACGGACGACTTCCACGCGCTCCAGCAGCCACGGCTCAACCGAGCCATTCTGCGACGCCGCCGTATTGCCGTAACTTAATCCATCCAAAAAACGCGGCGCGTAGCTGAATCCACGGATGAACAACTCGTCATAGCGGTTTGAATTGCCCCGATACTCAGTGAAGACGCCGGGCGTATAGCGCAATGCCTGCGAAACGGAAGAGACGTCCTGTACATCCATTTGATCGCGGGTGACGACGGAAACGGATTGCGGCGTTTTGACCAGTTCCGTCGCCGTTTTCGTTCCAGAGGTGCTTTTCTTGGCGACAAAACCTTTCAGTGGCGCCGTCGGATTTTCATTCGCCTGAGCGGTAACGACCAGCGTCTCCGCCTTCCCCGGCTCCGCATAGTTGGTTGTGGTCGCCGCCGCGGCCAACGAGCATGGGAGCAGTGTGGCGGTGGTGGTCAATAACAGACGGGAGAAGCGCCCGTCCAGTCGTCGTGTTTTCTTACCCAGCCCTGTTTTTTTATGAGACATAATGTATTTAACTCTTTAAATAAATGTAAAAAATATGGTTTTAGGAATGCGTTTTATATTCCGCGGCTCAAACGGTAACATATTAATAAATGCAAATGCCAATGATTGCTATTTGTATTTATATGTTTGTGATAGCCTGATCAAAATTGATTTGCCAATCTTTAACGTCAACTTCATGTATGGCAGGGTGAATGTGAAACACTTGAAAATGAGCGGAGTCGTGGCTGTGATGATGTCATTGGGGGCCGCCAACGTTTATGCCGAAACGTGCAGACATGAGTCGCTGGACGCGTCCGATTCGGTTATTCGGGGGCAATTTAATTCACAGGGAAAAGATTGTTTTACACTGCCGTTGCAGGCGGGTTTTTATTTTAATGTGGTGCTTAAAGGGGGAAGCGCGCTCGTTCTGGCCGATGAGCAGCGCAAGCATATTCGCACTTTGTTTGCCGATATGCCGATAACATCGGAGAACAAGGGGGTATTTGATATTCATCAGGATAAAAAATATACCTTTGTTATTCGCGGCAATCCCTCGGATCAATATCAAATTCAGTTGATACCACATACCGCCGTTCCCCTGAAGGTTGAGCTGCAAAATGAAATTATCAGCCCAACGATAACCCGGTTAAAAACGTCTATCGATAGCGGTGGAAAGAGTACGGAATTTTGGCGGGAGCGGACGTTATCCGGCGCGCCGATGGTCGAGCCTTACGATGAGCAGAACCGTATTGTGACTTTTCTTTGGCGCGGCGCGCGACAGAATGCGTATATTCTGGGCGCGCCTTCCGGCGATCACGATCCGTTATTTCATTTGCCGGGCAGCGATGTCTGGTTTCGCAGCTATATCGTCCCCGCCGATACCCTGATGTCATATAAAATCGCGCCGGATGTACCTGAAATAACCTCGTCGGCGCGGGAGCAGCGCAGAGCGATTTTGATTACCGCCCAGGCGGATCCGCTTAATCCTCAGGCCAGCCCTTATCCATCCGAGGATAAATATAATCATCATTCATTGTTGAATTTGGCGGGCGATAAAGTCTGCCGCGCCCGATTGTCTGATGGCCAGAAACTGCACGGCGTGGTTAATTCTTTTACCTTTTATAGCCCAACGTTGAAAAACAATCGTGAAATTGCGATTTACGAACCGACGTTGAGTCACGGCGATAACCAGGCTCGAAATGTGGTGTTTCTGTTTGATGGAAAGACGTATATGAAGAAATATCATATACATAAGGTGCTGGATAAGCTGATAGCGGATAAAGAAATCCCTCCTGTCACCTTGGTTTTTGTTGATGTTATCGATGCGGAAACCAGAGAGAAAGAGCTTCCTCCTAACCCCGATTTTGCGGATTTTATGGCCAAAGAATTAATACCCTGGTTGGCGCAGAAAGGGATTAATACGACGGCGGATAAAACCATTGTTTCCGGCTCCAGCTATGGCGGGCTTGCCTCGGCCTGGGTGGCTTATCAATATCCGGCGATATTTGGCAACGTGCTGAGCATGTCGGGTTCGTACTGGTGGGCGCCGAAAGACGAAGAGGGTGAATGGCTAATCAGACAGTTTGCCGCATCCGATAAGAAGGCGATTCGTTTTTATCTTGAGGCGGGTCGTTTTGAAAACAGAGGCGATAACGGCGGCATATTAATGAACAATCGCCATTTTTATGACCTATTGAAAAGTAAAGGCTACGATGTCGAGCATGCCGAAAGATCCAGCGGGCATGACTATATCAGCTGGTGTGAGGCCATACCGCATGGCATAAAGGTGCTGTTGCGTTAGCAACCTAGCGGCGGCAAGTCTGAATCCCCGTCATCGGTGAGCGGTGACGGGGATCGTCGGCTGATTACCTGAGAGATAAAGCCATTTCCATCGTCTATTGCTTTCTTGCCAGCAGCGTGGCGAAGCGTAGTTTTATTCGGTTGCCGTTCTCGTCGGTTTTATGTAATTCGCCGATGTCTTCGTTATATTTGACGATTTCCCATTCGGCATAATAGTTCTTCAGTTCCCCCGCTTTAAACGTGAAGGAAAACGGAATGGGACAGGGATAGTCATCGGTCGACATGGCGGCGACGATCAGGTTATATCCGCCCTGTGCCGTATGTTCCTGCATATTGCGAACAATGTGTGGAATGCGCTCGCGCTCCAGAAACATGAACACCACGGTCGAGAGAATAAAATCGTACTGTTCCCCGATTTCCGCCAGGTTGATATTGTAAACGCGGGCCTGAATGTTCTTCAGCGCTTCGCTTTTGATAATGTCATTCAACGCGTCAATGCTGTGCTGGTTTTTGTCGCAGGCGGTGACGTCAAAGCCGCGCAGATTCAAATACAACGCGTTGCGTCCGCCGCCGCAGCCTAAATCCAGCGTTTTGCCGGGCTGGACATAGCGCATGGCGTCAATTACATCGGAATGCGTGCGGGAAAGATCATATTTTTTTCGATAGAAATCTTCCGGCGTGCAGAAAAAGCTTAACTGACATTCGAGATCGTCAGAAAAGGAAACGATGCGGTGCCAGACCTGCGGCGCAATAAACGATGGTTGATGTTGTGCGCAGAAATGATGTGTTTCCTGCGTATCGCCATTTTCATTTAACAGAGAAAAGGTCATTTCTCCTTGCAGAATGGCCAGTCTGGCCCAGGTTCCCTCCTGCGTGTTGTGTTTTTCCCGAAAAGCGGCCGGCAGCGTATGGCTGTTCCAGCGCGGCATTTTCTTATAGCAAATGAGATCTTGCATGGTTACCTCGGTGGATAGGTTTATTACCGTATTCTATAAAGCCGCACACAGGTTGACTATAAAAATGTATTTTAAATGCATCTTTATTGGCGGCGAGATATGGAATCGCTTTCGCTGCGGTAACAGTGGGGATGTTCCCAGTCAGGTTGGCTGGGGATTAAGATAAAAATACCCCGGCGAAATGCCGGGGTATTCCGTGACCTTAACTACATTTTGCGCATTGCGAGGACTGGATTATCTGGTAGAAATCGTTGCCTTTATCATCAACCAGAATAAAAGCCGGGAAGTCTTCCACTTCAATCTTCCAGATGGCTTCCATACCCAGTTCCGGGTATTCCACGCAGGTCAGGCTCTTGATGCTGTTCTGCGCCAGAATGGCCGCCGGGCCGCCGATGCTGCCGAGATAGAAACCGCCGTGTTTGTGACAGGCATCGGTCACCTGCTGGCTGCGGTTGCCTTTCGCCAGCATGATCATGCTGCCGCCGTTGGCTTGCAGCAGATCCACGTAGGAGTCCATGCGTCCGGCCGTTGTCGGGCCTAATGAGCCGGAAGCGTAACCGGCGGGGGTTTTCGCCGGGCCGGCGTAATAGATTGGGTGATCCTTAACGTATTGCGGCAGGCCTTCGCCGTTATCCAGACGCTCTTTCAGTTTGGCATGGGCGATATCGCGACCGACGATGATGGTGCCGGTCAGGGAAAGGCGGGTGGAAACCGGGTATTGCGACAGCTCTTTCAGAATTTCCGGCATCGGGCGGTTAAGGTCGATTTTCACCGCATCGCCTTCACCCGCCTGACGCAGCTCTTCGGGGATATATTTACCCGGATTGTGTTCAAGCTGCTCCAGCCAAACCCCTTTGCGATTGATTTTCCCTTTGATATTGCGGTCAGCCGAACAGGAGACGCCCATCCCGACCGGGCAGGACGCGCCGTGACGCGGCAGACGGATAACGCGCACATCGTGGGCGAAATATTTACCGCCGAACTGCGCGCCCAGGCCGAAATCGCGCGCGGCTTGCAGCAGTTCCTGCTCCAGCGCGAGATCGCGGAATGCCTGACCGTGTTCATTACCTTCGGTGGGCAGTTCATCGTAATATTTGGTCGACGCCAGCTTGACGGTCTTCAGCGTGGTTTCGGCGGAGGTGCCGCCGACGACAAAGGCGATATGGTATGGCGGACAGGCGGCCGTACCCAGCGAGCGCATTTTATCCAGCAAAAAGGATTTCAACTTTTCGGGGTTCAGCAGCGCCTTGGTTTCCTGATACAGATAGGTTTTGTTGGCGGAACCGCCGCCTTTGCTGACTAACAGGAATTTATACTCTTCGCCCTCGGTGCTGTAGAGATCGATCTGCGCCGGCAGATTGGTGCCGGTGTTGACCTCTTTGTACATATCCAGCGCGGCATTCTGCGAGTAGCGCAGGTTATCTTCGGTGAATGTGTTGTAAACGCCATGGGACAACGCTTCGGCGTCATTAATGCCGGTCCAGACCCGTTGGCCTTTCTTGCCGACGATAATCGCCGTGCCGGTATCCTGACAGGTCGGCAGAATGCCTTTGGCGGCGATTTCAGAGTTGCGCAGAAATTGCAGCGCGACGTATTTGTCGTTCTCGCTGGCTTCGGGGTCGTGAAGGATGCTGGCGACCTGCTGCTGATGAGAAGGGCGAAGAAAGAAAGAGGCGTCATGGAAGGCTTGCTGGGCGAGAAGGGTAAGCGCTTCCGGTTCGATTTTCAGAATATCCTGTCCTTCAAATTGCGTAACAGAAACAAAGTCGCTGCTGAGAAGGCGATATTCGGTGTCATCCTTACTAAGTGGAAAAAGATCTTGGTAATAAAAGGGTTTAGTCGACATTTTTTTCTCACTTGCGTTCGCATTATTAGTGGGTTTATATCCTGCATGATGCTAATAACCTTCGCATAAGGCTTGACTGGCTGCATACGCATCGGGCACAAATGCAAAAGCAATAATCCCTATAATAGTATGGTTTTACGCCGGCTAGAACCACTTCGCTGCATCACATAATTGGCAAGAAAATCGGGAAAATACTTTTTATTTATAACCTCATGGAGAAAGTAAAATCATTGTAATGAAATAGCTTTAATTAGCAGGGTTATATTAATTAAGTAATTTATTTAAATTACTTAATTAAGGTGGCGGGGTTGGGAAAAATAAGATGTTAATGTGCGCGGTTAATTTTTTAAAGCTATTGCCTAAGCGCAAAATAATATAAGCGAAACGCAGCGCAATCGCCATTTGAAGCGTTGCGCTTTATTGTTTACGGGCGCGATTTTGTCGGTGAAATAGCGGTCATTTCCTGCTGAGCGAGCAGGTTATCAATCATCCATAAGCCGGCCGGGCCGGGCGGATGGGGTTTAGACCAGGCGATATCCACTTCAATCTGCTGCGGCCAGCCGGCGACGGGCAGCTCAACTAAAAGCTGGTGACCGAATTGTGAAACCAGCCAGCGCGGCAGGATGCTCCAGCCGAAACCCTGCTCCGCCATCTCCAGCAGCATCAGGTAGGAGGGCGCCGACCAGACGGCGCCTTCAGCCTGCAATTTATCGCCGCGTTTATAGGTGTTGAGATAAAGTTGGCGCGCGGTGGCAAGCTGGCTGCGGGTGACGTTTTTTTCCGCCGCCAGCGGGTGGGTGGCCGCAACGAATACCGCCATTTCTGTTTTTATCTGCGATCGGGAAACCGCGATGTCCGGCGGATAAGCGGGTTGCGCCTGCACCAGCCCGACATGCGCGCGCTGGGATTGCAGTAAATCAATCACATCGTCATCTTCGGCAATCAGGCATTCAAACTCAATATCGGGAAAGCGCTGTGCGAAGCGTTGCAGCACCGGTTCGTAATGCATGGTTTTCCAGGTATCGGACAGCACAAAGGTCAGCCGGGGTTCAATATTGTCGGCCAGCCGGATCGCCAGTTCATCCAGTGCATTGCTGGCGGCAAGAATTGCCTGCACGTAGGCCAGTATTTTTTTGCCCGCCGGCGTCAAGGTGGGTTGATGCTTGGCGCGGTCGAACAGCGTCAGCCCCAAATCCGCTTCCAGATTGGCGATGGCGGCGCTGACGGTGGACTGGCTTTTATGCAGATGCCGCGCCGCCGCTGAAAATGAACCGGTATTGACGGCGGCGACAAAGGCCAGCAGGGATTCAGGGGAATAGCGCATATCTCACTCTATCGTTTTTATCGATGGATTCTAATTTTATTCTATCAGTTAATGCGATGAGAATGGCCGGATTCTGCCTAAAGAGAGAAATAAACGACAAAAGGAGGTCGTTACGAATGAAGATGATAAAAAGTGAATGCGCTATGCAAAAGAAAACGCTGCGCGAACGCATTTTTCATGCGCTGGGATTTGAAATTATCGCCCTGCTGATTTGCGCGCCCGCTGGGGCCTGGATGCTGAATAAGCCGCTATTTGATATCGGGGCGCTGGCGATGTTGTTATCCAGCGTGGCGATGATCTGGAACATGATTTATAACGCGATATTTGACTGGCTTTGGCCCGCCTGCCGGGTGAAACGGCGTCTGCCGCTGCGGATAGCCCATACGCTGGGATTTGAGGGCGGATTTATTTTTATCGGCCTGCCGCTGGCGGCGTGGATGCTGAATATTACGCTGTGGCAGGCGCTGGCGGTCGAGATCGGTTTTTTCCTGTTCTTCCTGCCTTATACCCTGGCATACAACTGGTGCTACGATATTCTGCGCGGGCGCATTATTCGCCGCCGCGCGATGAACGCCTGCCGCATGTCGGCGCATTCTCGCCTGCGCTGACGCTCGCGCGGCAGATATACGGCCGTAAGCCGCGACGTCAGCGTTGCTGCCGCCACGTCGCTTTAACTTCCTGATACGCCGGCAGTGACGGAGCGCGCCACAAATACCAGGATGCAATGGTGCGATAAGGTCGACAGGCGTGGCTCAATTCACGCAAGGTATGACGCGTTGGCGCTGCCTGTAGATCGTAAACATAGCGTAGCCCTTGTTTAATCCCCAGATCGTCCAGCGGCATAATGTCCGTTCGTTCAAGCGAGTAAATCAGAAACATTTCCACCGTCCAGCGGCCGATGCCTTTTAGCGCGCAAAGCTGTTCGATAAGGGTTTCGTCATCCATTGTCAGCGCCTGTTCCAGGGTAGGTACCGTTCCGCTGAGCGCGCCCTGCGCGATGGCATGCAGCGTTTCGACCTTACGGACGGAAAAGCCGCACTGTCTGAGCGTCTCGGCGGAACATGCCGCGATTTGCTCCGCGCTGGGAAAGACCTGGCCGGCTTCGTCGTGTAAGCGCAGCAGTTTAGCCACCATGGCGTCGCCCGCCCGGGTGGTCAGTTGCTGGTGCGCCACCGCGCGTATCAAGGCTTCGTAGGGTTCCCTGTGCGGCGCCGTTTGATGCCGACAGTCGCCGATGTGCGATATCAGCCGGACCCAGCGCGTATTGATCGCACCAAGGTGGGCCTTGGCCTGCTGGTGAAAATCCTGAAGACGATGGGATGTCATAAACGCGTTTACCTGCCAGATGATAATATTAAGCGCCAGGACGCCGAGTACAGGCGAGAGTATAGTCCGATCGCCATACCCTATGCAGCAGGCGCGAAATTAAAAAGCAAGAGTCGGGCGTGTTCGACCGCCGTATACCGTTTATGGTTTGGCGTAAGACTTACGCAATCCGTCACGCGGGAGATAAAGCATGAAATTTGTCGATAAGCCCCATCAGAATGACGATTACCGCTGGTTGGCGATACAAACGCGCGATAAGGCGGCGGACGGCAGCTTTATTTATGCGGTAAAAACGACGGGCGTATATTGTTCGCCCTCTTGCGCGTCACGTCAGCCCAGGCGAGAAAATGTGGTGTTCTTCGCATCGGCGCAGGAAGCTCAGGCCGCCGGTTTTCGTCCCTGCAAGCGTTGCCGGCAGGGGATGATATCGCGAGAAGATCAGCATGCGAAACAGATAGCCCAGGCCTGTCGGATTCTCGAGCAGGCCGCCAAAGCGCCGCAATTGCAGGCGTTGGCGAAAAGCGTGGGATTAAGCCCTTTTCATTTCCACCGGTTGTTTAAAACCCTCACCGGCGTCACGCCGAAACAATATGCCAGGGCGCAACGGCAGCAACAGTTGCGTAAACAACTGATGAAAAACGGCCCGATTACCGAGGTGATACTGGATGCCGGCTATGGTTCGAACGGCCGCTTTTATGCAGAGTCGGATGCGCAGTTGGGCATGACGCCGAAAAGCTTTCAACATAAAGGACGGGGCATGACGATCTATTTCGCCGTCGGCGCCTGTTCGCTGGGAGATATTCTGGTGGCGGAAAGCGAACGGGGGATTTGCGCCATCCTGTTAGGCGAAGATCCTCAGCAACTGGTCGAGGAGTTGCAGGAAATGTTCGCCAACGCGCGGCTGGTGGGCGGGGATGCGGCGTTTGAACAACGGGTGGCGCAGGTCGTCGGCTTTGTCGATGCGCCGGAAATCGGACTGGCGTTGCCGCTGGATATCCGGGGAACCGCCTTTCAGCAGCGGGTGTGGCAGGCGCTGCGCGATATTCCGGTCGGGGAAACCGCCAGCTATAGCGATATCGCCGCCAGCATCGGTTCTCCCGCCGCGGTGCGGGCGGTGGCGGGGGCATGCGCCGCGAACCGGCTGGCGGTGGCGATCCCCTGTCATCGGGTGGTGCGCCACGACGGTTCGTTGTCGGGCTATCGCTGGGGCGTGGCGCGTAAAAGCGCGCTGTTAAGCAAAGAAGCCCTGGCAAAAGCCGCGGGGGAGCCGGCGCGTCATGAATCTTGATTTATTTGAACAGGAAGAACCGAGACGCTGGACGGAATCGCTGGCGCCCGGCGCGGTTATCCTGCGGGGATTTGTTTATCGGCAGGCCGCGGACCTGATGGCGGCGGTCAACGCGGTTGCCGCGTGCGCGCCGTTCCGCCATATGGTGACGCCGGGCGGCTATACCATGTCGGTCGCCATGACCAACTGCGGACCGCTTGGCTGGGTCACGGATGAAACGGGTTATCGCTATTCTCCGTTTGATCCGCTCAGCGGGCGACGCTGGCCGGCGATGCCGGAACTCTTTTCTCAACTGGCGAAAGACGCCGCCGGCGAAGCCGGTTTCAGCGCTTTCGACCCCGATGCCTGCCTGATTAACCGTTACGATGTCGGCGCCCGGCTGTCTCTGCATCAGGACAAAGATGAACATGATTATCGGCAGCCCATCGTCTCTTTCTCTCTGGGGTTAAGCGCGGTGTTTCTGTTTGGCGGCATGACGCGCGGCGATCGGGTACGGCGTTTGCCGCTGACGCACGGCGATGTGGTGGTGTGGGGCGGGGAATCGAGGCTGCGTTATCACGGCATTTCGCCGCTGAAAGGCGGGCCGGCGCCCGCAGGTCTGCCGGGGGAGTATCGTTTTAACCTGACGTTTCGCAAAGCCGGGTAGCGGCAAATCGCCGGGGAGCCGGTATGGCGCGTCCATGCCTGGGGAGCGCCATATCGGTCCGCGATTTAACGCCGGTTACTTTTTGCTGAAGTGGATATAGTCGAGCGCATTTTCCGCCGCGATACGGCCTGAATTCAGCGCAAAGCCGAAAGTTCCGCCGCCCAGCAGCAAATCATAGGTGTCGCCGTACATGCCCGCGGCGTCGTTGCCCGTGACGTATAATCCGGGGATCGCGGCGCCGGTTTTATCGATGGCCTGCATTTTTTCATCGATTTTAACCCCGCCCAGCGTACCCAATGCGGCCGGCTGCATTCTGACCGCATAGAACGGGCCGGTTTTTACCGGGCGCAGGTAATCCATGTTTTTGTTAAACACTTCATCCCGTTTCTGGGCGGCGAACGCATTGTTCTGTTCGATGGTCGCTTTCAGTACGTCGGCATCCACGCCCATGGCTTTCGCCAGCCCGTCGATGGTTTTCGACTGGAAGACAAAACCACGGTTTTTCTGGCTCTCTTTATTAAACTCGTTATCGAACTTGGTTAATTTGGTATTGGCGATGACCCATTCGCCAATGGGAACATCAATGCCGTCCTCGACGTAATGCTTGCGGGATTGTTCGTCGAAAATGGAATACATGATGCCGCCGGCCTTCGATAACGCATTCCCTGAGTGCGGCCAGATAATAACGTTGGACTCGTCGGTGAAGCGACGTCCGTGCTGGTCGACCCACAGATAAGGCTGGCGGGCGGCGGCCAACAGATGCGAGTTCGGCGCGTAGTCGGGCAGGCCGGGGCGATAGACCTGCAATACGCCCAGGCCGTCCGGTTTGGCGCCGGCTTTCCAGGCCATATTAATCCCGTCGCCGTCTTTACCGACGTTGCCGACCATGATGGTGTCCGGGAAGGCGGCGTATTTTTGCAGCATCTCTTTGTTGTTGGCATAACCGCCGGTGGCGATGATCACCGCTTTGGCCTCGATCTGGAACTGATGGCCCTCGCTGTCTTCGGCGGTTACGCCAGTCACTTTGCCGTCTTTTACGATCAGATCCTTACCCGCGACCTTGACCAGGGTGGTGACATCCATGTTTTTGAACTGCTCATGGAATGTCTTGATTAAATGGCGTCCGTGGCCGGGGCCGTCGATAACGTGCCAGGTCAACATGCCGCCGGGGCCGCCGGGGCCGATATATTCAAACTTGATGCCTTTGGATTTTACCCACTCGATGGTATCCGCCGAGCGGTTGACGAATGCCCGCACCACAAACGGATTCGCCAGCCAGTGGCTGTACTCCATAATGGTTTTGAAGGCCATATCCGGGGTGACGATAATGCCCTGACGTTTTTGCATGGCGCTGTTGGCGGCGAAAATACCTTCGGCGAAGTTACCGGTGCCGCCGACGATGGGCTGTTTTTCCAGCAAGACGATTTTGGCGCCTTTCTCCGCCGCGGCCATGGTCGCCGCGGTACCCGCCGCCCCCGCGCCGATGATGACTACATCCGCGCTTTGGGGGATGGCCGGTTTTGCGTTTTCCGCATGCGCGGCAGACAACCCCGTTATTGATATGCATAGGGCCGCAAGCAGATTTTTTCTGAATCTTTGCATGGTGTTTTCCTTAGAGTCATTAAAACTCCGTGGTAATGGAATGATTCGTTATTTGCCGATTTTTGCTTGTGAATAGGCCTCTTCGGCGGCCTCAAGTACTGCGCCGCTGGTAATGCTGGCGCCGGATACGCCGTCAACGTCGATGCTCTGTTTTTCCGTCATCGCTTTGGCCAGTTCTTTTGCCGCTTCGCCGCCGACTTCCGGCGTTTCATCCGGCGCGTCAATGGTGGATTTGGTTATTTTCCCTTTATCGTCAACGTCAATGGTCACGGTGACATCGCCGCCGAGCCCTGGTTTGGCCGCGGAATAAGTTCCGGCTTTAAAATTGCCTGTATCTTGTGCGAAAGCGCTGCCGATGGTCAAAAAAAGGCAAAGAGAGAGCGCACCTGGTGATGTTTTCATATCAACGGTTCCATTAGGTTAGGTTTTATATAAAAGTCATTGGTTATTTACTGCAAAAAAATAATAATTTTTTCTCTGTTATCTCCCATGAATAAAGTGATGTCCGTCATCTTCGTTGAGATGCTTGAATATTAAGCAACAAATAGGTAATCCAATGCCGAGTAATAAAAACAGCAGGCTAAAACTGTTTAAATTAAAGATAACTTCAAATTGGGACAGAAAGCGTAATGCCGGAAAGGTGAGCGCCATACTTACCATTACCGAGATAAGCTGCGTTATGGTCAGCACATTATTGCCGCTATTATAGGTGGAATTGCTCAGATTGCTGAATGCCAGGGTATTTTCCGCGGAGTGCAGCGTCGATATTAATATACCCAGGATGGTGGCGATAATGCCGATCTGCATCATCGATTTTTCCTGCACGGCGAAACTCATGGCAAGAATAAACAACGAGGTAAATCCAGTGGTCGCCATCAACAGTCGGCGATAGCCTATCTGTTTGATTATCGGCTCGAAAAGCACTTTTGACAGTAAGGCTCCGGTGGAAAACAGCAGCAGGATCATGCTGGTTTCCACCGGTTTGCAGTCCAACGTCGTTTGCAACATCAATGAAAGCACTACAGGCGTGGACGACAGCAGCACCCGGGTTAATATTCCGCCGAAGATACCGATGGAGAAGGTTTTTATTTCAAATAGCGCGGCCGGAAACAGGGTCTCTCTTTTGGTGATATCCCGTTTGAAATAAAGAAACGCCAAACCGATTGCGGACAAACAGAACAGGATGGCGACAGGCGTGGGAATAATATTTTTAGGCATGGCCGTAAGCGTGAATGCGGCCAGAAACAGCATCAATACCAGTAATACCAGCCCGTAAGGATCGGCCTGGCGTTCCACGCCGACCGCTTCGTCGGGAATATGTTTCTTCGCCAAAAAAAGACAAATCAAAGATAGCGGGATATTGGCCATAAAAATAACCCGCCATGAAAATAGATTAACCAGAAAACTGCCTAATACCGGGCCAATCATGGTGCCTAATAAACCGAGCAGGGTAATGCGGTTAAGAAATATCAGTTTCATGGCCTGCGGCGTAGTTCTTAATATCACGGTTCTGATAATAGGCAGCATCAGCGCGCCGCCGATCCCCTGAATGAAACGAAAGACGCTCAGGCTGATAATGGAGTTCGCCGTTACGCACAACAGCGACCCCAGCGTAAATATGCCGATAGCCAGCAGATAGGTTTTCTTTTCGCCTAAACGCTCAGACAGCCAGCCATTGACCGGTGTGAAAGCCACCACGGTGATGACGTAGGAAATCACGATCATTTCCATACGCAGCACCGGTTGATGCAGGGAGTCGGCGATGGCCGGAATGGCGATATACAGCATGGTGGTATCCAGGGATTGCATAAAAAAAGTGATGGATGCAAGCCAGAATAAGACCCATGACGTATTCATCGCCTTAGGCCACCGTCATTTGTCCGGCATAGAGCACGAACATGCGCAGCAGGAAAACGCCCAGCAGGCTTAACGTCGCCATCGCCGCGAGACTGCCTCTGCCTGGCTCCCGGTGTTTACGCATAAAGCCGGCGATTAACGGAACGGCGATCCCCAGCCCGATGATGCCGATCCAGAACACGCCGCCCCAGAAGCCGGTGAGCGCGGTGTGCGCCGCCACCGTTTTTTGTCCGCCGCCCAGAATAAGACCGGCAAAGAAAGCGAACAGCAGAAACACTTCGGCGTAGATAACCGGATTTTCTATTTTATGAATAAAGTGCATGGTGGCGGTATTGCCGGAGGCGCTGCGGCAGGTGGCGTTGACCAGCATCGCCACCGCAATGCCGGAGGTGGTGCCGGACGCCAGGAACAAGACCGGTAATACCGGGTTGTTTAACAGCGGGAACGATTTCAGCGCGGAGAGCAGGAAACCGGTATAGCAGCCGAGCAGCACGGCCAGCACCAGCAGCGTTTTTTCAATCAGCCCGGCTTTACCGGCAATCGCGCCGGTGACCTTTTGCGCCAGCGCGGTGAGCGCCGGACGACGGATTTTGCTTTCGATCAGGCGGAGTAAAGGAGCGCGGTAGAGGTTGATGATCCACAGGGCGATGACCACAAAATAGACCTGAAATAACATCACTCCGAGCGACATAATCGAGGTGGGATTGTAGAAAATCATCAGATGCCAGAACGTCAGCGGACGGGTGAGGTGAAAAATCAGAATCAGCAGACCGATAATCACGGCCAGCGGCGCGACGATGGCGGTCGATTTGATAATAGTATTGCTGCCGCTGTACTCGGCGGGTACATAGTATTTAATCAGAATGGACAGCGACACCATCCCGGCGGAGATCCCCACCAGCAACAGATAGATGGCGATGGGCCAATCCCATACCAGGGTGTCAAAATGAAAGGCGTTATGCATTGTCTACTTCTCCCCGTCTGCCTGGCACGCGATAAAGTTGCGGCTCGGTGCCGAGATAAACTTTTGACCGATAGGTCGCATTGCTCTTGATCATTTTCGAAATATCGCTTTCGGGGTCGTTCAGATCGCCGAACACCAGAGCTTTGGTCGGGCATATTTCGACGCAGGCGGGCTGTTTCCCCGCGGCCAGATTGGTTTCCCGGCAAAAGTTGCATTTATCCGCCGTTTTGCTGACCGGATTAATGAAACGGACATGATACGGACAAGCGGCGATGCAGTAGCGGCAACCGACGCAATGCTTGTCATTGACATCGACGATGCCGGTTAACGCGTCTTTAAACGAAGCGCCGGTCGGACAGACGGTGACGCAGGGCGGATTCTCGCAATGCTGGCAGGATTTGCGGAAATATTGTTTGAAGGCCCGGGTCTTGCCTTCGGCCGGGATATCGACCGTTTTCAGTATTTCCAGCCGGGTGACGCCATCCGGCACATGGTTGGTGGTTTTACAGGCGCCGATACAGGCATTGCAGCCAATACAGCGCTGCTCATTGTGCAGCAGGCCATATTTGACGCCTTTGGGTTTCGTTGTTTTTGCAGACTCTTCGGCAGTCTGCGCAAGCGCGAGGCTGGAATTCCCGGTAACAACAATAGCGCTTCCCAGGTAAGCGATAAAACGACGACGAGAGAATTCTTCCATAACATAACCTTCACATTGAAACTGCAGCCATTCTGAAAGCGGTACCGATATCAAAAATCGTCGTGATAGGCTTTTGGCTGATTCGTGTCATCCTGACGGTAAACGAGGCGGTCCTGCGCCATGCAACAAAAAACCTATTGGGGAAAGTGGTACCGATTTGGCATCAGAGGTAAATTTTTGACTTAAAATATTCCGGTTCCGATAGCTTACTTACTCGTAATCCATATTCTTTTTATTGTTTTTATTTGACCATAGGGCCAAGGGTATAATTGTGCTCTTAGTCACATTTATTTCTTTGTATATCTATATAAAACTCATCTCAATCTATTATAAATAGCGATTATTTAGATAAGTCGCCCGACTTTTCAATTCGATAGGGACTGAATTATCTGCAACATAATGCATCGATTTTTAGCGAATGATTTTTATTTGTATTGACGTTTGTTAATGCGATCAACAATAAGGTAATTTATTTGTGATCGGTAAGCGTTTATTTGACTAAATCGAGACCGCGGTCGAAAAATTATTTATCCGGTTAAAAAGCGTTGGCGCCTTTATGACGCCAACGCCGACAATAAATATTGCAAAGATGTTAATTCGCCATCAGGGTTTCAGATGTTTATCGAGAAAACGAATGGTGATTTGCATGATATCCGGCTGCAACCAATGCGGGCCGCCGTGTACCGCCCCCTTGACGATATAATAGCTGGAGGCGATGTTTTTCTCGGTCAGCGCCTGGTGTAGCCGCGCGGTTTGCCGTGGCGATACAATCTCATCATCCGCGCCGTGCATAATCAGGAACGGCGGCGTGGCGCTACTGATGTAGTTAATCGGATTGGCCGCCGCCGCCCTGCCCGGATTGCTGGTGATGGCGCCGCCCTCATCGAATACGGCGGTCCCGTTAACCCACATGGCTTCGGTCGCCGAGGCGGAGGCGTGCTTTTGGACAATGCTGTCCGCCAGCCCTTCGCCGACCAACGTAAGATCGGACAAGCCGTAGAAATCGATCACCGCCTGAACCTGGCTGCTTTGATCGAGGTTTTCGCCTTTATCAAACTGCGTGTCGCCGTTTGTCGTACCGGCAAACGCCGCCAGATAGCCGCCGGCGGAAGAGCCGAAAACGGCGACGCGCCCGCCGTCGATACCAAACTTCTCGGCATTGGCGCGCAGATAGCGAATCGCGGATTTCACATCTTCCAGCGGCGAAGGGAAAAGCACCACGGGGGCGACGCGGTATTCCATGCTGGCGACCACATAGCCGGCTTCGGCGATTTTGAGACGCTGTTGCAGGTAGTTGTCTTTGTTGGCATGAATAAAGCCGCCCCCGGTGATATATAACACCACGGGCAGCGGTTTTTTCGCCTCAGGTTGCAGGATATCCATTTTCAGCGCCACGTTGGGAAAGCCGCGGCTCGGAACCTGGGAAAACACTACATCGGAAATCAGTTTTACCGCCGGGACGGCGGCGGGATTAACGGTCAGCTCTTGCGTAGCGGCGGCGGCAGCCGCCGTATTGCTCAAGCAGGAGACGCCGACCATCAGCGCGGTCAGCAATATTTTTTTAGCGTTTGGGTGGATCATGATTTGGTCTAATCCTGTGGTTGGTCACGGCGGAAATGCCGGATAAGCGCAAAGGGGATGCAAAGCAAACCATATCGCCGGATAGTGGTTATCAACGATATGTAATTGATATGAAATTTATTTCATATTGCTAATTTAATCCGTTAGGCAGGAAAGTAAGTGTGCATTCCATCACATTTGTTTTTTTGTATATTCATATAATTGTTATATCAATATATTATAAATAATTCATAGCGCATGATTAGTATAAAAAGAGTTATCTATTATCAGGAACTCATCAGGGTCGGGAGTTTTACCAAAGCGGCGAAAACGCTGAATATATCGCAGGCATTTCTCTCTCAGGAGATAGCCAGGTTAGAGCTTGAAACCCAGAGAAAACTGATAAACCGTACCACCCGGCAGTTTTCCCTTACGCCGTTCGGCCGGATTTTCGCCAAAAAAATTCGTCCGTTGATTAAAGAGCATTATGAGCTGGAGCAGTTCGTCAGCAGCTATGAGGAAAGCTCCGAGGGAACCTTGCTGGTGGGCGTCATTCCGATTTTCAACCGCCTGGACTACTACAACGTTTTTAGCCTGTTTCAGAAAAACTATCCCAACATAGAAATCTCGTTTATTGATGGGGTGAGCACCCACTTATTGGAAAAGGTGCGCAATACCGAGATTCATATTTCTTTCTCCACGCCCTTTGACGAGTATCTGAACGATCCGCTGTTCAATCATTCGGTTTTTCTGGTGGATGACATCGTGGTGGTCATGGCCGCATCGCATCCGTTAGCCAAATCGACAGCGTTAAACCTGACGCGGTTGGCGAATAATAAACTGATTGTGCCGCAGAAAGGGACCGGCGAGCATGCGATGGTCTCCGAGACGTTTAGCAAAATGGGCATCAATCCCTGCTATTTTCGCGAGTGCAGCAATATCGACATCATCATGGATCTGGTGATGAATCAGTCCGGCGTGGTATTTCTTTGTGCGTCCGTCGCCAGGAGCCTGGAGGGCTATGACATCGCCATTGTTCCGCTGGAAGAACAACTGAAAAGAACCTTTGCGGTAAGTTACCTGAAACGCAGCATCAACATACCGATGGTGCGTCTATTCGTGGATTTTCTGGAAAAACACGACGATTCCTTTAAATTGTCAAACGATTAACTTCATGTATTAACTCATTTTTATTATGAATAAGCGGGTAGTGACCGCTATTTTTTCGCGTCCGTTTTCATTAGCCCGGCATCGTCCGCCATTGATAATCCCGATGACGTAAGTGTGAAGTGACTCAATTTATCTCCCTTCATATACTTGTATGGTAGTTTGTGTAGAAGGCGTTAGCGATCATCAGTAGAGAAGGATAAGTAAAGTGAAAATTGTCAGCGCGGAAGTGTTTGTTACCTGCCCCGGGCGTAACTTCGTCACCCTGAAAATCACCACGGACAGCGGCGTGACCGGCATCGGCGATGCCACGCTCAATGGCCGTGAATTATCGGTTGCGTCTTATCTCAGGGATCATCTTTGTCCGCAGTTGGTTGGGCGTGACGCGCAACGCATTGAAGATATCTGGCAGTTTTTTTATAAGGGCGCCTATTGGCGTCGCGGCCCGGTCACGATGTCGGCGATTTCCGCGGTGGATATGGCGCTGTGGGATATCAAAGGCAAAGTCGCCAACCTGCCGCTGTATCAGCTATTGGGCGGCGCATCGCGCACCGGGGTGATGGTTTATTGCCATACCACCGGCCATACCATTGATGAAGTATTGGATGATTACGCCAGACACCGCGATCGCGGGTTTAAGGCCATTCGCGTGCAGTGCGGCGTCCCCGGCATGAAAACCACCTATGGGATGGCGAAAGGTAAAGGGCAGGCTTATGAGCCGGCGACCAAAGGCGACTGGCCCGAAGAGCAATTGTGGTCGACGGAAAAGTATCTTGATTTCACGCCGAAACTGTTTGCGGCGGTGCGTGACAAATTCGGCTTCGCGGAACATCTGCTGCATGACATGCATCACCGGCTGACGCCGATAGAAGCCGCCCGCTTCGGCAAGCGCATTGAAGATTACCGCCTGTTCTGGATGGAAGATCCCACCCCGGCGGAAAACCAGGCGTGTTTCCGCCTGATTCGCCAGCATACGGTTACGCCGATCGCCGTCGGCGAAGTGTTTAACAGTATCTGGGATTGTAAGCAGCTCATCGAAGAGCAGTTGATCGACTATATCCGCACCACCATCACTCATGCCGGCGGCATTACCGGGATGCGGCGAATTGCTGATTTCGCGTCGTTATATCAGGTTCGAACCGGCTCTCACGGTCCGTCCGACCTGTCGCCCGTCTGTATGGCGGCGGCGCTGCATTTCGATCTCTGGGTGCCTAATTTCGGCGTACAGGAATACATGGGCTACACCGAACAAATGCTGGAGGTGTTCCCGCATAGCTGGACGTTCGACCAGGGATATATGCATCCGGGCGATAAGCCCGGCCTGGGGATCGAGTTTGATGAAAAGCTGGCGGCCAAATATCCCTATGAACCCGCCTATTTGCCGGTGGCGCGTCTGGAAGACGGCACGTTGTGGAATTGGTGAGATGGGAACGTTGACCTGGAGAATAGGCGATGAAAAGTGTGGTGATTGAACAACCCGGCACATTGGTCATACAGACGCGACCGGTTCCGCAACCCGAGGCGGGAGAAGTGCGGGTAAAAATCAGGTACGCCAGCATCTGTGGTTCCGATGTGCATATCTGGCACGGACAGAACCCGTTCGCTAAATATCCTCGCGTTATCGGCCACGAATTTTTCGGCGTGATTGATGATGTCGGCGCGGGCGTCGATCGCGCGCGCATCGGCGAACGCGTGGTGGTCGACCCGGTGGTCAATTGCGGTCATTGTTACCCCTGTTCAGTCGGCCGTCCGAATGTTTGCGCCGAACTCCAGGTCATCGGCGTCCATCGTGACGGCGGATTCAGCGAATACGCCTGCGCGCCTGCCGATAATGCCTATCGTATTCCTGACGCCATCCCGGACAAACTGGCGAGCCTGGTCGAGCCCTTCACCATCGCCGCCAATATCTGCGCCTTTCTGCAACCGACGCCGCAGGACGTGGCGTTGATTTATGGCGCGGGGCCGATGGGATTGACCGCGCTTCAGGTACTGAAGAACGTGTATGGCGTCGGGCGCGTGGTGGTGGTCGATCGTCTGGCGGAACGATTGACGATGGCGAGCGACAGCGGCGCCGATCTGACGCTGAATAACAGCGAAACGCCTCTGGCGGCGCAGCTTAAAGGCAGTCCTCCGACGCTGATTATCGATGCCGCCTGCCACCCGTCGATTTTGCCGGAAGCCATTGCGCTGGCTTCGCCGGCGGCCCGTATCGGATTACTCGGTTTTTCCGGCGAGCCATGCGCCATCACGCAACAAAGCCTCACCAGCAAAGAACTCTCATTATTCACCTCGCGCCTGAACAGCCGCCGTTTTCCTACCGTGATTGATTGGCTGGCGCGGGGATTGCTCGCGCCGGAAAAACTGGTTAGCCACTACATGCCGCTCTCCCGGATAGCAGAGGCGATGACCATTTTTGACCAGGACCCGCGCGGCTGTTGCAAGGTGATTTTAAGTATTCATTAGAAAAAGCGAGATAACCAGCATGCCAAGAATCCATTTTGACGTCATGAAAGAAACGGTGAAAAAGGCATTTCTCAATGCCGGGTTAAGTGAGCATAAAGCGGAGGTTTGCGCGCAAATCCATACCGAATCCAGCTGCGATGGCGTCTATTCCCACGGTTTGAATCGCGTCGCCCGTTTTGTCGATTACGTTAAAAAAGGCTGGGTTGATATCCATGCCGAGCCATCGTTAGTTAAATCATTAGGCGTGATTGAAATTTATGACGGCAATCAAGGCGTCGGCGTCACTAATGCGCTGTTCGCCGTGGAGAAAGCGGCGCAATTGGCGCGCAATCAGGGCGTCGGCATCGTCGCGCTGCGCAACACCACCCACTGGATGCGGGGCGGCGCCTATGGATGGAAAACGGCGGAGCAAGGATTGGCGGCGATTTGCTGGACCAATACCGAATCCTGTATGCCGGCATGGGGCGCAAAAAACACCCGTCTGGGCAACAATCCCTTTGTGATGGCGGTGCCGCGGGAAAAAGGACCGCTGGTGCTGGATATGGCCATGTCGCAATACTCGTTCGGTAAATTGCAGGTGACGCGCCTGAAAGGCGCGCGTCTGCCTTTTCCCGGCGGCTACGACAACGAGGGTAACTTGACGGATGAACCCGGTCCGATTGAACAATCGATGCGTATTCTGCCGACCGGCTACTGGAAAGGCTCCGGCATGGCGGTGCTGCTGGATGCGATGGCCGCGCTGCTTTCCGGCGGTAACCCGACGAATGCCATCGATAAGGTGGGGAAAGGCAGTTGTACCGGCGCCAGCCAGATTTTTATCGTTTTCGATCCGGCTCAGCTTGGCGGCAGTGAATTCACTGAGCGTATGGCGGACAGCGTGGCCGACTACGTGAAAACATCAGACCCCGCGGAAGGACAAACGGACGTTTACTATCCAGGCGAAAACTCAGCCAACCATCGCCGCGAGAATCTGGCGCAGGGCATCCCGGTAGACGAGGGCGTGTGGGCTGAAGTGCTGGAACTGGCTAAATAGGTGATTGCATGATTATTGGCAACATTCTTCAACTGGAAAAAAGCCGCGCCGAACTGCCGGAGGCGATTTACCGGGTGCTGAGCCGGATCCGCAGTCTGGATTTCCGTCATCATCCCGACGGTGAAATGACGGAGCAAGCGGTGGTTTATAAGACATTCCACGCCGACACCGCGCCGTCGGCGAACCGTATTGCGGAAACGCACCGGCTGAATATCGACGTGCAGTTTGTTATTTCCGGCGCGGAATATCTGGAATATCAGCCGGTGTTGGCGCGGACCCCTGATGATGCGCATCCCGAACAGGACAATGATTTCTACCATGGCAAATCAGGCGATGAAAAAGCACTGCGCCTCGACAGCGGCGATTTTGTCGTGCTGTTTCCCTGGGATATTCATACCCCGTTATGTCAGGGGGAGGAGAGACGGCAGGTGCGTAAAGTGGTGGCTAAGGTGCCGCTTAGCTTACTGAATTTGGCATGAGGGCCTGGCGATGAATCTTTCACAACGCAATCTTCGGCATGTGTCGCCGGCAACGATCATTCCCAAATACGATCGCGGCGTACTGAGAACCCGAATCGTGCATCTTGGCTTTGGCGCCTTTCACCGCGCGCATCAGGCGGTCTATGCCGATCGGCTGGCCGCCGACCACGGCAGCGACTGGGGATATTGCGAAGTTAACCTGATCGGCGGCGAGCGGCAAATCGCCGATCTGCAACAGCAGGATCTGCTCTATTCCGTGTGTGAAATGAACGGCGACGACTGGCGCGGCCGGATCGTCGGCGTGATCCGCCAGGCGCTGCACGGCGAAGCGGACGGCATTGCGAAGGTGCTGGCGGCGATGACGCAGCCGGAAATTGCGATTGTCTCGCTGACCGTCACGGAAAAAGGCTATTGCTACCTGCCGTCAACCGCCTCCATTGATGCCAACCATCCGCTGATTCAGCACGATCTGGCGCATCCCGGTCAGCCTCGTTCGGCGCCGGGCGCGATCGTCGAAGCGCTGCGCCTACGTCGGGAAAAAGGTCTGAAGCCGTTTTCCGTGATGTCCTGCGACAACATGCCGAACAATGGCCGCGTTACCCGCAATGTGGTGCTGGCGTTGGCTTACGCGCAGGATGAGGAACTGGCCGCATGGATTGCGGACAACGTCAGTTTTCCTTCTACGATGGTTGACCGCATCGTGCCGGCCGTCACGCCGGATGCTTTGGCTAAAATCTCGCAGGCTATCGGCGGCATTCAGGATCGGGTGGGGATTGCCTGCGAGCCTTTCAGCCAGTGGGTGATTGAAGATAATTTCATCGCCGGTCGGCCCGCCTGGGAAAACGTCGGCGCCGAACTGGTGGCGGACGTGCTGCCTTATGAGGAAATGAAGCTGAGAATGTTGAATGGCAGCCACTCGTTCCTGGCCTATCTCGGCTATCTGGCGGGATATCAGTACATTGACGAGTGTATGCAGGATACGGACTACGTTCAGGCCGCGCGGCAACTGATGCTGGATGAACAGGCCGTCACGCTGCATGTGGAAAACGTCGATTTGGCCGCGTATGCCGAATCGCTGCTTACCCGCTATCGCAATACCGGGTTGAAACACCGTACCTGGCAGATTGCGATGGACGGCACGCTGAAGCTGCCGCAGCGGATGCTGGATTCCATTCGTGTTCACCTGGCGCAAGGCACGCCTTTCAACCTGCTGGCGCTGGGGGTGGCGGGGTGGATGCGGTATGTCGGCGGCGTCGATGACGGCGGAAAAAACATTGAAATCAGCGATCCGTTGCAAGACGCCCTGGCGCAGTTGGTTGCGCAAAGCGCGGACGGTCAGGATAGGGTCGAGGCGCTATTAAGTCTGCGTAACGTATTCGGTGACGATTTAGCGGACAACGCCTCTTTCGTTCAACAGGTTTCGGCGGCGTATGCGCTCTTGCAACGTTATGGAGCGAAAAAATCCGTCGGTCTGGTATTAGAGAAAATCAATAAAGGCTGAGTTAATCAAGATAGTGATAATCACGACGAATTATATGACGAGGCGTTGCGTAATATATCCATATTGTTTGTCATGGTAATTCGGGCGGCGTTTGATTAGATAATTTTATTTATGCTTAAAAATAAATTTAATCGTCACGTATTTTATTTATTAGAGAACCTCTCGGTATGATTTTTATATAAGCCGAATAGTGGAAGATAAAATCGGATAGATGTGATCGCTGTTGCAAAAATATTATCGGTCATCAGGTTTATATCACCGCTTTCCGTCAATAATGAAAGTGAAAGCAGAGGGCGCTATGAAAAGATGTCTGTTTATAGCCCATTACTTTTTCTTTGGAGAATAAAATGTCAATCGATACATTAAAATTAATCAATGAGCGCTTTCATGCCTCTCCTCCGCGTATCTTTAAAAGAATCGTATTGGGAACGCTGCTTTCACTCTTTGTCATTTCCTCTCTGGAGGCAAAAACCTATGAATTTAATTTAAGTACGGCGCTGGCCCCTGATGATCCTATTTATGCCGGCTTCAGGGAGTTTAAGAAAAACGTGGAGGCGCGCACGGATAAACAGGTGCGGGTAAGGTTATTTCCCAGCGGACAATTGGGGGCGGACGGTGAATTGATTCAGCAGGCGCAGGTCGGCAGCAATGTCGGCGTGCTGACCGACGGCGGCCGCCTGGCGCAGTTTGTGCCTGAACTGGCGATACTCAACGCGCCATTTTTATTATCTTCTTATGAAGAGGCATCCAAGCTGGTCGCCACCCCGTTATTTAAATCGTGGGAGTCTCGGTTGCAGAGCAAGTCCGGCCTGATCAGTCTCTCATTCAACTGGTATCAAGGCTCCCGCATGATGATTACCAAACGGCCTTTCACCACGCCGGCGGATTTAAAAGGGGTCAGAGTCAGGGTGCCTGATGCGCCAATCGTTATTGAAACCATCCATTGCATGGGCGGTTCCCCCACGCCGATGGCCTGGTCGGAAGTTTATTCCGCCATCCAGACCGGCGTGGTCGATGCCGCGGAGGCGCATCCCACCGCGCTCTATGGTTCAAAGCTGCATGAGGTGGTGAAAAATATCACCAAAACCGAGCACTACCATTTAATGACGGCGATTGTCGTCGGCGATAAATGGTTCCAACAGCTGCCCGCCGAGTACCAGCAGATCCTGCGTGAAGAATCCGTCAAGGCCGGCGCCTTCGCTTCTCAGAAAATTATCGAGGAGAGCAATAATGTGTTGGAAAAAATGGTAAAAGGCGGCGCGACTTTGCACGCTATCGATCTTGAGCCTTTTGTCAAAGCCTGCGCCAACGTACCGAATAAACTCGGACTGGATCAAGCCAAAGCGGATCTGCAACAGGCCCTCAAGGCTGAATAATATCATGTGTATTTCCACGCTTTAGTCCCGCCCCGGCCGCGGGACGTTATTTAAGAGAACGCATATGAAAAAACTCATCAGAATAGAAGTCGCCATCGCAAGAATTATGTTTGTCGCTATGGTGATACTTATTTTGGTTGCAGCGATTGGTCGCTGTGTCGGTTATCCGCTGATTTGGTCAATTGAAATATCCATGGTGCTGTTTGCATGGATTAGCATGTTTTCTATTCATTATGCGCAGGCTAATCACCGTAATATGGGAATCGATTTTTTATCTAAACGTCTGCCGGAAAAATTACAAAACGTTTTTGATTACATCAATAAAATACTGATTATTGCCTTTTTGGGATTTGGCGCCTGCGCCGGTTATCTGTTCACCTGGGATACGCGCGCTCATGTATTGCCGGTTTCTGAAATAAGTCAGGTGTTTGTCAATGCCGCCGTCCCGACGGGCTGTCTGTTGCTGATGCTGACCTGTATTGAACAACTGATTGAGAAAGTCACTTCCACCAGAGCATTACCTGCGAGAGATCATTTATCATGATGTGGTTAACGGGCTTATTATTTTTGCTGTTTATGCTAATGGGCATGCCGGTCGGGTTTGTTATTGCCATATCGAGTCTGGCCTATTTCTTCACTTCCGATTTTTTGCCGCTGGGCATCGCTTTTCAAAAATTCGCCGCGCCCACCCAGTCTTTTCCGATGATCGCCGTCCCCTTATTTATTCTGGTGGGCAACCTGCTCACCCGCACCGGTATTACCGAGCGGCTACTGGATTTCGCCCGCTTGTTGACCGGGTGGATGATTGGCGGGCTGGCGCAAATCAACGTTTTGCTGGCTATGTTGATGGGCGGCGTCGCAGGTTCGGCGGTGGCCGATGCCTCAATGCAGTCGCGCATGCTGGGATTCTCAATGATCGAGCGCGGCTATCCGCGCGCCTACACGGCGGTGGTTATTGCTTTTGCTTCCCTGATCACGGCGACGTTGCCCCCTAGCATTCTACTGATTCTCTTCGGTTTTGTGGGTAACGTGTCGATTGGTAAATTATTCATCGCGGGGATTATTCCCGGTTTAATGTTGACCGTCACCTTGATGATTACCAATTACATCATGGCCCGCCGCATGAAGATCCAGCCGGAAACCTTGTCGAAGCCGACATTCAAAGAGGTCGCGGCGAGTTTTCGCCGTGGTTTTTGGGCGTTGATGTTCCCGGTCATTCTAATTGTGGTGATCCGCTTAGGTTTGTTTACCACCTCGGAAGCGGGCGCTTTTATCGTGCTTTATGCGATTATCGTCGGCGGGCTGATTTATAAAGAGCTCACCTGGCAGGGTATCCTCGATACCCTGACGGAAACCCTGGGCGATCTCGGCATCGTCATGCTGCTGGTGATGGCCGCGTTTATTCTTGGACATATCAGCGTGCTGGATCAGTTGCCGCAATCAATGACCGAATTGATCACCGAGTTTACTGAAAGTCCGATGGGTATTATGCTGTTGATTTTTCTATTGGTTCTTGTTATCGGCATGGTGCTGGACGCCAGTCCGCTGGTCCTGTTGCTGACGCCGATATTATTGCCGATTGTGACGGAGATCGGCTATGACCCCATTCATTTCGGCATTCTGTTTATTACCCTGACGCTGCTGGGGGCCAATACGCCGCCGGTAGGCATCTGTATGTATACGGTCTGCGGGATCCTGAAGTGCGATACGGCGCACTTTATGCGATCTTCCGTGCCTTATTTGATCGCGTTTCTGATTTTCGTCGGCATCTTGTTTATTTTTCCGCAGACCGTGATGTTCTTGCCTAATCTACTGATGCCGTAACCCCGATCGACGGCATAGGCCTCTGCGGTCGGGCTGACCGCAGAGCGTGTTGTCTGTCGTGGCGATGCCGGCGCGCATGGTATTATTGAGACGCATGGCGGCGTCCGACGCTAAAAATCAGGCGGGTAAAAGATGATAGATATCGCCCTGAGTAAGCAGGTATCATAATTCACAAATATCTCGGGTATAAAGCGGCTGAATGGATAACTCTTTTCAAATCAATAACAATGAACCCGTAAATCAACAGATTTATCGTGTGTTGCGTAAAGATATCGTGGAATGCACTATTCCGCCGGGCAAGCTGCTGTCGGAAAAAGAAATATCCACGCGTTTCGCGGTATCGCGCCAGCCGGTCAGAGAAGCGTTTATCAAGCTGGCCGAATCCGGGCTGGTGCAAATATTGCCGCAGCGCGGCACGTTCGTGATGAAAATTTCCGAACAGCGGGTGGCCGATGCCCGCTTTATTCGTCAGGCGCTGGAGTGTGCGATTGTTCGCCGCGCAGCCGGGATGGTCACCGATGAGCAGCTCCTGACGCTGGAACACAATTTACGCCGCCAGGAACTGGCCGCGCAGAATGAGCAGATGCGCGAGTTTCTCAGCCTTGACGACAGCTTTCATCAGTTTTTGACCCAGATAGCCAACTGCCCGCTCGCCTGGGAGACCATTGAGTCGATTAAGGCGACCATGGACAGGGTGCGTTTCCTTAGCCTCAGCCAGGTTTCCCCCCCGCAGAGTTTGATTCGGCAGCATTATCTTATCTTTGACGGGTTGAAAAAGCGCGATCCCGATGCGGCTGAAAAGGCGATCCGCGCTCATTTGCAGGAACTGATTTACTCGATTACGCCGATCGCCGAACAGAACAGCGATTGGTTTGAACAGGCCTGAGGGAACGGGTTTAGCGTGGGAGCAGAACAGGGTTGGGGAATCATAGTATCGGGCGACGGAGCGGCGCCCGAAATAACAGAAATGATGCGTGGGTAAAACCGTCAATCAGGCACGGCTAAGGCACATCAGTTCCTGAGGGGCGAAATACTCTTTAACGCCCTTGAGTTCAACGCATTTTGAACGACGGATTTCATCACGTTTCAGGTTTTCAGCGTGAATGGCCGCAATGGTTCCGACCAGGCGCGAATCGCTTTGCATCACGCGGTAACCGGCATCGAGCGGATTTCTGTATCTGTCATACGCCTTATACATATTAACCTCCTTCGTTTGACGATAAAAAATCGTAACGATCCTACCGCCGGCGGAAAGCCATCACCAGCGGATTGCGGTTTTTATAGAAAGTCCGTATATAAACCAAGCCGTTATTAACCACTACGGCTAAAAAATGCGGCTTTGATCACGGATTTAGCCGATCAACAATATTGTGTTAACACCGTCCGGGCGTTCAAAACCTGTCGTGGCAGGGCAAAGAAATGCCAGATACGTAAACCGGTTAGCGTATCGGTTGCGTCAGCTTGATCAGCCACAGTTCGTTGTCGGACTCTGGTTTTTGCAACGGTACGATTTCCAGCGTGGTGCGGACGGCTTCGCCGTCGCGCGTCAGTTTACCGTCCGCGCCGACCTGATAATCATCCGCCTTGTCCTTGGCTTTCACCGGAGATTGCAGTACGGCACGCAGTCCGAAGTCGTTATCGTTGATCACGGCCAGCGTCTGTCTATCGACGATGGCCAGGCCTTCAACCTTTTCCTGCCGCCAGCCCAGCCTACGCAAATCCAGCAATTCCTGTTTTTGCGCCAGACGAATGCCGCGCTTTTCCAACTGCTCGCGATCGTCGAATTCAGGCGATTTGCCGTCGGCGTCGAACGCCGTCAGATCGGTGGCCTTGCTCAGGTCCACCAGATAGATGCGGTTCTGCATCTGCTTGTCTTTATCCGCGCCTTGTTCGACCAGCAAAATGCGTTGATTATCCAAAGCGACGATATCGCCGATTTTGGCGTCTTTGGCCTTTTTATAGCGCTCGATATCGATGGGGTAGCCCAGCATACGGCTGGCGCCGGTTGCCGGGTTAAAGACGACCAGTCGCGTGAATCGCGCCTGGTTCTTGCTCTTGCCCTCAATATCCAGCGTGCTTTGCAGCGCCATGATCAGGTCGCCGTTCGGCAGTCTGGCCAACCCCTCGAAGCCGCGATTGGGCTGACGCCATTTGATGATATTGGGCAGTCCGTCGGCGACGGCGTGTTCGTCGCCGATGGGCGTCGGGCCGAATTTTTGCAGGATTTTCCCCTGCGCATCGATATGGATCAGAAACGGGCCGTATTCATCGCACAGCCAAAAGCCGCCGTCGCCGTCCGGCGTGATGCCCTCGGTATCCAGACCGCGTTTACTGGTCGTCAGGGGAAGCAGCGCGTCATTGAGCGCCACCTCGTTGGTGGAGCCAATCAAATCGCCCGGCAACGGCAGGCCGTTGATCGGCCCCTGTTCGTCATGCAGAGGGCGGGGGTTGACGGCCTGCGCCGCTTTGGCGCTCACTTTGATATCCATAACCATCGGAGTGTAATCCGGGTTGGCGAAGATCTTGGCTTCCTTATCGCCCGCCATCGGCGCATCGGCGTTGGGGCCGCGATCGGTCAGGGTGGTAAACAGCAGGTCGTCGCCCTGTTTTCCCGCAAAATGCAGGCCGGAACCAATCCCGATCGGTAACCCGTTGGGAAAATGACCGGCGAATTTCCCCTGATAACCGACACGGTCTCCTTGCGGAAAGGTGACGACGTAGCGGGTGACTTTTTCACCATCGGCCAGGGCATTTAAAGGAATAAGTCCGGCTAGCAACAGCGGCAACACATTCTGTTTCATCGTATTCACTCTTGTGGGTGTCCGTCATCGGGCGGTATGGGCTGATTTGATTATGCAAATCACAGGAGCTTAAATAACGGATATGTCATTCGCGTGACGGTTTTACGCCGGCACGCAATCGGGATGGGTATCGATGAAATCCGCCGTTCGGGACGTGTTCAGGTTTTTTTAGGTAGCCGACGAAATTGCGACGCGATCTGTATGCAGTTGCACAGCACCAGAAACGCGGTCGTCAGAAAGACCCAGCGGAAACCCGCGATGGCTGAGACGCCGGAGCCAATCAGCGGGCCGGCCACATTACCCAGATACATAAACGACTGATTATAGCCAAAGATGCGGCCGGTGACCTGCTGGCTGCTGTATTTTACCAGCAGCGCCTGGACCGTGGGCATCAGCGCGCCGTCGGCAAAGCCCAGCATAAACCGCAGTATGCCAAGCTGGGTTGGCGTTTGTATGACCGACATCGCGCAGAATAGCAGTACGCTGAACGCTAGCGCGGCAATCAGGATACGGTGCGCGCCGATGCGATCGCCCAGACGGCCGAGCCGTGGCGCGGCCATCAGCGCCGATACGCCGGGGATGGCGGCAATGACCCCGCTGATAAACGCGATATTATTGCTATCGGGCGCAAGGTCGCGGATGAAGAGCGTCAGAATGGGGTTGATGGACGCGTTTGACAGTTGGATCATCATGGTGGTGATGAACAGGCTGACGATCAGCGTCGGGTAGGGCAGGGAAGTAAACACCGCTTTACCGCTCAATCGATTGGCCTTGCTGACTTTGATGACGTTTTCTTTAATCGCGAACAGCGTAATCAGAAAGCTGGTGAACAGCATGCCGGCGGTAATGAAAAAGACGATCCGCAGGCCAAGGTAGTCGGCCATAAATCCGCCGAACAGCGGGCCGAGGATCACCCCGGAAATTTGACCGGTGGATAAGGTTCCCAGCGCCCAGCCGCTCTTTTCCCGCGGCACCTGCGAGGCGATCAACGCCATCGCATTGGGGATAAAGCCCGACGTCAGCCCCATCAGGGAGCGCAAAATAAACAGTTGCCATACGTTGGCGGCCAGGCCTTGCAGCGCCATGATGATGGACATGCCCAGCGCCGCGCGCAGCAGCATCAGCTTACGCCCTTTGCGGTCGGCCAGACTCCCCCATAACGGCGCGACAATCGCTGAAACCAGAAAGGAAGAACTGAAAATGACGCCGGACCAGAGGCTTAATGATTCGTGCGAATGTACGCCAAGTTGTTCTATGTACAGCGGTAGAAAGGGCAATATCTGGCTCATGGCCATGCCGGTAAAAAAACAGCCCAGCCATGCAGCGAATAAATTGAGTTTCCAGGTTTCCATGGTGTGCGGGACGCGCCTTTGTAAGCCGGTTGCCAATGGTGAAATTAAGCGTCAGAACGTAATTTGCAGGTAGGGGGATCAACAAATAACGTACGGTTACTGGTATTTCATCTCTCGCGACGAGCATAACATAGAGTGCGATTTTGTTGTTCAATAGCCCGGTAACTATTCGCAACAAAAGTATGCGGCAAGCCAGCGCGGCAGTGGTGGTTACGACGACATGCGAGAACTATTTTTGTGATGTACATCACAAAAAACTTGCATGGGATGATGGCGAATCGTACAATTACTCACATCAGGATAACAATTCGACAACGTCATTCATCAAGGTGAGCACAATGCGCAAATTATTGAAAAAATTATTGAATGTCTACATCAATGCTTATAAAGATGTGCCGCCGGGCGCCATCCATTAATTTTCGTTAAACACCGTTTCTGCTCAAAGGCCGCGTATGCGGCCTTTTTGATCTATGCGACGTTACCATTAACAACCCCCACCCGGCCTCCCCCTTGCCCTGTCTCTTAGTCGCATATTTACCGATAACGGTATATGTAGGCTCAGTGTTATTTCGTGTGCGAAAAGAAAGGTATTTTTATGCCACGTCGTAGCACGCGCCCGACAAGGAGCGCTTGTTAGGGGGAGGTGTTGGCACCCTCCCCTGCGAAGGGGAGGGTTGGGGTGGGGTAAAAGCAGCGCGTCGACGGTGATTAAACCGCCCGGCCGCCCAGATACAGCTCGCGCATGCGCGGATCGTCCAGCAATTCGTCGGCCTTACCGGTCAGGGCGACCTTGCCCAGCGCCAGCACGTAAGCACGGTCTGAAATGTGCAGCGCTTCCATCGCGTTCTGCTCCACCATCAGGATCGTCACGTTTTCCTGCCGGCGGATAGCCTGGATCGCCGCGAACACGTCGGCCAGCATTTTCGGCGACAGCCCGGCGGAGGGTTCGTCCAGCAGCAGCGTCGACGGTTTCGGCATCAGGGCGCGGGTCAGCGCCAGTATCTGCCGTTCTCCGCCGGACAGCGCCGACGCCATGGCGCGCCATTTTTTGCGCAATAGCGGGTAGCGTTCGCACAGCTCTTCCATCCGTTGACGCCGCTGGCCGTCCGGCAGAAATTGTCCGCCGGTCTGTAAGTTTTCCCTGATGGTCAAATTGTTAAAGACGTTATCCGTTTGCGGCACAAATCCCAGCGAGCACTCGCGAACTTTGCGGTGAATCGGGATCTGACCGACGTCCCGCCCATCCAGCATGATTTGCCCGCTGCGCGGGCGCAGGTAACCCGCGATACATTTCAGCAAGGTGGATTTGCCGCAGCCGTTCGGGCCAAGCAGCGTGACGATTTCCGCATTATCAACCTGTAGGGAAATGCCTTGCAGAATATCGATGCCGGGCGTGTAGCCGGCGACCACATCATGCAGCGCGATCATTCGGCCTCCTGTAGTGCAAGCGGCGTGCTGCGGCCGAGATAGGCATCCAGCACCTGTTGGTTATTGGCCAGTTCATTGGGGTGACAGTTGGCGACGATTTTGCCCCTGTCCAATACGATGCAGCGCTGGCAGAGTTCGCGGATAAAGTGCATATCGTGTTCGATAATCATCAGCGACAGCCCGTTGCGTTGCAGACGCAGCAGCGTGTCGACAATGTCGCGCCGCAGATTGGGATGCACGCCCGCCATCGGTTCGTCCAGCATCAGGAGCCGCGGCTCGCCCATCAACGCGCAGGCAATGCCCAGCAGTTTCTTCTGCCCGCCGGACAGCGCGGCGGCCGGCAGGTCGCGCACCTGGGTCAGCAACAGTTCGTCAAGCAGCGCCTGGGCCTTCTGTTTATCCTCCCGTTCCGCCTGTCGGGCGGCGGGCAGAGACAGCAGGCTGCTCCAGAAACCGTGATGCCGGGTGCCGGCCGCCATCACCACTTCCATCACGCTCATTTTTTCAGGCATGGCCGGCAACTGAAAGGTGCGCGCCACGCCGGCTTTGATGATTTGGTGAGGGGGAAGCCGGTCGATGCGCTGCCCGTCCACCAGAATGATCCCGTCGTCGATGGGGGCGAAACCGGAGATCGCGTTAAGCAGCGTACTTTTCCCTGAACCGTTAGGGCCCAGTAATCCGAGGATCTCCCCCTGACGCAGAGTAAAGGTAACGCCTTCCAGTACCCGATTGCCGCCGAAAGCCTTGCTGACGGCATCGACCTGCATCAGTGGTGTCATGTCGGTATTCTCCTTAGTCGTTCAGGCAACAGGCCGCCGGCGCGTCCCAGCAGGCAGGCCAGCAGAATGACCCCCACGGCACCCAGCCGCAGCGCGCCGGTAATATCGGAACCGATATTAAAGATATCTTTGGCGAACGGAATAAAGGTATAGAGGCACTCCACCAGCAGCACGCCCAGCAACACGCCGGCCACGTTGCCGATGCCGCCGATCATCACCATGCTCCAGATCAGAAAGGTTTCCGAGGACAATAGGTAGTCGGGGCTGACGTAGCTGGTGTAATACGCCAGCATAATGCCGGCGACGTTGGCGATGGCGGCGCTGCACATCAGCGTGCGGCATTTCAGCCATTGCAGGTGATAACCCATGCAGGTCGCCAACTGCGGCTGTTCCCGCATCAGCCGCAGCGCGCGGCCGAAGCGGCTTTTGCCCAACTGCACGCAGAGCAGGGCGATGAGCGCCACCATCAGCAGGATCACGACGGCAAAGATCACGCTGTCCTGTTGTTGGGAGCCGGTCGTCCAGAGCGGAACGATATTGCCCAGCCCCTGGGCGCCGCCGGTCAGCGCATCTTCGTTGATGGCGATGGTGCGAATGATTTCGGCCACCGCCAGGGTGGCGATCCCCCAGTAGTCGGCGGCCAGTTGGCGGCCGAGCATCGCCATACCGGCGCCGATCAGCATCGATATCGCCATGCCGATAGCGGAGGCTTCGATAAAGGACAGCCCGAACTGGATGCCGATGCCGGCGGAGTAAGCGCCGATACCGACAAAGGCGATATGACCGAAGTTCAGCAGCCCGGCATAACCCGCCTGAATATTTAACGCCAGCGCGATCAGGGCGTAGATACCGGTGATGCTGATGAGATGGAGCAGGAAGTCAGACACGGCGCACCTCCCGGTTAAACAGGCCGTAAGGACGCAGCAGCAGCGCCAGCAACAGGATCAGGAACGAGGCGGCGTTAATGTAGGTCACGGGAATAAAGATCAGTTCGCCGCCGAATAGCCAGCCAAAATCGAGGTTGGTGACCAGCGTTTCGGTGGCGGCGATCAGCAACGCGCCGAGCAGCGCGCCCATCGGGTTGCCCAATCCGCCCAGAATGGCGGCGGCCAGCACCGGCAACAGCAGATCGTTACCCTGATTGAAGTAAGCGCTGGCGTTCATCGCCAGCATGGAGCCGCCCAGTCCGGCCAGCGCGCCGGCGATGAAATTAACGGTGTGTACCAGCGCATCGGCATTCAGCCCGGACGCGGCCGCCAAATCGCGATTGCTGGCCAGCGCCCGAATCGAGCGCCCCAGCGAAGTGCGAAAGAGCAGGATGCTAAAGCCGAGCAGCAGCAAAAACGTCACCGCGGCGGACCAGAGTTGATTACGGGAGATATGGCTGCCGGCCAGCGAGAGCATCGGGCTGAGCGGCAGGTTATAGCTTTGCGGCGACGATCCGACGACGCCGAGAATCAGCGCGATCAGGATCATCGACATCGCCAGCGAGCCGATCATGGCATTCGCCGGTCCGGCCTGCGCCAGCCGACGGAAGATCCAATGATGCAATAAGGCCGCCATGATCCCGCACAGCGCGCTGGCCGCCAGGATGGCCGGCAGAAACGGGCAGCCGAGCTGGAGCAGGGCGAAGGTGATAAACGACCCCACCATAGCGTACTGGACGTGCGCCACGTTGGCGAAGCGCACCAGGCCATAGACCAGACTGAGGCCCACGGAGATCAGCGACAGCTCGGCCGTGCGGAGTAATGTATCAAGAATGAACTGAAACATAGTTTTTCCTGCAACGAAACGAATGGCTTATCAATCAGCCACGGCTCAGCGCAGCACCTGGGCGCCGTCGACCACTTTGACCTTTTTATAAGGCTGCGTTTGGCGCAGGTTGTCGGCATCCAGGTTCAGCGGGCCGGTGACGCCGTCGAAGTGCGGCGCGACGCTTTGCATCGCCGCTTGCAGCGCGGCCGGATCGGCCGAGCCCGCTTTATTGATCGCCGCGGCGGCCAGCGTGATGCTGTCATAGGCATAGCTGCTGTAGGCGGACTGCGGGTCGTTGCCATAGCGTTTGTGGAACATATCGATATAACCCTGGCCTTCGTCGCCGGTGCTGGCCACTTCCATGCCCATCCGTCCCTCGATGTACTGCGCCGGGGTATTGGCCGTACACATGGTCAGGTACATACCGTACCAGGGTGTTTGATTCAGCCCCATTTCATAAGATTCGCGGTTGAGCACCACGGCATCCTGACCGTAAGTGGTGTAGACATAGGCGTCCGGTTTGACGCGCGCCAGTTGTCCCAGCTCGCGGCGGTAGGAAGACTGGCCGCTGGTGTAGAGCATCTTGGCGGCGACTTTGCCGCCCAGCGCCTGAAAGTCTTTGCTGAACTGATCCAACATGCTCTGGCCGTAGGCGCCGTTAGGCGCGACGAAGGCGACCTTGCGGTAACCCATGTCGTAGACGTCCTGCGCGGAGAATTTGGTCGCCAGATCGGCCAGCCCGATCACACTGTAAGAGTATTTGCCGACTTTACGCATATCGGTGCTGGAAGAGTTGATATTGATGTGTACCAGCTGATTTTTCACCAGATATTGCCCGATGGGAATGGTGACGCTGGATGAAAACTCGCCGGCGACCAGCGGCACTCGGTTAACCTGGGTGAGTTTACGTACCGCATCCAGCGCGGTGACCGGGCTGCCGGCGGAGTCTTCAATCATGACCGCCAGCTTTTGACCGTTAACGCCGCCATGTTCATTGACCTGTTCCACCGCTAGGGCGATCCCCCGGCGCATGTCTTCGCCGATGGTGGCGTTGACGCCGGTCAGCGGCAGAATCGCTCCTATCGTGACATCGGCTTTCGCCGCCAGGGAAGTGCCTAAAAGCGCGCCGCCCAACAACGCCGAAGCGAAAAGAACATGACGAATACGTGAGGTCATACTAAATCTCCTGGTCAGAATTAATGCGGGCGGAGTGATGATTAAGCTGTTTTATCCCCGTCGGCATCGCTGCGTAATTGCCTGTGATCGGCAGGACGTAAAGTCTTGCGGTCCCTGCTCACCTGAAAGTGAATAACATAGTGAGTGATGAAGTGAATACACTTTGCCGAAACTATACAGCAATTGCCATGCCAGCCGGGAAAAAAAGCGGTACGCAGGCGCGGGCAGGGCGGGGGAGTCATTGTCTGACGTTGTAATATTTCTATAAATAACAAGGGATAATGTGGGTGGTAAGCGAGAGGCGTAGATAATGCGATCGTTTATACATAAAAGGAATATCTAATAAACAGATGGAATAAATTATCTGAAGGCAATACGAATTTGCTTTATTTGGGTGCAAGCAAGGTTAATTTAGTGCAATGCTTTTTTTATTCTAAATATAGAAGAAAATTGTCTGTTACATCCGTATGGCTCTGCGGATTTTATATTTGCGTTTAGCGCCGGCTATGTGTAGATCGAAGTGTATGCACATCGCGATTGTGTTATGTTTTCCGGCATGTTATCAATTTAAATATACTCGTCATACTTCAAGCCTCATGTGTGTTGGCCGCTCTTCCGTATCGCCGAATTTATCGGGTATACGGTATTTTTCGGAAGCCTTTCCGATAGTTAATCGGTTAATGCCATGACAGCCATCAAGAGGAAATAACGTGCCGGTGAGTCAGAAAACAGCGCGCAGCGCGGATAGCGTGGAAAAAGTGTATGAAGTGGTGAAAACACTCGCGATAGATTATCACTTCAAACCCGGCGAACGTATTAACGAGGTTGAACTGGCCAGCCGGCTGGGCGTTTCTCGTACGCCGGTGCGCGAGGCGCTGAATCGTCTGGCTCAGGATGGCTTCATGAGCTTCGTACCCAATCGCGGTTTTTATTCCAGAGATATCACGCCCGACGGCGTGCGCGAGCTTTACGAGATGCGGGCGGTGATTGAACAGGCGGCGTTCCGCTTCGCCTGCCTGCGCGCCAGCGATGAAGACATCAATCAGACGGCGGAAATCTGGGAGCGGAGCTGCCGCGATTTGCCCGATCCGACCACCATCAAGGACTGGACCAAAGTCGCCGAAGACGACGAAGCCTTCCATATGTCGATCGCCCGTATCGCCCGTAATAAACGGCTGTATGACACGCTCGCCGGCCTGAATTCCCTGATCCGTTTTTTCCGCCGTATCGACCTGGAAACGCCTAGCCGGCGCAACAATGCCTATGACGAACACGTCGGCATTATTGAAGCATTGCGCCGGCGTGACGTGGAAACCGGGGTTCCCTTGATGGAAAAGCACGTTTCACTCAGTGCGGACCATGCGATTGCGGTGACGAAAGAAGGCCTGGCGCGTATTTATTTCGGCAAGTTGACGTGAAGCAAATAAGCGGTAAATACGGCAGGGAAATAAGGCCATCGGCGGGAAAAAATGAACGCAAATAAAGGATGAACGGCGCATCGGCTTATTTTTTTATCGCGGGAATAATCCAGCTTTCATCAAGGCGACGACGGAACGCTGATTAACTTGAAAATCACGGTGGGTATATCGTCGGTCGCACATTTTAGGTTACAGCCCTGATTTTCAGGAAAAGGAATACGCAAATGAATATTAATCAGAAGGCGGCGTTAAGCCTCGATCATGTGTTGGTCACGGTCAATCACTATGAGCAGTCCTTTGAGAATTATCGTCGGATGGGGTTCTCCCCATCGCCCATCAGCTATCACCCGTGGGGAACCGTCACCAGTTTCATGATGTTCGAGGATAATTTTATTGAGCTCATCGGGGTCAATGACGCCAGTAAGTTCGGCAACAATGCGGTGAATGGCTTCTGTTTCGGCCGCCAGATGGGATCTTTTCTCGAACGCGGCGAAGACGGTATTTCCCTGATTGCGTTGCACAGTAAAGACGCCAGGGGCGATTACGCGCAGTTGATTAAGCGCTTTGAGCAGCACCAGGGCGTGATTGACTTCCGACGTGAAATCATCATGGATAACGGCCAGTTGGACGAAGTCGCGGTGTCTATCGGCTTGCTGATCGACCCCCGCTATCCGGAAGCGTCCGGCTTTATCTGCCAGCAGTTCCGGCCCGACCTGATTTGGGTGGATGCGTGGCGTCATCATCCGAATGGCGCGACCGGCATTGAGGCCGTGACCTACACGGCGCAGGACGGTGAAATGAACGTGCTGGAAGCACGCTGGCGCAATGCTTACGGCGAACGCGTCGCCTGGCTCGACGGCGTACTGACGGCGGATACCGGTTCCGGTCTGCTGCGGGCCATGACTCCGGCGCAGGCCGAGGAACATTTCGCGGGCGCGGCGCTGCCGGTTTCGGTTAATACCAAACCTCATGCCATCGCTCTGACGCTGGGTACGAGCAACGGCCGCGCGCTGCGCGATATTCTGACGACCAATCAGGTCAGCTATTCTGACGCTGCCGGACGCGTGCGCGTGGCGCCGGAAGCGGCGGGTAATATCATTCTTGAGTTTGTTGACGTCGAACGCTAAATATCTGGAGGCAATACCATGAGTCAGATTCACTTTATTGGGGCAGGGCAGATGGCGGAAGCCATTATTCGGGCGGCGCTGAACAACGGCAAACTGTCGCGCGACGCGATCACCCTGGATGATATCGATGCGGCGAGAATCGCCACGCTGGAAGAACGTTATCAACTGACGTCCCGCCTGCGCGGCGAGGATGCGCTGGCGGCGGCCGATTACATTGTGATAGGGGTGCGGCCGCAGGACGACATTGCGTCGGTCTCCGCCCGCATCCGCCGGCATGCGTCGCCGCAGGCGACGGTGATTTCCATCATCGCCGGCGTGACCATCGCGACCTTGACCGAACAACTGGGCGATGCGCGGCCCATTGCCAGGGTGATCCCGAATACGCTGACCGACACCGGCTATGGCTACAGCGGCGCGGTGCTGAACGCCCATGTTGAGGAAGCGCCGCTGCGGGCGTTTCTGGAAAGTTTCGGAAAAGTAATGCTGGTGGAAGAGCGGCTGCTGGATATTTTCACCGGTTACGGCGTGGCCGGCCCGAATTACGTGTACTACTTTATCGAATCGTTGATTGACGCCGGCGTGCTGGCCGGTATGCCCCGCGCGCAGGCAACCCAGATCGCCTATGAAAACCTGGTGGGCGCGGTGGCGATGCTCAACATCAGCGGCAAACATCCGCGTCAGCTGCTGGATATCAACAACTCGCCGGCCGGGGTGGGCATGAACGGGCTGTATGCGTTAAACAACAGCGATTTCGCCGCCGGGCTACAGCGCAGCGTGCTGGCGGCGGTGAAACGCACCACCGAGCTGGCGGGCAACAAATAAACCTCGCTCTGATCATCACGCCGCGTGTTTGCGCGGCGTCGCCGCTAATCGCCTGATTAGCGGTCATCACCTGCCGTGATTCTCTAGCCCTCGCGGATATCCAATTTTAAGTTAAATATCCTCCATTACTGTTTTCCTTCGCCCTTTTGGGCTGGTGGATATCGTAATTATTATTATAATAATGGTTATGATGTTTTGGGTGAGGCTAGGGACTTGGCGATTTATGTGCATAGGCGTTTTGACAAGAGTTTTAAGAACAGTGGCCTGACTGATGCGGACTTGTGCGCAGTTGCTGCGCAGGTGATGAGAGGTGAGTTCGAGGCTGATTTAGGCGGTGGGGTTATCAAGAAAAGGATGGCACTGAATGCGGGGAAAAGTGGCGGCGTGCGAACGATTGTGTTCTTCAAAAAGAATAACAACCTGTTTTTTTACGATGGCTGGTCTAAAGGTGGCTTTAATAAAAAAGGCGCAAAGGAGATCGAGGATGACCAGCTTTACACCTATAAACTGCTCGCCAAAGGTTATTTAAAGGCAGATTCCAACGCCATGGATGTACTGAAACAAAGCGGAACATTTAGAGAGGTAAGCTGTGATGAAAAAACAGCCGGTTGAATTACATGAAATGCTTGAAGACGCAAGAGAGCTTCACGCACTTGGCCTGATGCCCGATGAAGATCTGGCTGAAATCAGCGCGCGCGTGAATGCGCGTGAGTTTCGCAAACGCATCGCTGCCGTGCGCGTAATGACCGGCGCTGAAATCAAAGCGGTTCGCGTTCGTTGCGGTTTGTCGCAGGCATTGCTGGCTTACACCCTGGGCATGACGGTCGACAGCGTTTCCAAATGGGAACGGGGCGAGATCACGCCAAGCGGTCCAGCGCTGCGCATCCTCAACACTCTCGCGGCAAAAGGTCCGGATGTGTTTGCAAATTGAGTTGAAAGTACAATACCACTTCTGATCAAATACGCCGGTCTTGAGTGGTCGCTATGAGCTGACGGTCTGAGTACGAGGTTTTGCCTGTTGCCGCGCATCCTCCGGGAATTTTGGCGGATTTGCGCGCTCCTTATTCAAAAACGCCGTTTCAATATGACGGATGGATCATGATGTCGGCGCCGATCAGAAACATCGTCAGCATTCCCTGTTTGCGGTGAATTTATGTGTAAAATGGCTGTCGCAAAAGTTGCGCGATAAAGGACGGCAGGCATGAAACCCAAATCGATTACGCTGTATGACGTGGCTGAATATGCCGGCGTCTCCTATCAGACCGTGTCGCGCGTGATTAATCAGGCGAGCCACGTTTCAGAGAAAACCCGGCTGAAAGTGGAAGCCGCCATGGCCGCGCTGAATTATGTGCCGAACCGCGTGGCGCAGCAACTGGCGGGCAAACTCAGCCATACCATCGGCCTTGCCACCACTAATCTGTCCCTGCATGCGCCCTCGCAAATCGTCGCCGCGATCAAATCCGAAGCCGGAAAAATGCAGTTCAACGTGGTGATTTCCATGATAGAACAGCCGGGGCTGGAGGCGAGCAGAGCGGCGATAAACAGCCTGCTCTCTCAGCGAGTGGATGGGCTGATCGTCAATATTCCGCTGGAGAATGACGATGCGCAGGTCATTATGCGCGCCTGCGGTAAGGTGCCGGTGCTGTTTCTGGACGTGTCCCCCTCTCTGGCGGCCAATACCGCGCTTTTCGATCCCCATGAAGGCGCGCGGCTGGGCGTTGAACATCTGGTGGATCTGGGGCATCGGCGCATTGCGCTGTTGACCGGGCCGCTGACCTCCGTCTCCGCGCGCTTACGTTTTGAAGGCTGGCGGCAGACGCTGACGCAGCGCCAGTTGCAACCGCTGGCGGTTTTGCAGGGCGACTGGAGCTCTCTCTCCGGCTATGAGCAAACGGCGCGCATGCTGGCGCAGGGCGCGCTCCCGACCGCGCTGCTGGTCGCCAACGATCAGATGGCGCTGGGGGCGCTGCGCGCGCTGTCTGAATCCGCGCTTGCGGTGCCAGGACAGGTTTCGGTAGTCGGCTATGACGATACGGAAGACAGCGCCTGTTTCATCCCGCCGCTGACCACCATCAAGCAGGATTTCAAAGCGCTGGGCAAGGCCAGCGTTCATCGCATGATTGAACTCATCCATACGCCGGACGCCGCCCCGTCGTCTCAGCTGTTGCCGATTACGCTGGTGGAACGCAAAACCACCGCCGCGCCGGAAGAAAGCGCCGCATCGCCGCAGGCGTTGGCCGATGCGCTGAGCGCGTTGGCGCGTCAGGTCGCCCGGCTGGAAAAGCGTTAATCCCACACAAGGCAGCGACCGACCGCAGCCCTCCGCCGGACGTTAACGCGCGTTCCGCCCGCCGATCCCCGCCTGATGCCGCGCGTTGAACCTTATCTCACTTGATTCGCCGGCAATTAATTTGTGAGGCCTGTCACCGAATGCCGTACGCAGGCTTTACATCCTGGACGTCAGCACGGATATTTTCCTTAAATTGTGAGCGAATCACAATCTGACAAAGGACTCCGATGATGACTCTTCAAGCAGGCACTCTCGCTTCGGTACTCGCACGGCGCGACTGGGAAAATCCCTCGGTTACCCAACTGAATCAACTTGACGCGCATCCCGCATTCGCCAGCTGGCGCGCGCCGGCGGATGCCAGGGATGATGCGCCATCGCCCAGCATGCGTAGTTTGAACGGCTTCTGGCGCTTCAGCTATTTCCATCGGCCGGAAGCGGTGCCGGAAAGCTGGCTGCATCAGGATGACCCGCGCGCCGATGAGATTACGGTTCCATCCAACTGGCAGATGCTGGGCTATGATGCGCCGATCTATACCAACGTGACCTATCCCATTCCGGTCAATCCGCCGTTCGTACCTGCTGAAAACCCTACTGGTTGTTACTCGCTCACATTTGATGTGGACGACGACTGGCTCGCCGGCGACCAGACGCGCATTATCTTCGACGGCGTGAACTCGGCGTTTCATCTCTGGTGTAACGGCTGCTGGGTCGGCTACGCGCAGGATAGCCGTTTGCCCTCGGAGTTCGACTTGACCGCGCTGCTGCACGCGGGGGAAAACCGGCTGGCGGTGATGGTGCTGCGCTGGAGCGACGGCAGCTATCTGGAAGATCAGGATATGTGGCGCATGAGCGGCATTTTCCGCGATGTCTCCTTGTTGCGTAAGCCGCAAACCCATCTCAGCGATCTGCGTATCGCGACCCATCTGAACGACGATTTCAGCCATGCCGAGCTGGAAGTGCTGGCGGTGGTCGGCGGCCCGCAGCGTGAGAGCGCGCAAATTACGGTGCAATTGTGGGATGGCGGGCGATTAGTCGGCGAGCGCCGGCAGCCTGTCGGCAGCGACATCATTGATGAACGCGGCATTTACCGCGACCGCGCCACGGTGCGCCTGCCGGTCAGCCGGCCTGCGCTGTGGAGCGCCGAGATCCCGCATCTCTATCGGGTGGTGGTGATTTTGCAGGACAAAAACGGCGCCTTCATTGAAGCGGAAGCCTGTGATACCGGTTTTCGTAAAGTCGAGATCGGCAACGGCCTGCTGAAACTGAACGGCAAGCCGCTGCTGATCCGCGGCACAAACCGGCACGAGCATCATCCGCAGCAGGGTCAGGTGATGGATCTTGCCACCATGCGCCAGGATATCCTCCTGATGAAGCAGCATAATTTTAACGCGGTACGCTGCTCCCACTATCCCAACCATCCCCTCTGGTATCGTCTGTGCGACCGTTACGGCCTGTATGTGGTGGACGAAGCCAATATTGAAACCCACGGCATGGAGCCGATGAACCGGCTGACCGACGATCCGCGCTGGCTGCCGGCCATGAGCGAACGCGTGACGCGCATGGTGCAGCGCGATCGAAATCATCCGTCGATCATTATCTGGTCGCTGGGCAACGAGTCCGGACACGGTTGCAACCATGATGCGCTCTATCACTGGATCAAGGCCAACGATCCTACGCGTCCGGTACAGTATGAAGGCGGCGGGGCCAATAGTCCGGCCACCGACATCGTGTGTCCGATGTACGCCCGCGTGGATCAGGATCAGCCGTTCCCGCAGGTGCCGAAGTGGTCGATCAAAAAATGGATCGGCATGCCGGACGAGCAGCGTCCGCTGATCCTGTGCGAATATGCGCACGCCATGGGCAATAGCCTGGGCGGTTTCCACAAATACTGGGCCGCGTTCCGTCAGTACCCGAGATTACAGGGGGGATTCGTATGGGATTGGGTGGATCAGTCGCTGACGCAATACGATGAAAACGGCGAGCCTCATCAGGCCTACGGCGGCGACTTCGGCGATAAGCCGAACGATCGCCAGTTCTGTATGGACGGTCTGGTTTTTGCCGACCGGACGCCGCATCCGTCGCTGTACGAAGCGCAGCACGCGCAGCAGTTTTTCCAGTTCGTCCTGCATCAGGAAAGTCCGTTGCGGCTGGAGGTGTGCAGCGAATACCTGTTCCGCCGCAGCGACAATGAACGCCTGATCTGGACGCTGGCGCAGGAGGGTGAAACGCTGGCAAGCGGCGAAGCGACGCTGGATATCGCGCCGCAGGGTCGTCAGTCGATCGTCCTTGACGCGTTGCCGGAAGCGACCACGCCCGGACAGGTGTGGCTGACGGTCAGGGTGGCGCAGATTAACGCCACGGACTGGAGCGACGCCGGCCACGTCTGCGCCTGGCAGCAGTGGCGTTTAGCGGATGTACCGGCCGTTGACCCGGCGCCGGTTAAGGGCGCCGCGCCGCAGTTGGCGGTGAGCGAACGGCATTATGATATCAGTCTTGGCGCGCAACGCTGGCGGTTCAGTCGTGAAAGCGGCCTGTTGACGCAGTGGTGGCAGGATGGGCGGCCGACGCTGCTGCATCCGCTGGCGGATCAGTTTACCCGCGCGCCGCTGGACAATGATATCGGCGTCAGCGAGGTCACGCGTATCGATCCCAATGCCTGGGCGGAACGCTGGAAAGCGGCCGGCTATTACGATCTGGAAGCCGATCTGGTGCAGTGCGAAGCCGAAGCGCTGACGCAATCCGTGGCGCTGTACACCGTTCATCGCTGGACGTATCAGGGCAAGACGGTGTTTATCAGCCGTAAAACCTACCGTATCGACAGCCTCGGCGAGCTGCATATCGACGTGGATGTGACGATCGCGTCGGGTTCGCCGGCTCCGGCGCGCATCGGCCTGACCTGCCAACTGGCGGAGGTGAACGACGATGTGACCTGGCTGGGACTCGGCCCGCATGAAAACTACCCGGATCGCAAACAGGGCGCATGCTACGACAAATGGCGGCGTCCGCTCGACGAACTCTATACCCCTTATGTCTTCCCGACGGAAAACGGCCTGCGCTGCGATACGCAGCGGCTGGAATATGGCGACAACCGCTGGCGGGGCCATTTCCATTTCAATATCAGTCGTTACAGCCAGCGACAGCTGCGCGAGGTTTCGCATCGCCATCTGTTAACGCCGGAAGCGGGTACCTGGGTGAATCTGGATGGTTTTCATATGGGGGTCGGCGGCGATGACTCCTGGAGTCCCAGCGTTGCGCCGGAGTATTTGTTGCAGAACAGCCATTATCGCTACGTCGTGCGCTGGCGGCGCGGCTAACCCGGTTCGGATGATCTTTCCCCTGCGGGCGAACCGACGCGTTCGCCTGACTGCTAGCCTAAGGATAACAGTATGTATTATTTAAAAAATACCAATTTCTGGATGTTCGGGCTGTTCTTTTTCTTCTACTTTTTCATCATGGGGGCCTATTTCCCGTTTTTTCCCATCTGGCTGCACGATATCAACCAAATCAGTAAAAGCGACACCGGGATTATCTTTGCCAGCATCTCTTTCTTTTCACTGTTGTTTCAGCCGATTTTCGGTCTGCTGTCCGACAAGCTGGGCTTAAGGAAACATCTGCTGTGGATCATCACCGGCATGCTGGTGCTGTTCGCGCCGTTCTTTATTTATGTGTTCGGCCCGCTGCTAAAGACCAATATTCTGCTGGGATCGATAGTCGGCGGCATTTACCTCGGTTTTATCTATAACGGCGGCGCGCCGGCGATCGAGGCCTATATTGAAAAAGTCAGTCGCCGCAGCCAGTTTGAATTTGGTCGCGCCCGGCTGTTCGGCTGTATCGGCTGGGCCTTATGCGCCTCGATTGTCGGCATTATGTTTACCATCAACAACGAGTTTGTTTTCTGGCTGGGCTCAGGCTGTGCGGTGATCCTCGCGATCTTGCTGTTTATCGCCAAACCGCAGACGCCCTCTTCGGCGGAAGTGGCGGACTCGCTCGGCGCGAATCAGAGCGCATTCAGCTTACGTCTGGCGCTGGAACTGTTTAAAAATCCCAAGCTGTGGTTTCTGTCGCTCTACGTGGTGGGCGTCTCCTGTACCTATGACGTATTTGACCAGCAGTTCGCTAACTTTTTTACCTCGTTTTTCAGCTCCAGCGAGCAGGGTACGCGCGTATTCGGCTATGTCACGACGATGGGGGAACTGCTGAATGCCAGCATCATGTTCTTCGCGCCGCTGATCGTTAACCGCATTGGCGGTAAAAACGCGCTGCTGCTGGCGGGAATGATTATGTCCGTGCGTATTCTCGGCTCTTCTTTCGCCTCCACCTACGTGGAAGTGATCATTCTGAAAACCCTGCATATGTTTGAAGTGCCGTTTCTGATCGTCGGCTGCTTCAAATACATCACCACCCAGTTCGAGGTTCGTTTCTCCGCCACCATCTATCTGGTTTGTTTCTGCTTTTTCAAACAGCTGGCGATGATGTTTATGTCGGTGTTCGCCGGTCACATGTACGACGGCATCGGTTTCCACGGCACCTATCTGGTGCTGGGCCTGGTGGCGCTTGGCTTTACGCTGCTTTCCGCCTTCACGCTGAGCGGTATGGGACCGATTGCCGCCTGGCGCTCGTTTGGCAAAGCGAAAGAAAAAATCGCCTGAAACAGGTATGCCGATACGGAAAAACGCTCGCTGTTATCGCCGACAGCGAGCGTTGAGTTGACGTTGCTCAAGCCCGCAGCTCGTCGTAACACACCATTACATGCTCTTTGAATGCCGGGCGCTGCGTCAGGCGTTCATAGTAGCTTCGGACGGCCGGCAACGCGCGGCGTTGAATCGCGATATCGTAATAACGGTAGAGCACATGGCCGAACTGGATATCCGCCAGGGTGAAATTCGGGCCGGCCAGATAGTCATGCGCCGCCAGCCTCTCTTCTGCGATGCTGAGTTTGACGGTGAAGGCCGCCAGCGCTTTTTCTATCGCCGCATCATCGCGTTCGTTTGCCGGCGTACGCACGACGCGCCAGAAAATCGGCGCGGTGAACATCAGCGCGATATTGAGCTTGGACCATTCAGCCCATTTGTCGACGTTGGCGCGCGCCGACAAATCCGTCGGCCAGAACGCCTCCGCGCCATAACGGTTGGCCAGATAGCGAAGGATGGCGCCGGTTTCCCAGAGCGGTTCGCCGTCATCCTCTTTCAACACCGGCACGGTGCCGTTCGGATTCATCGCCAGAAACGCCGGCGTATCGGTGCCGCCGTAGATATGGCCCGCATCATGGCGATGATAAGGCAAGCCCAGCTCGCCGATACACCACATCAGCGCCTGAACATTTGACGAGGAACGTCTTCCCCAAACCGTTAACATGCCGACCTCCGGTGAATGTGTGGTATTAACCCGATGATTGTACTCTAATGAACGCTATTCCATCAGGGTTAACGAGGAACCATGAATATGCGAATCATCGAAAAAAGTGATGCGCCAGACATTGACTGGCAGGCGCTGGCCGCGCTGTTACGTCGCGCCGGACTGGGCGACAGAGAGAGGATGAAATTAAAACAGGCTTATCAGAACAGCCAGTATTACTGGCTTGGCTATGAGGGCGGGCAAATGATCGCCACGGCTCGCGCCATCAGCGATTTTACCTATGCCAGCTACCTGGCGGATGTGGCGATAGCGCCCGAATATCAGGGCCGGGGGTATGGCAATTTATTGATGAACGAGATTATGGCGACGCTTTCCCCCTATGGAAAAACCTTTATCTATTCGGTGCCGGATAAAATCGGTTTCTACAACAAATATGGTTATCATGTTCTGGCGACCGGCATGGTTTATGCCAATCCGCAAGAAATGGAACGTCTCAGAAGCGTTGGCTATCTTGCGGATTAAGCTGGCAAACGAACTAAAAGTACCGTTATTAAACGAAATTTATTACGAAAGTACATATCGGGAACCGTTATTTTCTAGCCAGTTATGCATATTTTCATTAACGTGATAGTTGCCCTCATGATGCATAAACTTCAGTTTATTTTTCATATTTAATTCCACAACGCCTTGTCCGGTCCAGGAGTCGACGATCGCCCCTTTGGGGAAAGTATCGTTTGGGGGGAAAACCACATAGTTATGACTAAGTTTATGGTTGCTTACGATGCTGAAATCAGTCAAACCTAAACCATATCGTAAGTGCAGCCCGACTTCGAGAGCCTGCATATCACAATTGGAAAATCCATGTTCGCGGCATTTTTGCAGACAATCCGTGAGCTGTTCCGGCGACATTTCAATTGCGCCCCGCAGTTCATCGCTGACGGTGCGGTAGATATATTGTTGTTGCAACGCCGCCAGTTGTTTTAGCGTTTCTGTCGGGTAAGCCCGCTTGGCCGCCTGGGTATATTGCTCGGCTCTGCGCATTGTCATCAGAGAGTTGGCATCCAGTCTGTGGGCATTGTTTATTCGATCCATCGCCATTTGGTAGCCGGTGGTCGATAACCGGGTTCTGTTAGCTATTTGCTGCGTCAGTTCACTGATCTGCTCAGATAACCCCAAACATTGAGAACCGGAGGCCGTTGCTCGTATATTCGAAGATGAACTTGTGGCGGATGGGGAATTTCTATAGGAATACGCCCATGAGGCGTTTGCTGAATAGCCGGGTATCTTATCCATATTAAACTTTTTCCATAATATACTTATCTGTTATGTATGCAGTAAGTAAGAGCCAAGTGGAGTAAGTTCCCTTCTTAAGGTTCCCGCAGCGGCGTTATTGAATAAATCATTTTAAGGTGCAGCAAAGTCCTTTCCTCATCTATCAGGCAATACGAATGCTGGCAGGCATACCCAATAGCGCCATGATGTTCATGGCTTTCACCTGCGCCATTGCCTCGCCTACTGCGCATCGTAATCACGTAGCGACGGCCGCTCTGCGAACATCATCTTCATCCGCGACATCGCCGTTTCCGCCAGTGAACGCAGGTGGTAGCCGACTTTCTCTTTCCATTCCTCATTGTTCCCCGTCAGTCGCTGGCGCGCCACCGCCTGATTTCGTTCCTTTATCGGATTCCATTGCTTTTAATAAAGATTTGTTGGCTTCCTGAAAATGTCGGCCACGTGATACACCGAGGTAAGATGTTTTAGACAGTTTCATTTCATCGGCTGTGGAATACGCATTTGGCGGTTTGTTGCTACTACACTTTGCCAGCCCCAGCGGGTCGATCCATGTCAACGGATTCGGCGCATAAGCATAATGATCCTACCCACGAATGGTGGACACGCTGTTAAGCGAGTAAAATCGTTAACAAGGTGAACCATGACGCAAGCAAAATCTGTGAAGAAGACATCCCGTAATCAATATACCCCGGAGTTTCGCCAG
>NZ_JBEIAB010000015.1:0-107385 GCF_040240345.1 Brenneria sp. g21c3 | reverse complement strand
GGCGATAGCGCGGTGGTCCCACCTGACCCCATGCCGAACTCAGCAGTGAAACGCCGTAGCGCCGATGGTAGTGTGGGGTCTCCCCATGTGAGAGTAGGGAACTGCCAGGCATCAAATTAGAAGTAGCGGTGAAATCCAACGGGCAGTTCGCTACTCGATAGAGAGTAGGAAAAAAGCCGAAGGCTTTTAAACGTTGCGCAGCAACGGCCCGTAGGGTGAATCATGAAATGATTCATAAACTGCCAAGCATCAATTTATGTAGTATGCATCAAATAACTCGGTGCGCTGATATGGCTCAGTTGGTAGAGCGCACCCTTGGTAAGGGTGAGGTCCCCAGTTCGACTCTGGGTATCAGCACCAGATTTATGGGTTAAAGTTTCGGTTTAAAAAGAATTTACCTGGCGGCGATAGCGCGGTGGTCCCACCTGACCCCATGCCGAACTCAGCAGTGAAACGCCGTAGCGCCGATGGTAGTGTGGGGTCTCCCCATGTGAGAGTAGGGAACTGCCAGGTATCCAATAAAGCAAAAGGCCCAGTCTTGCGACTGGGCCTTTTGCTTTATTTGGTCTTCGTCGGTGAAGTATGCCTCAGGCGCTCCCCCGAAGTATTCCCAGTGCTAACTCGAACGCAGGGGAAATACCTGAGGGATAGGTTTGCAGTCGCGGGGAAATTAAAGGATACGGCTGATAAGTCGATCTATGCGGATGCGGCGTAAGCGGCGGATGAGCTTGCGTACTTTTACCGGATATTGCGCGATACTTTCCAGCTCCATGTAACTAGCCACTACCTGCGTGTGTTGTTTGATGTGTTCCAATTCCTGTAAACGTTGCGCCAGCAACGCTTTGTCAGGATCGTGGATGAGAATGGCGTTTTCCAGATCCAGACGCCAGGCGCGCGGATTGAGATTGTTACCTGTCAGTAATTGCCACTCATCATCGACCCACATACCTTTCAGGTGAAAGCTGTTATCGCCATCCTTCCATAAGCGAACGACAAGCTGTTGATTATCAATATAACGCTGCAAGCGGCTCAGGAAGCGGCGCAGGTTGATTTCATAAAGGTAAGGCAGGGCGCCAATGATCTTAAATGGCTGATCTTGCGGAATATAAAAATCATTTGCGGTTTTATCGCCAATAATGATTTCGACTTTTTTCCCTTCCCGCAACAGCCGGATGATATTTCTGACCAGCAGGGCTGGCAGATTAAAATACGGCGTACACATCACCAGATGATCATCCGTGCAGTACATCAAGTGATGAATGGTTTTATTCAGCGGACTTTTCTTGCCTAGCCCCACTAACGGCGTAACGGTCAACCGATCGTTCACCTCACCACAGTCAGGCGTATGGTAGGTCGCCGTACGCAGTGATTGCCGAAATTGCCGGGTTTCGTTTTTGATTTCCAGGCTTTTAGGACGATCGCTTCGATCCAAGCGATGTATCGCCGCTGCTGACAGGATATTTTGAATATACTGAGCCATGGTATCGGCCAGTATTGCATTACGAATGACCTGATAACGGTCATAGCGGTATTTATCATGTTGATGCAGATAGACGTCGTTCAGGCTTGCGCCGCTGTATATGACGGCGTCGTCAATAATAAAGCCTTTCAGATGCAGGACGCCCAGCGCCTCGCGCGTATTAACGGGGACGCCATAGATGGGAAATTGCGTATCGGCGTATTTTTCCGCCATATCGCAATACCAATCGGCATTGGTATTTTCCGCCGCGGCGCCAATTCTTCCGCGCTGCGCGCGATGCCAGTCAACCAATATGCGAACATCCAGTTCGGGGCATTGCCGTTTGGCTTCATATACCGCAGATAAAATCCCCATACCGCCATCGTCATGTTCCAGATATAACGCCACCAGATAAATACGCTTTCTGGCATTCAGAATGGCATTCACCAGCGTAGTACGGAAGAGTTCAGGGGTGTGGAGTGTCTGAACGTCATCAGCTGTCTGAGGGATTTTGGGTAGTTCTGCAAGGTGTTGTTGGTATTTATTGCGTTTAAGTTTTGACAACATCACAGTGCGTTTCTTCTCTCATCAGTGTATGACCGGCTGGTCATCATCAAAAATTAAGGAATAGCCGAATCGGGCGATAATACCATTACTTCCCGCCGTTGTGAGCAAGTTTTGACTTTGATGGCCAGAACGTCTCTTGATGCGGGAACTATATCACGTATGGCGATTAAACTTTCAGCGGCAATTCGAGCGTGACGATGCCCTCTTCTAATTGAACATCGACATTAAAGCCCAGTCTCTTCGCCAGCGTAATCATCCCCTGATTATTCGGCATGGTGATCCCATTCAATTGCCCCAGCCCATGCGATCTTGCGTAGCGGATCAGTTTTTCCAGCAGGCGTCTGCCCAGTCCCAGTCCTTTTAAATCGGAACGCACCAGAACGGCGAACTCCGCATGAATATTATCCGCATCGGAGATGGCTCTGGTCACGCCAATAATTTCGTCGCCGTTTTCCGTCTGGCGTACGGCGACGAACGCCATCTCCCTATCGTAATCAATCTGCGTCATATAGGCGAAATCTTCGTGATTAAATTCACTAATTTCGCTGAAATAACGATAATACAGATCTTCTTTCGTGACTTTGCCGATGAATTCGCTCAGTAGCGGTTCGTCTTCGGGCAGGATGGGGCGGAACAGGCAGGCGGCGTTATCTTTCAGCATAACGGTTTCTTCCAGATCCTGCGGATAAGGCCGGATAGCCAGTCTTGACTGTGGGTCGCCGCTAAACGGCGCGAGACCGAGCGTAACGTCGAGCAGGGTGAATTCATCGCCGGCGGCCAGCAGAGGGTGAATGTCCAGCCGGGATATTTCCGGACAGTCGAGGATCAGATTGGAAACCTGCACCAGCAATTGGCTAAGCGCCGAAATATCTAAAGGATGCAGCGCACCGCGGTCATGAATTTTCCCTTCTTTCAGCGCCTGTCGCACCAGATAACGGGCCAGCGTCATATTTAACGGCGGCAGCGCGACGGCAGCCTGGCTCTTATGCCACTCAACGCCGCCGTCCCCTAACATAATCAATGGTCCGAATACCGGATCTTGTTCGACGGCCACCCGCAGCTCCTGAGCGCCGGCCCGGTTTGCCATGCGCTGCACCAGCAAGCCGTGAATACGCGCCTGCGGATAGGTTTGCCTGACGCGATCGAGGATTGCCTCCGCCGCCTGCTGAACTTCTGTGGCGCTACGCAGATAGAGCATGACGCCCTGAACGTCAGATTTATGCGCAATATCCGGCGATCGCAGCTTAATGGCGACCGGATAACCGATCTGTTCGGCGATGTGAACCGCTTCGGCGCTGTCATTGGCAATCCAGGTCGGCAGCGTGTTTAAAGCGTAAGCCTGAAGGATGGGGCGCACTTCGTGGGTATCTAACTGGGTATTGCCGTCGGCCAGCGCTTGTTGAATAAGCTCATGCGCCTGAGCGGTATTGCCCGATAAATCCGCTGACAGCACGGGTGTTTCCATCAACTGCCTCTGGTTACGCCGATACTCGACCATGTGCATAAATGCCGTCACGGCGCCTTCAGGCGTGCGGTAGGTGGGGATGCCGGCGCGGTTAAAGAGGCGGCGGGCTTCCTGCGAGGAAAATTCGCCGGACCAGTTGGTCAGCAGCGTCATGCGTTTGCCGCGCGGATGTTGCTGAAAAAGGTTGATCAATTGCGCGGCGTTTTCGGTGCCTGGCGCCGCGGCGCTGGGCGAATAGAGGATAAGAAGCGCGTCAACGTCATCGCTATCCAGTAAAACGGCAACCGCCGCCAGATAATGTTCAACCGTCGCCTCGTCGCGCAGATTAAGTGGATTGCCGATCGTGACGTGCTCCGGCAAGGTCGTTCGCAGCGCCTGTCGCGTGGTTTCGCCGAGTACCGTCAGTTTCCCTTGTCTGCTCAACAGCCGATCGAGAGCCTGTGCCGCCGGCGAGGCGCCATTACTGATTAGCAGTAAACGCTCCCCGCGCAATGGGCGCAAATGGCTGAGCGTTTCCACCGCCGAGAACAGCTCATGGGTATCGCGTACCCGCAGCAGGCCAGCGCGTTGAATGGCGGCGTCGTAGGCCGCATCCAGCCCCTGCCGTCGCTCGCTAAGCAATTGTTGCGCCTGTGGGCTGCGTCCGCTTTTGATCACCAGGATGGGTTTGTTCCTTGCGGCGCTGCGGGCGGAGGAGAGAAAACGGCGGGCGTCGCTGATATGTTCAAGGTGCAACAGAATGGCCTGGGTCTTGCCGTCACGGGCGAGGAAGTCCAGCAGGTCGTCAACATCAATATCTAGGTTATCGCCCAGCGCAATAAAATAAGAGAAGCCGATTCCCCGTTGTTGAGCCCAGTCCAGGATGGTATTGGATACGGCGGCGGATTGAGAAATAAACGCCAGCTTGCCCTTCATGATGGGAATCGGGGAGAAGCTGGCGTTGAATCCTTGCCAGGGCGCGAGCACGCCGAGGCTGTTCGGACCCAGAAATCGTATGTTATGGCGAAGCGCGCAGGCTTTTAACTCGCTGAATTGAGAAGGCGGAGCAGAGAGAATAATCACGGTTTTACAACCGGATTGCCCTATCTCTTCCAGCAACGCCAGATTGCGGCTGGCGTTGGTGCAAAGGATGGTCAGATCGGGCGTGAGCGGTAAGCTGGCCACGTTCGGATAGGCCAGAATGCCGCAGACGGCGCGATATTTGGGCGTAACGGGCAGGATCGGCCCGTTGAAGCTGCCGTCCAGCAAATTGCGCATCAACAGAAATCCCGCTCGTCCCGGCTTTTCCGACGCGCCTAAAACCGCTATCGACCTCGGACGCAATAGTGCTTCCAACCCGCGCTGGCTCATAAGTCACCTTGTTAGGAAAGACTATTTGATATTAAGCGCTTTTCACCGATTATGCTGTGATGGCTGGTGGCATTTCCCGCAAGGTATGATGCGACTTGCCGGCCAGATAATGCCGGCGAAAGCGATCGAAATGGCTTGATAACGCCTCCGCGGCGGCCTTATCGCCGGCTTGCCCGAGTAAGGCAATGGCAATCTCCGCCGTGCAATGCCGGCTGGCGTCGCCGGCTTCCCGCAGTTGGTAACGGGAAAGCGCGTCGACGGTCAGCGACAGTATCGGCAGTCCATCCAGATAAGGACTCTTGCGGAACATTTTCCGCGCTTCCGGCCAGGTGCCGTCCAGCAAGATGAATAAAGGGGGCTTTCCTTGCGGGGGTAATTGCCGGAAGATCTGACGTCCTGCTTCGCGATCATCGGCCAGAAAAACCAGATAGGGTTGATAATCCGGGTGGCGGAGGGCGGCCAGCAGTTGGGGATCCGGCGATGTGCGCGACCAGAGAAAGGCCTGGGTATCCGGCAGGATATCGGCGATCAGCCGCCCGGTGTTGCTTGGCTTCAACGGTTCGGTGTCAAACATCACTAAACAAAAACGGCTACGAGCATCGTGCGGCTGAATGGTGTGACACAGGCAGTTTGTCGCCGGCAGCAGACAACGCTGACAGCGCGCAACGCGGCAGCCGCGGGCGCGGAAAGGCTTGGTAGACTGCTCAAGACGTTGCTGACGCAGACGAAGAACGGCGTTGTTAATCATGAAATGAGATCATCGCATTCGGCCAAGAGTCTGTGTAGGCTGCGCAGCTAAGGCGTTCGGCACAGGCAGATTCTGAAAGGCGCCATTCTAATCGACATGTGGTCAGAGCAAAAGGCCCGGCGTCATAATACGCCGGGATCGCGCCGGTTGCAGGCGAGTTTCCCGCAACGCAAACCCCAGGGGTTACAATGATTCATCCAGCCAGCCTTCGAAAGGCGTTTTCGGCAGCGCGCCATTGAGCATATCGACCAGTTTTCCCTGTTTAAACAGCATGATCGTCGGGATGGTGCGGATACGATAGCGTGTGCTGAGCGCGGGCTCTGATTCGGTATTAACCTTAACAAAGCGTATTTTTTCGCCGCGTTCCTGTGCGACACTGGCGAATACGGGGGCGAAGCTGACGCAGGGACCGCACCAGGGAGCCCAGAAGTCGACGACAACCGGCAGATCATCCTGTAGCAGTTTATCCAGCGTCTGTTCGGTAGCATTGATCACCTCGCCCGTGAACAGGGGATCTCCGCAATTGCCGCAATTCGGGTGGTCGTCAATTCGTTCTTCAGGCAGACGGTTTGTAGTGTGGCAAGATGCGCATACCGTGTTCATAACGAGGCCTCAGGTCAAGGGGACTTAAACGTGCGCTGTCGATAAGAACTGTTGCGGGCAGGCGGTGCGCGTCGGCAACATGTTAAATAATCAGCGCATATATTAAACAATATGTTACTAATTGGTTGGTTAAGTATGGCGAGCAGACCTGCCGTCAACAACGTGGTTTACTCAATAGCTACGATAGTTTTTGGCTTTTGCCACAAGCGGGTAGCTAAGCGGCTGTACATAAGGTAATCTTCGCGCCCAGCGCGTAGGTGGAGATAACGATGAGCGATTCATTCAATAGTAAGAGCGGCAAAGTCCGCGTGATGTACGTCCGTAGCGATGACGAGGGCGATAAAGAGAACAAAAACAAGCGTCCGGCTGGTAAAGAGCGTCGTAGTGAAGGTGGTCGCGGCCGGCGTGACGATGCGGGTTCTCGTGATAAACCTCAGCATCCGCGCGATACCAATCCGCGTTATGCCCGGGAAAATCCTTCTCGCGATGGCGAGAAAAGCCCGTGGGGCAAAAATCGCGATGGCGAACGCGCAGAGCGTCCGCGCCGTCCGCGCGCGGAAGGCCGCGATAATAACGACTCGCCGTGGAAAACCGTTTCCCGCGCGCCGGGTGAAGAGACTGAGTTCGATCATGGCGGGATCAGCGGTAAAAGCCAGATCGATCCGGCGCAATTGCGTCGTCAGCGTCAGGAAGAAACGCGGGTTTATGGCGAAAATGCCTGTCACGCATTGTTTAAGAGCCGCCCGGATTCCATTGTCCGCGCCTGGTTTTTACAGGAAGTGACGCCGCGTTTTCGTGAAGCGCTGCGCTGGATGGCCGCTAACCGCAAAGCCTATCATGTCGTCGATGATGATGAGCTGAGCAAAGCCTCCGGCACAGAGCATCATGGCGGCGTTTGTTTCCTGATCAAAAAGCGTCAGGGGATGGATGTTCATGAGTATCTGAAAACGGCTGGCGAGCGCGATTGCGTACTGGCACTGCAAGATGCCGGCAATCCGCACAACCTTGGCGGCATTATGCGAAGCTGCGCGCACTTTGGCGTAAACGGCCTGTTGGTGCAGGATGCGACGATGTTGGAGTCCGGCGCCGCGGTGCGTACGGCTGAAGGCGGCGCCGAGCATGTTAACGCGATTAATGCCGACGATCCGGTTGCGGTATTTGATGCATTCCGCAAGGCCGGGTATACCATTGTGACGACGTCCAGTCACAAAGGCACGGCGTTGTCGAAAACCACCTTTCCGGCCAAAAGCGTGATTGTTCTGGGGCAGGAAGGCGACGGTCTGTCGGATAGCGCCTGGCTACAGGGGGATACCAATATCTCGATTGACGGGACCGGTCAGGTTGAAAGTCTGAATATTTCCGTTGCGACGGGCATTTTGTTGTCTGAATGGTGGCGGCAGAATAAAGTCTAATATCATCCAGCGTTAGTCTTAGGTTTTAATAAAACATCAGCGCAGGCTCCCTGCGCTGATGTTTCGTTTTTGACAGCCGATATGTCGTTAAAATTCAAAAGGGAGAAATACTGAATGACGCGGAAACCCTCCATTTACTTCGTGGCGTCGCTGTTGCTGGGAGCATTCTTTACGAGCGGTTGCGCGCCCTCGTTGCAGACGACCGATGCGTCCTACCGTTGCCATCTCGGCGATGAGTCGGTGCAAACCACCCTTTATTTCGGTCTGAGCCGTCCGGCCGGTCCGCCGGTTTCCGCTGCCGAGTGGCAAGCCTTTGTCGATAGCGTCGTCACGCCGCGTTTTAAAGCCGGGCTGACGGTCTTTGATGCCCAGGGACAGTGGCTGGGCGACAATGGCGCGGTGGTGCGGGAAAACAGCAAGGCATTGCTGCTTATTCACGGGGCAGAACAGGAAAGCGATATCGAAGCGCTGCGCGCGGAATATAAAGCGCGCTTTGCGCAGGAATCCGTGATGCGGGTTGACGCTCCGGCGTGCGTCGCCTTCTAAGCGTCCCGCCCGTTCTTCCCGGCACGGGACCGATAACGATAAGCCGGATTCGCGTTCCCGCCGACGCGTCGGCGGGAACACGGTTCAGTGCGCGCCGCCGCCGCTTCCGGAAGTAAAGGGCGGACGGGCAAACCATACCAGCACCAACAGCAGCAGAAATACCCCGGCCGCCGCCCAGAAAATCTCATTGGCGGAAATAATCAGTCCCTGCGCGGTAATTTCGCTCGCAATATAAGAAGAGGCCTGCGACTGGCTCATTCCCAGCGTCTGCTGTAGCTGCTGATAGGTTTCCTGAGCCAGCGGATTATAGGGCGTTACCGATTCTGTCAGATGCGCGTGGTGCAATGACTCGCGCTGCGCCCACAGCGTTGTGGTAATGGAGGTGCCGATAGAGCCGGCCAGCGTCCGGGTGAAGTTGGACAGGCTGGATGCCGCGGCCATCCGCTCCGGCGGCAGTCCCGACAGCGTAATGGTGGTCAGCGGCATAAAGAAGCAGGCGACGGCGAAACCCTGTACGAACTGCGGCCAGGCCGAAGCGCCGAAGTCCATGCCCGGTTCAAAGGTATAGGCGCGCCAGTAAAAGCAGACGGCGTACATAATGAAGCTGAATGTCACCAACTGCCGCATATCCAGACGCGGGGCGAAGCGGCCGATAATCGGCGACAGCACCACGGGCATTAAGCCGACCGGCGCGGACGCCAGCCCGGCCCAGGTGGCGGTGTAGCCATAGACCTCCTGTAATAATTGCGGCAGCAGGACGATAGCGCCGAAATAAAACATATAGGCCAGGCTGAGGCATAAACAGCCGATGGTGAAATTGCGCGATTTAAACAGTGATAAATCCACCACCGGATGGTCGTCGGTCAACTCCCAGACGATTAAAAACGTCAGCGTGATGACGGCAACAACGGTGAGGATAATGATCTCGTTGGAGTTAAACCAATCCAGCTCCTTACCCCGATCCAGCATCATCTGGAGGCAACCGATACCGACGATCAGTAAAGCCAGCCCCACGGTATCGATGGGCTTGATTTCGGTTTTGGTTTCCCGCCCCCGCAGTGTCTGCAAGGTGATGACCACCACCGCCACGCCCAGCGGGACGTTGATAAAGAAGATCCAGCCCCAGTGGTAATTGTCGCTAATCCAGCCTCCGAGAATCGGCCCGCAAATCGGCGCGACCACCACGGTCATCGACCACAGCGCCAGCGCAATGCTTCGTCTGGCGGGAGGATAGTTGTTTAACAGCAAACTCTGCGACAGCGGGATCAGCGGCCCGGCGACAATCCCCTGTAGAACACGGGAAAAGATCAGCATTTCCAGGCTGGTGGACATCCCGCACATCCAGGAGGTGAAGGCAAACAGGGCGGTGGACAATAGAAAAAGGCGAACTTCGCCAAAACGTTTGGCCAACCAGCCCGTGATGGGAATCGAAATGGCGTTGGCGACCCCGAAAGAGGTGATCACCCACGTTCCCTGCGAGTTGGACGCCCCCAGATTACCGGCAATGGTCGGAATCGCCACGTTGGCGATGGTCGAGTCCAGCACCTGCATAAACGTCGCCAACGACAGGGCGACGGTCATCCAGGCCAGACTGGCGCCTTTGAGCGGTTTTCTCTGCACGCTTCTCTCCTGACCGATTAGCTGGCGTTAGCTCGAATGATGTCGCTAATCATTTGGTTGACCGGTGCGAGATCCAGCGTCAGCGCATCGCTTGCATAAGCCGGGGCGCCGCGAGGCGTTTCCGATAACGCTTTACCCTTGGCGTCGGCGGTGTCGACGTTGACCAGCGCGGACAGGCCGATACGCAGCGGATGTTCGGCAATCTGTTGCGGATCCAGTTCAACGCGCACGGGCAAGCGTTGCACGACTTTTATCCAGTTGCCGGTGGCGTTCTGCGCCGGAAGCAGCGAGAACGCGCTACCGGTACCCATATCCAGCCCCACGACCTTGCCTTGATAAACGACGTCATCGCCGTAGATGTCCGCGACGACAGTGGCGGGCTGGCCGATGCGCATATTGGCCAACTGAGTTTCTTTGAAGTTGGCGTCAACCCACAGATGATCGGCGGGTACGACGGCCATGAGCGCGGACGTCGTCGATATCCTGGCGCCGACCTGCACGCTGCGGCGCGATACATAACCATTGACCGGACTCACGATTTTTGTCCGCTGCAACGCCAGCCAGGCATCGCGCATTGCCGCCGCCGCCTGTTGGATCGTCGGCTGTTGTTCCAATGGCGTGTCCAGAATCATGGCCTGATTAGCCTGATATTGTTGCCTGGCCACTTCCAGCGAGGCCTTGGCGCTGGCTACCGCATCGCGCGCGTGCTGGACTTCTTCACGACCGATGGCATTGGCCTGCCCCAGGGTTTCGCGGCGGTTCAAATCACTCTGCGCCTGGCTCAGTTGGATTTGAAGCAGCTCGATATTGGCCTGGTACTGTTTGCTGTTAATCATTAACTGATGCGTCTGACGTACGCTATTGGCCAGCGCGGTCTGGGTGCGCTCAAAAGACTGCTGGGCGTCGGTCGGATCCAGCTCAACCAGAATATCGCCCTGTTTAACGAAATCGGTGTTGTCGACATTCACGCGCGTGACGCTCCCCGTCACTTGCGCCATCACCTGAATCTGATTACCGGCGACGTAGGCATCATCGGTGCTCTGGTGGTGTCTGAGAACCAGGAACCAATAAACAAACCAAATGCAGCCGAGCACGATAAAGACCAGCGTTAACAGCGTCAGCACGCGTTTACGCTGTTTCTTCTTGTTTCGTTTTACTGGCTGCGGCGCCTGCGTTTCCACATTTTCACTCATGGTGTTCTCTCTTTATCCTCTTTTTGCCCGCTATCACATCATTTGAGCACGCTGTAACAAATCTACGCTTCGCGTCGATCCGCAGGTGACAGGCAAATAGAGTCAGTCTGGTCTTATTATTAAGCGAGAAAATGACAGGTTACTGAAAAGTAAACCGACATTGTTCGCAGTAAACATTTGTGTTCCGATGACGAGGGCACAGGAAAACGTCAGGTACAATGAGGATTGTATTTATTATTAGCATCAAGCAATTAAAAAAATTCGGCTTGTTCCATCTCATCGAGTCGGGCCAACAGCTTTCTCATCAGCGTTTCAAGCTGCTTTTGCTCATCGCCGCTGAGCGTGGACCAGAGAAAATGAAGGCTTTTATGCTGCGGGGGAAGCAACTGGTTAAGGAAAGTCTTGCCTTCTTCCGTCATATGCAGGTGCAGACAGCGTCGATCGCTGCTGCTTTCGCGTCTTTCAATCCAGCCTCTTTTTTCCAGCTCATCGGCAATACGCGTGGCGTTGGTCCGTGACGATCCCAACGCGGCGCTGAGTTCCGAAGGCTGAATGCTGTGAGACTCCTGTGATTCCAGCGTGATAAGCGCCATAAATAAGGTTTCATTAATGCCTTGTTCTTTCAATATCTTATTTCTGTGCTCAAGAATTTTACTTTGCATGTGCATACATAAACGCAACAACAAAACTTCCTGATAGGGGAAATCGGGTTTACGTGAAACACGCAGGCTCAGCATTTTCTCTATTGGAGTAAACGAACTATCCATTTTTTATATAACCTCATTAATCACGGTATGTATAGTAACGAAAGTTACTAATTGGGTAAACGGTATCAGTCAGACAAATTTAATTATTCTGTGACAGAAAGTAAGCGATAGGGACGTCGAACATCGAAGGAAGTACCGCTATTCATTAATAGGGTAGTTCATGCGCGGCATTAGAGAATAACGGAGTGAAGGAAATCGGAATCAGTTGATTATTAAGTCGTCATAAAAGGCAAAAAGGCGGCAAAAGCCGCCTTGAGGTTCACGAGTAATGACTTATTTTGCCGCTTCAGCCGCGGTTTTCACCCAGCCGTCAAACAGCTGCTGGTGAGCCTTGATCCAGCCGTTGGCGTGACGCTCGATATCCTGTTCGGAATTTTCGCCGTTATGCATACGCTGGTTTTGCGCATTCACATCGGCCAGCGGCAGTTTCATGATGGAGAACAGCTTGGCCGCGGCGGGATTCTTCTCCGCCCAGACTTTATTGGCGGCGATTCTCACGTTATTGACCGGAAAGCCGTAGTCGGCGCCGTTGGGCAACTTGGTGCTGATGCCTTGCTGAGAGCCCGGCAGGGAAGAGAAGGGAACCTGTAGCCATACCACGTCACGGCCGGGAACCAGCACGTCGCTGACCCAATACGGCGTCCAGGTGTAATACAGAATGGGTTTGCCCTGTTTATAACGCGTGATGGTATCGGCGATCATGGCGGAGTAATTGCCCTGATTATGGGTAACCGTTTTGCTCAGGTCATAGGTTTGCACCTGGTGGTTAATCACCGCCTCGCAGCCCCAGCCGGGGTTACAGCCGGTCAGATCGGCCTTGCCGTCGCCGTTAGCGTCAAACAGTTTGGCTATCTGAGGGTCTTTCAACTGGCCGAGGTTGGTGATCTTATACTGTTCGGCGGTCTTTTTATCAATCAGGTAACCCTGCGCCGCGCCGGCAATATAGACGCCCTGACGGTAGAATTTGGCGTCGCCGCCGGCGGCCTGATATTGGTCGGCGTGCAGCGGATCCCAGTTAGAGGCCATAAAGGTCGCATCGCCGCTCGCGACAGAGGCGAAAGCCACATTATAATCCACTTCGCTGATAGGTTTTACGTCGTAGCCCAGTTTCTCCAGCGCTTTGTTGACCAGCACGGTCTGGAAGACTTCTTCGGAGATGGTGCTCTGCAACGGCGTGACCGTCACGCCTTTACCCGGCAGTTCGGTATCGGCGGCGAAAAGCGGCGCGCTCAGCAGCGCGGTGGTCAGGGCCGTGGCCCAAATTTTGGTTTTGCACATAGTTATTCCCTCTTTTCTTACTCTGGTCGCGTAGATTTACTTTGTTGAACAGGAAAGACGTTTTCGGTCAGGGAGGGTAAAAGGCGGTTTCCACCGCCTTTTCGAGAGTGGTAGACGTTCGGCGTCAGCGCTTACTTGGCCGCTTCGGCCGCGGTTTTCACCCAGCCGTCAAACACCTGCTGGTGAGCCTTGATCCAGCCGTTGGCGTGGCGCTCGATATCGCGTTCGGAATTTTCGCCGTTATGCATACGCAGGTTTTGCGCATTCACGTCGGCCAGCGGCAGTCTCATGATGGAGAACAGCTTGGCCGCGGCGGGATTCTTCTCCGCCCAGGCTTTATTGGCGGCGATTCTCACGTTATTGACCGGGAAGCCGTAGTCGGCCCCGTTGGGCAACTTGGTGCTGGTGCCTTGCTGCTCGCCCGGCAGGGAAGAGAAGGGAACCTGTAGCCATACTACGTCACGGCCGGGAACCAGCACGTCGTTGATCCAATACGGCGTCCAGGTGTAATACAGAATGGGTTTGCCCTCTCTGTAACGCGTGATGGTATCGGCGAGCATGGCGGCGTAATTGCCCTGATTATGGGTAACCGTTTTGCTCAGGTCATAGGCTTGCACATGGTGGTTAATTACCGCCTCGCAGCCCCAGCCGGGATTACAGCCGGTCAGATCGGCCTTGCCGTCGCTGTTGGTGTCGAACAGCTTGGCGATGTTGGGATCTTTCAACTGCGAGACGTTGGTGATTTTGTACTGCTGAGCGGTTTTTTTATCGATCAGGTAACCCTGCGCCGCGCCGGCGACATAGACGCCCTGACGGTAGAATTTGGCGTCGCCGCCGGCGGCCTGATATTGGTCTGCTTGCAGCGGATCCCAATTGACGGCGAGGTAGGTGGCGTCGCCGCCCGCAATAGAGGCGTAAGCCACGTTATAATCCACTTCGCGGATAGGCTGTACGTCGTAGCCCAGTTTCTCCAGCGCTTTGTTGACCAGCACCGTCTGGAAGGCCTCTTCGGCGATGGTGCTCTGCAACGGCGTGACCGTCACGCCTTTGCCCGGCAGGTCGGTATCGGCGGCGAAAAGCGGCGTGCTCAACAGCGCGGTGGTCAGGGTCGCGGCCCAAATTTTAGTCTTGCACATAGTTATTCCCTCGTTCCTGTTTCAGTCGCGCAGGTTTTATCGTATTGATTTCGTCGATGGTTCCCCGTCGCCGGGCCAGAGCCGGCAACGGGCGCCTTGCGGTTATTTTTTGATGAAAGGGCGGGTCGCCAGGCCGATGGGGCCGGTGGCATACCAGCGCTTGTTGCCTTTGCTGCGTTTGTCGCGGCCCAGCGATTGGGTCAGGCGGTCAAGGATGATGGCCAGAATAACGATACCCACGCCGCCGACCGCCGCCAGACCCATATCCAGACGACCGATGCCGCGCAGCACCATTTGACCTAACCCGCCCACGGCGATCATCGAGGCGATGACCACCATCGACAGCGCCAGCATGAGCGTCTGGTTCACGCCGGCCATGATGGTCGGCATCGCCAGCGGCAACTGAACCTTAAACAGCATCTGGCGGGGGCTGGCGCCAAAGGATTCGGCGGCCTCGATCAGATCTTCCGGCACCTGGCGGATCCCCAGAATGGTCAGACGAATAATCGGCGGCAGCGCAAAGATGATGGTCACCACCACGCCCGGCACGTTGCCGATACCGAACAACATGACGATCGGCACCAGATAGACGAACGCGGGGGTGGTCTGCATCGCATCCAGCAACGGCCGAATGACCTTGGCCGCCCGTTCGCTGCGCGCCAGCCAGATCCCTATCGGCAGCCCGATCAAGATGCAGAAGAACAAGGCGGTCAGCACCAACGCCAGGGTGACCATCGCCTGCGACCATGCGCCAATGGCGCCGATGGCAATCAGTGAGATCAATGTGGCGACGCCCATGCCGAGACTGGACATCTGCCAGGCGATCAGCGAGAACAGCACAATGGCGACCGGCGCCGGCATACCGAGCAGAAACTGTTGAAAACCGCTCAGGATGAAATCGACCGGGACGCGAATGCCTTGAAACAGCGGCCTGAAATTTCCGACGACCCAGTCAATGCCGTTGGTTACCCAGCGATCGAGCGGAATCAGCGTATCTTTGAACGGATCGAGCAAGCTGAAATGTTCAGGCTCGGCCGGCGGGGCGCTGCTTAGCCAGTCGCTGCCGGCCGGGGCGGCATCGGTCGGGGCCGTGTTCCAGGCGTCCGCGCCGTTGGCGGGCGCATCCTGAGTCGTGGACCAGGGATCGCTCTGCGCGCCGGCATCCGGCGCCGGGGCGTTATCCGCCGGCGCGGCTTGCTGTTGCGTCGCCGCCCAGGGATCGTTTTGCGGCATATTTCCCTGCTGATCGGCGCTTTGCTGCGGCGCGTTATCATTTTCCCACGCATTAGGTGTTGATTTACTCATTGCTCACTCCTTCCTTATCCAGCGCCTGTAGCAGCATTCCTTTGGAAATGATGCCGATGTACTCATTGTTTTCACCGACCACAGGAACGGCGCAAGGTGCTTGCGCTACCTGAGAAATCAGATCGTTGAGCGACATATCGGCCGGCACGGGAACCGGATCGGATAACAGCGCGTGTTCCAGCGGCTGTTGTTCTTTCAAGGCCTGTTTGAGTGAATCGATAGAGACGACGCCAATAAATTTTTGGCCGCGTTCCAGCACATAACCGTAATCGCGATCTTCATCCTGAAGAATTTTCAGCGCCGAGCGCGGTCCGACGCCGGGCGTTTTACGGATAAGCGTCACCGGACGGCGGCGGGCGATATCCTTGGCGCTGAATACGTGGCTGATGTCCACGCCGCGGAAGAAGGTGCGCACGTAGTCATTGGCCGGATTATTCAGTATTTCGTCCGGGGTGCCGACCTGAATCACTTCGCCGCCATGCATAATGGCGATACGGTCGCCGATGCGCATGGCTTCATCCAGGTCGTGAGAAATAAAGACGATGGTGCGCTGGTTGCGCGATTGCAGCTTGACCAGTTCATCCTGCATTTCGGTGCGGATCAGCGGGTCGAGCGCGGAGAAGGCTTCGTCCATCAGCAGGATGTCGGGGTTGTTCGCCAACGCCCGCGCCAGCCCGACGCGCTGCCGCATCCCGCCGGACAGTTCATCCGGGTAGGACGAGGCGTAAGCCTCCAGACCGACCTGTTGCAGAGCGCTCAGCGCTTTCTGCTCGCGTTCTTCTTTCGCTATCCCCGCCAACTCCATGCCAAATGCGGTGTTGTTGAGGATATTCAGATGCGGCATCAGCGCAAACGACTGAAACACCATACTGATTTTCTTACGCCGCACGTCGCGCAGCGCTGCGTCGGATATTTGGGCAATATCTTCGCCATCAATCAGAACCTGACCGCGAGTAGGTTCTATCAGACGATTGAGAAGGCGTACCATGGTTGATTTGCCGGAACCGGATAATCCCATGATGACAAATATCTCGCCTTCTTCAATGGCCAGATTGGCGTCTTTTACACCGAGGGTAAGGCCCGTTTTTTCAAAAATCTGATCTTTGGTTAAGCCTTTATCGATCAGCTTGAATGCTCGGTTCGGATGCTCGCCAAATATTTTATAAAGGTTTTTTACTTCAAGTTTAATTGCCATGAAATGGTTGTTTTCCTATGGTCATTTATAATTCTATAACGTTTGTCCTGGTAATGATTAAACGCCCCATACCCTACCATAATCAGATTCTGAGACAACCCCTTGTCGGCTGAATCGATTTTAGCGACGCTGCGCAAATCGGGCCGATTTAACCCTATTATTTTCATGTGTTTGGATAGGCCGGGATCAATGCGTGTTGCTATTTCACGCCTTTTTTGTTCTTTTAAAACAAAGGGTTGTTGGTGATTTTCGGCATGTTTGTTTTTCATGGCAAATAAGCCTTTTTCGCTGGCGATAACTTGCTGATTATTGTTTGTTTTATCAATGAAAAAAGCTGGGATATAAAATCTATCTTCTGCGCGTCAAGCCGAATAATAGCCCGATTTTCGCGCAGGATAATTCACGCGAATCGTGATCGTAGCCTTATTTTTAGCAAAAGCAGGCGCACTGATTTTCAGGCGGAATTTGCCGTCTGACGCAGCGCTTGCCCCGGTAAATATCGGGCCTATGACGAGTGTGATGTAGTTAACATTATTACCCTTTTCCCGGGGATTATTTTCAGCAAATCAGGGGCTGAATATCAGCAAATAATAACCTGATATTTTACATGGTTAAACGGCGATGTTTTTTAGCCTGATAACGATATCGGGATCCTGTCCAGGAGGGCGGGCGACAACCTTATTGCGCCGGTGGCGCGTAGAGCAAAAACCAGCGGCGCATCCTCCGCGTTGCGGATCAATGTGGTTGGCGTGGGCGGAAGTCTGCGCGGGGACAATCGTCGCGATGTTATTTTAAGACGGCCATCATGACTTTTTTATAACAGCCTTGTCATTCGGCATTATTATGATAACGATCATTCTCCGTGGAAAAATAGAATGCTATTTAGTTAGCAACCCAGCCAAATTATTCCAGGAGTCGGCATATTATGAACCATTTGGAACTACAGGCTCTGCGCCAGCTTTTTTTTATGAGTATCGACGAAGCGGCATACTATATTGCGGGGGATAACGATACGGAAATGTGGCGAAAATGGGAAAAGGGAGAACAGGAAATACCTTCCGCCGTTAGCGAAACCCTGACGCTGATGAACAAAAAACGCAAAGAAAGGATTAGCGCCATCATTGAAAAGATAAATAATCGTATCGGGAATAACACTATGCGTTTTTTCCCCGATTATGACGCTTTTCGTTCGGTCTACACCGAAGAGGATTATTTAGCGTGGAAGATATACCAATCCGTGGCGGCCGAACTCTATTCCCATAATCTGGAAAGATTGTGCTGACAGGACAAATTCATGATCAATACCATCATACTTGTCGGCCCGCGCGCGTCAGGTAAAACCACGGTAGGAAAGATGCTGGCGGCCCGTTTAAAACTGAATTTCATTGATACGGACGAGGTGGTGCAGAAAAAAACCAACAAGACCATCGCGCAAATCGTCGATGAACAGGGGTGGGACAACTTTCGGACAATCGAAGGCCGGATATTGAAAGAAGTGACGCTATCTGGTTGCATCATCGCCACCGGCGGCGGGATGGTGATCGCGCAGGAGAACCGCAATTACATGAAAAACAAAGGTATTGTTTTTTATCTTGCGACATCGGTCGAGACGGTGGTCAGGCGCCTGCGCTCGGACCCGGCGGTGAGCCAGCGTCCCTCCCTGACGGGATTGTCGATTACCGAAGAGATTGGCGGCATTATCAACACACGCGATCCGCTCTATCAGGAAAGCGCTCATTTTGTGATTGACGCCAATAACGGCAAAGAGCAGGTCGCGCAGGAAATTAACGCCATTTACCATACCCTGTTGAACGATGCCGCGAATGATGCCGCGGCGATACCGCCCCGCCTTTAACAGAATAAGTTCATTTTCAGATAGGGATATTTCGGCAGAGAATAATGTTCTCTGCCGCCGTAATATTGCACGATTTGTCCTATATTTTGGATGCAAAATATGACCCGCGTCATAAAAATAAATAATATGCTTCCTTTGTCACAGGTTTTAAAAAAATAACCCGGCATGCGATATTTTATGTCGGAAGTGCGCTTGTTTTATTTTATAAATATAGCCTATAGATACAATCTATGAATTATCAATAAAAAATGAATTATTTATTGATGGGGAGAGTTGCTAGCATGGGTATGAATTAAGAAATGATATTTATCATGCGCTAACTCATCTATTTATTCGCTCTTTAAGCTGATTTTCCGAACCTTCCGCGGGAGAAGGGGCGAGGGCGCGCCTGACGGACAGTTTTTTGCAGCAAGCACAGGAAAGGGAATAGCGGCGATGCCATAAAAACATCCTTTCCAAAAAAGGTTTATTATGAAAAACAAATATATAGCAACATCTTTCGGGTTATATATCAATTATCTGGTTCACGGTATGGGCGTTATCCTGATCAGTTTGAATATGGCCCATTTGCAGCAACAGTGGCAAACCGATGCGGCCGGGGTATCGGTAGTGATTTCCTCTCTGGGGATTGGCAGGCTAAGCGTGTTACTCGTGGCGGGCATGCTTTCCGATCGCTTCGGCCGCCGGCCTTTTATCTATCTGGGGATGGCCTGCTATCTGGGATTTTTTCTGGGACTCCTCAGCACGCAGAGCATCGTCGTCGCCTACTGCTTTGGTTTTCTGGCGGGAATGGCGAACAGTTTTCTCGACTCCGGCACCTATCCGACATTGATGGAGGCATTTCCCAATACCCCCAGCACCGCCAATATCCTGATCAAAGCGTTTGTTTCCGGCGGTCAGTTTATTTTGCCGATGATCATCAGCGTGCTGGTCTGGTTCGAACTCTGGTTCGGCTGGTCGTTCCTGATTGCCGCCGGCATTATGTTGCTTAACGCACTGTGCCTGTTCCGATGCCCTTTCCCGCCTCACGGCTCCCGTCCCGAGTCGGAGAAAGAAAGCAATATCGCCGAACCGCCGGTGGCGGAAGGCGGCGGCTGTACGATGCTGGATCTCGCCGGCTTTACCCTTTATGGCTACATTTCCATGGCGACGTTCTATCTGGTCAGCCAATGGTTGGCGCAGTACGGGCAGTTTGTGGCGGGGATGCCCTATACCGCCGCGATCAGGCTACTGAGCATCTATACCGTGGGCTCCCTGCTGTGTGTGTTTATCACCGCCGGTCTGGTGAAGAAAGCGGTCAGTTCAACCACCCTATTGATGCTGTATACGTTTATATCCTTCGTCGCGCTGTTGACGGTATGTTTGCATCCTACCGTGACGACCGTGATGGTTTTCTCCTTCGTGATCGGCTTTTCCGCCGCGGGCGGCGTAATGCAACTGGGGCTGACGCTGATGGCGATGCGTTTTCCTCACGCCAAAGGGAAGGCCACCGGTATTTTTTATAGCGCCGGCAGCCTGGCCACCTTCACGATTCCGTTGATCACCGCCAAATTATCGCAAACCAGCATCGCCAGTATTATGTGGTTCGATGTCGGCCTCTCGGCCCTGGGTTTCCTGATCGCGTTGTTTATCGGCTATCGCAATATGAAGGAGCGTCGCGGCGCGATAAAGATCAATCAGCTTCAGGTTTGACGCGCCAAAACCGCGTTAATTGAACTGCATCCGTTGGCAGGCGCTGAAGATAAACTTCTTGAACGCCAGCGCGGAGGGGGATAGGGCCTGGTCTTTACGGGTCGCCAGATGGATATAGCGCGTCGGGCCGGGATCTTTGATGCTCATGATGCGTACGTTGGCTCGCGACAGCGTATCGGTGCGCGGCATAATCGCAATCCCGTAATCAATGCTCACCAGCCCGGCCATCGCGGTATCCTCCTCGACGTAACAGGCGACTTCAGGGAGCAGTTTTTTTTGCATAAACATCCTGTCGATAAACTGACGTAATCCGCTTTCCTGCGTATAAAAGATAAACGGATAAGGGATGGCCTCCTCCAGGGCGATTTCACTTTCACGGCGTTGCGCCAACGGATGGCGGCGGGCGGTCACCAGCACCAGCTCCTGGCTGATTAACGGGATAAACTCGATTTCCGGCTCTTCCGGCGCCAGCGAGCAGAGCGCCAGGTCGAACTTGTCCGCTTTCAGGTCTTGCACGATCGAGGCGGTGGTTCCCTGATAAAAGCGAAAGCGTTTATTTTCATTACCGGGGAGGTGGATAAAGCGGTCGATCAGCCGCGGAACGACCGTCTCTCCCATGGTATAGATAAACGCCAGGCCGATAACGTCCTCCTGCGCGCCGCTTATTTGGCGTAGCGCAAAACGCCCGTTTTCCAACTCACGCAATGCATTTTCCACATAGGGTAAAAATATTTTGCCGCACTGCGTGATGCGCACGTTCCTGCCGCATTTTTCAAATAGCGTCACCCCCAGCTCTTTTTCAAGCTCGGATATCGCATGGCTTAACGAGGGCTGGGCGATAAACAGGCTCGACGCCGCTTCCGTATAATGCTGCTTTTCAGCCAGACGCTTAAAATAGTGTAATTGTTTTAAATTCATAGGGTTTCTCGTGGCGTTAACGCGCTATTCAATAGACTTCAGGCCGGCGGCCGTGGCGCAGAGGGGTATTCAATAACATCGAAGGATTATACAGAGTGGAAGGGAAGCGCAAGGACCCCGGCGAGCGGCGTGCAACATTATTATGCCGCCGTGCAATATAGCATGTCCTTTTTACCGTTTAAGGCGGCATGGCGCGGTAAATAAGTTGTTAATTGAAGACGAGGCCAAACGGAGAGGATGATAAATCGTGATCGGGTTACCCGGCAGCGGATAAAAATATTTTATGTCGTCCATCACTCTTTGGCTTAAATAAATTTTAACTGCTTCGCAAAATGAAGAAATTGTGCCGCGATGTCATGGGTTTTTTTATCATTCGCGCCATGTATTCATTTTGTAAAATAGCAAACAAATTATCAACAGGGGAGACGAGATACTTCCCGGCGCCATGCAATAAAATTGAAAACAAAAGCCTTATCTTACGTGTTAATCCTTGTCGTCGTTATATACATTAAATACAGCTGTTAATTTAATGGTGTTTTATAAGAACGGTGATTCCAACCTGAATAAAAAGAAAAAAGTAAGACGGCCAGCATAATCCCGTCCGGAAAATCTATGTAATGAAAACATTAACGATAAGCGGAGAAAAGCATGAGCCAGAACAAGGCCTTCAATACGCCATTTTTATTAGCCGTCATCGGCATATATTTGAGCTATTTTCTTCACGGCGTCAGCGTTATTACTCTGGCGCAGAATATGACGCCTCTGGCGGAAAAGTTTAACACCGATAACGCCGGGATTGCTTACGTGATTTCGGGCATCGGTCTGGGCAGGCTGATCAGCATCCTCTTCTTCGGCGTCATCTCGGATAAGTTTGGCCGACGCTCGGTTATTTTCCTGGGGATCGTGCTATATGTGCTGTTCTTCTTCGGCATTCTCCTCAGTCCTAATCTGATCGTGGCGTTTGTGCTGGCTTTCTGCGTCGGCGCGGCGAATGCGGCATTGGACACCGGCGGTTATCCGGCGTTGATGGAGTGCTACCCCAAAACGTCGGGCTCCGCGGTGATTCTGGTTAAGGCCATGGTCTCTTTCGGTCAGATGTTTTATCCCATGCTGGTCAGCTACCTGCTGGTCAGTCAGATATGGTACGGCTACGCGATGATTATCCCCGGCGTGCTGTTCCTCCTGGTCACGCTGCTGGTGCTGAAGAGTAAATTTCCCAGCCAACTGGTGGACGCCAATATCGCCAAAGATCTGCCGCAGATGAACAGCAAGCCGCTGGCATGGCTGGAAGGCGTGGCCTCCATCGTGTTCGGCGTGGCGGCATTCTCGACGTTTTACGTCATCGTGGTGTGGATGCCGAAATACGCGATGGCCTTCGGCGGCATGGGGGAAGCCGAGGCGTTAAAAACCATCTCCTACTACAGTCTGGGCTCGCTGGTGTGCGTATTTTTCTTCGCCTTCCTGCTCAAAAGCATGGTTCGCCCGGTGTGGGCCAATGTCTTTAACGCCGGATTATCCGTGATTACCGGGATCGTTATTTATCTCTACCCATCGCCGCTGGTATGTAATGTGGGGGCGTTTATCATCGGGTTCTCCGCCGCGGGTGGGATATTACAGCTTGGCGTTTCCGTTATGTCGGAGTTTTTCCCAAAAAGCAAAGCCAAAGTCACCGGCGTTTATATGATGATGGGCGGCTTGGCCAATTTTATTATCCCGCTGATTACCGGTTATTTATCCACCATAGGCTTGCAATACATCATATTACTGGACGTGGTATTCGCCAGCATCGCATTTATCACCGCGATAGTGGTCTTTGTTCGTTATTATAAAGTGTTCAAAATCCCAGAAAATGATTTGCGTTTTGGCGAGCGATTCTTCCAGTAATTTTATCAACAGGTGAAAGTGTTATTGAAAATTAAATATGCCCGTTAGTTTTAAATATATAGGGCGTGGGTCGGCAGTATAAATAATATAGAGAGGGGTTTATAATGGATGTTACTGCAAAATATGAGCTGATTGGATTAATGGCATATCCCATCAGACACAGTCTGTCTCCAGAAATGCAGAATAAAGCGCTGGAAAAAGTCGGCTTACCTTATACCTATATGGCTTTCGAGGTCGACAACACCACCTTTGGCAAAGCGATTGAGGGGCTTAAGGCCTTAAAAATGCGCGGTACCGGCGTTTCCATGCCCAACAAGCAGCTGGCTTGTAAATATGTGGATGAATTAACCCCCGCGGCCAAATTGGTCGGCGCCATTAATACCATTGTAAACGACAATGATTACCTCAGAGGATATAACACCGACGGAACCGGACATATTCGGGCCATCAAAGAAACCGGTTTTGATATTGTCGGTAAAAAAATGGTGCTGGTGGGCGCCGGCGGGGCATCCACCGCCATCGGCGCGCAGGCGGCTATCGAAGGCATCAGGGAAATCATGCTGTTTAACCGCCGCGATGAGTTCTACGAAGAGGCGCTCGCCTTTGCGAAACGGGTTAACGACAATACGGATTGTACGGTAACGGTTACCGACCTGGCCGACCAGAAGGCGTTCGCCCAGGCGATTGCCGATGCCGATATCCTGACCAACGGCACCAAAGTGGGGATGAAGCCGCTGGAAAATGAATGCGTCGTCAGCGACAAATCGATGCTGCGCCCTGATTTGCTGGTCTCCGAGTGCGTCTACAATCCCCATATCACCAAGCTATTGCAAATGGCGACGGAGGTCGGCTGTAAAACGGTCGATGGCTATGGGATGTTGTTATGGCAGGGCGCGGAACAGTTCAAGCTGTGGACCGGGAAAGATTTCCCGCTGGAATACATTAAAAAGGTTATGGGGTTCAACGCATAATTATCGGCTACGGATTATGTTGCCGCTCTCATCGCCAAGGCGTCGCGTCTGAACGGCGGATACGCGGTGGGTATTCAGGGCCGTAAGGCATTAATGGAAGGGAAAAGCATGAAAACCGTAACAGTGAAAAATGTGGTGATAGGCGAGGGCGCGCCCAAAATTATCGTCTCATTGATGGGAAAAGACGTGTCGGCGGTGAAATCGGAAGCGGAATATTACCGCGATTTCGACTTCGATATTCTGGAATGGCGCAGCGATCATTTTGCCGATGTGACGAATATCGACAGCGTGATTGAGGCGGCGCGCCAGCTCGGCGGCATCATTCCGCACCGGCCGATCCTCTTTACCTTCCGCAGCGCCAGGGAGGGGGGAGAGAAAGAGATATCGTCCGATGAGTATATTTCCCTGAACCAACGGATGATTGATAGCGGTCTGGTGGATATGATCGATCTGGAGCTTTTTACCGGCGATCAAGCCGTCGGCGCGACGATCGCCCATGCTCATGCCCGCGGGGTGAAAGTCGTTGTCTCCAATCATGATTTCCATAAAACGCCGCCTAAAGACGAGATCGTCGGCCGTTTGCGCAAAATGCAGCAACTGGGGGCCGATATTCCGAAAATCGCCCTGATGCCGCAAAACAAAAACGATGTCCTGACGCTATTGGCCGCCACGCTGGAAATGTATGAGAAATATGCCGACCGCCCCATTATTACCATGTCTATGGCGCAGTCGGGCGTTATTTCACGCTTAGCGGGTGAAGTATTCGGGTCGGCGGCAACGTTTGGCGCATTGAAAAAAGCGTCGGCGCCCGGGCAAATAGCAATTAAAGATTTGAGAGCCGTTTTAAATATATTACATCAATCATAAAACCGCGTTTATTTAAATCTTAAAACAGGAATTCGTTCGGGTTCCTGAATAAACAGCCATACCCGTTGATCTTCAAGCGGCAGGTGTGTCGGCTTGCCGCATCTGAAAAATTATTGGGTATATTCGGTCATGATTAGGAGTAGCTATGAAATTGGAAAAACCGCAAAGAATAAATGGCAGGGTCCCGGTATTATCTGCCGCAGAGGCGGTCAATTATATTCCGGATGAAGCGACGCTCTGCGTATTAGGCGCCGGCGGGGGAATTCTTGAAGCGACCACGTTAATTACCGCCTTGGCCGAGCGCTATAAAACCAGCCGGTCGCCGCGTAATCTTGCCTTAATCAGCCCGACGGGATTAGGGGATCGGGCGGAAAGAGGCATTAGCCCGCTGGCTCAGGAAGGACTGGTCAAATGGGCGCTGTGCGGTCACTGGGGGCAATCGCCGCGTATTTCAGACCTGGCCGAACAGAACAAGATTAGCGCCTACAACTATCCGCAAGGCATTTTGACCCAGGCCATCCGCGCCTCGGCCGCTCACCAGCCCGGTATTTTAAGCAATATCGGCATCGGCACCTTCGTCGACCCGCGCCAGCAGGGCGGGAAACTCAATGAAGTGACCAGGGAAGATCTGATCAAACTGGTGGAAATCGATAATCAGGAATACCTCTTCTATAAGGCCATCGCGCCGAACGTCGCCTTTATCCGCGCCACGACCTGCGATAGCGAAGGCTATGCCTCTTTTGAAGATGAGGTGATGTATCTGGACGCTCTGGTTATCGCCCAGGCGGTGCATAATCACGGCGGCATCGTGATGATGCAGGTGCAGAAGATGGTCAAAAAGGCCACGCTGCATCCCAAATCGGTGAGAATTCCCGGCTACCTGGTGGATATCGTCGTCGTCGATCCGGCGCAAACGCAGCTTTACGGCGGGGCGCCGGTTAACCGCTTTATTTCCGGCGACTTCGTGCTGGATGACAGCGCCCAAATGGCCATTCCGCTCAATCAGCGCAAGCTGGTGGCGCGGCGGGCTCTGTTTGAGATGCGCAAAGGCGCGGTGGGTAACGTCGGGGTCGGCATCGCGGACGGTATCGGCCTGGTCGCCAGAGAAGAGGGCTGCGCCGACGACTTCGTTCTGACGGTGGAGACCGGCCCTATCGGCGGCATTACCACTCAGGGCGTCGCCTTTGGCGCCAACGTCAATACGCGCGCCATTCTGGACATGACCTCGCAGTTCGACTTCTATCACGGCGGCGGGCTGGACGTCTGCTATTTGAGTTTCGCTGAAGTGGACAGCCAGGGTAATGTCGGCGTGCATAAATTCAACGGCAAAATTATGGGGACGGGCGGCTTTATCGATATTAGCGCCACCTCGAAGAAAATTATCTTTTGCGGAACTTTAACCGCCGGCAGTTTAAAGACCGACGTCGGCGCAGGGACGCTGAAAATAGTCCAGGAGGGCAGGGTCAAGAAATTTATAAAACAAATACCGGAAATCACCTTCAGCGGAAAAATCGCTCTGGAGCGCGGACTGGATGTGCGTTATATCACCGAGCGCGCGGTATTTACCTTAAAACCGGATGGTTTGCACTTGATTGAAATTGCCCCCGGCGTTGATCTGGACAGAGATATTTTAGCTCAAATGGACTTCCAGCCGATTATATCCGCTGACCTGAAGTTAATGGACGAACGCATGTTTTACGACCAGGTCATGGGATTTGTTTTACCTGAAGGTAACTAATCAACAGGAGTACAGAATATGAACTTTGGTTTAACCGAAGAGCAAGAATTGCTGCTTGCCAGTATTCGGGAACTTATTACCAGTGATTTCCCGGAAGAATATTTCAGAACCTGCGACCAGACGGGTACCTATCCCAAAGAATTCATGAAGGCGCTATCCGACAACGGTATTTCCCTGTTGGGCGTGCCGGAGGAATATAACGGCATTCCCGCCGACTATGTGACGCAAATGCTGGCGCTGATGGAGGTATCAAAATGCGGCGCGCCCGCATTCCTGATCACCAACGGGCAGTGCATTCACAGTATGCTGCGGTTCGGTTCGCCGGAACAGCTGCGGAAAACGGCGGAAAGCACCCTGGCCACCGGCGACCCGGCCTATGCGCTGGCTCTCACCGAACCCGGCGCCGGTTCGGACAACAACAGCGCCACCACCACCTACACGCGCAAGAATGGCAAAGTGTATTTGAACGGCCAGAAGACCTTCATCACCGGGGCGAAAGAGTATCCCTATATGCTGGTGCTGGCGCGGGATCCCGCGCCGCAGGATCCGAAAAAAGCGTTTACCCTGTGGTGGGTGGAATCGAATCGTCCGGGCATCAAAATCAATCCGCTGCGCAAGATCGGCTGGCATATGCTGAGCACCTGCGAAGTCTATCTGGACAATGTCGAGGTGGAGGAGAGCGACAGGGTCGGTGAAGAAGGCATGGGCTTCCTCAACGTGATGTATAACTTTGAAATGGAACGCCTGATTAACGCCGCCCGCAGCACCGGTTTCGCCGAGTGCGCATTTGAAGACGCCGCCCGCTATGCCAACCAGCGCATTCAGTTCGGCAAGCCCATCGGCCATAATCAGATGATTCAGGAAAAGCTGGCGCTGATGGCCATCAAAACCGAAAACATGCGCAATATGGTGTTGAAAGTGGCCTGGCAGGCGGATATGCGGCAGTCATTGAGAACCAGCGCCGCGCTGTGCAAATTGTATTGCGCCCGCACCGCCCTTGAAGTGATTGACGACGCGATCCAAATCATGGGCGGGCTGGGCTATACCGATGATGCCCGCGTTTCCCGATTCTGGCGCGACGTGCGTTGTGAAAGAATCGGCGGCGGCACCGATGAGATTATGATCTATATCGCCGGGCGCCAGATTTTGAAGGATTATCAGAATAAGTGATTATCGCCGGTAATCAGTTCACGCCTGGCGGGGTGAACTGATTGCGCGGTATCGCGGCAAAGTATCGTTATATCAGACTGTTGACAAACCTTCCCAACCCCGTCATTCCCGCGAAGGCGGGAATCAGCTAATGGCGGTTTACGGTTTTAGTAGGAGATTCCCGCCTACAACCGCGGGAATAACTGCGCGTAGCGGAGGATGACAATGGCGTATTATAGGCTTTGTCATCAACCTCGTTATAGGGTCATTATGGTTAAATCAATACTTCCGGCTTCTGATCAAACTCCGCTCGATATTCCAGCCCGTTCAGATCGCTTTTAAACTGTTTCCGGTATTCCGAGGGGGAACAGCCGACATGGCGGATAAATAATTTTGTGAAATGATCGACATTATCATATCCGACGCGGAAAGAAATTTCGTTCAGGCATAATTCCGTATTGGTTAATGCAAATTTCGCTTCGGTGATGCGACGTTTAATAACATAGTTGATGGGCGAAATATGATATTCCCTGGTGAATTCATGACAGATATAACTCACGCTGGCGCGAAATTTTTTCGCCAGGCGATCCAGCGTGATTTTTTCCCGGTAATTATCATTTAAATAAACCAGGATATCTTTAACCAAAACGTCTTTGATTATCTGCCCGGAGTCGGTGCGATACGCGCTTTTGAAATTCTCATAAAACATTACCGTCAGCACATAGCCAAAAGCATCATAAACCGATGATGAGATACCGTTCTTTTGTTGGGGGAAGGTCATGCTGATTTCTTGAAAAATACTGGTTATTACCTCTCTGTTTTTGATCGCCGATACCACCGGACAGGAGTTTGGCCGCATGAGGCGATTTTCTTCCAGTCCGTTAATCTTGAAGCCATAAACCGCACAGGTATAGGTGGTGGCGGGCGAGGCGGCGTCAGAGGCCACGGCGTGCAGGCTGCCGCGCTCAATGACCACGATATCGCCTGCTCTGGCGACGTAGTTCGATGAGTCGATGGTCAGTTTGACCATGCCTTTTTTTACGTAGATCAGTTCGGTTTCGGCTTCATGCACATGATGACCGGATTCCCAGTTGGGATCGTCGCTAATGACAAATCTGGACAGTTTCGGGGTTCGCCCGTTTTCAAAAATGGCGTCTGTTTTATCGTCAAAGCAGCGCTGATACATGACTACCTCCACATTAAGGTATAAGCCAATTATTGGGGGGGAGAGATAGCAACCGATGAAATATATAACACGAAATCAGCGCCGCCAAACAAGATTGTTTGTATGCCATGCAAGATAGTACGTCAATTTGTAAGTAGCATAAAACGCCCGGTCGTTACTGCCTCTGTGGCCTCTGTTTTTTCTATTTCAGGCGATAATCTGACGCTTGATATACAAAATAGACACATCGAATTCACAATGGAAAGTTGATTTTTTCTTTTTTCGATCTCGCTAAAAATTTTTTTTCGAATAATTATGATGTGTGTCACATCCTGATATTTTAATACTGCTTTGAGTGTTAATTTCATGTTTAACGCAATGCTGTTTTCTACCTAATGTTCGCACGGAAAATAAGAATAAATGATTAAGCGGTATTAATCATCAGCCTGTTTTTTTTGCAAGATTGTTGGTAACTAAAACATATTATCATGTCGTTTTTCCCGCGCCGCAGTATCACTATATCACCATCAACTTTGTATATCCCTCTGAGATAAATGGGGTTTGTCGTAAGGAAACCTTCATTCTGTTTCGGAAGCCTTCACGACTATCCCAGATATCCGTTATTGCCGATAGGAGAGATCATGAAAATAATAACCTGCTTCAAGCTGGTTCCCGAAGAGCAAGACATTGTGGTTACCGCGCAGCGGACGCTCAATTTTGAGCGCGCCGATGCCAAAATCAGCCAGTTCGATCTGAATGCCATTGAAGCGGCCGTACAGTTGGCCGGCGACGACGATCGGGTCGTCGCGCTCAGCGCCGGCGGTAAGTTTTTGGACAACACCAAGGTGCGTAAAGACGTACTGTCGCGCGGCCCGCAGGAACTCTATCTGGTTCAGGACGAAAAGCTGGAGCATGCGCTGCCTTATGACACGGCGCGGGCGCTGGCCGCCGCCGCCCGCAAGATCGGCTTCGATCTGCTGCTGTTCGGCGAAGGCTCCGGCGATCTGTACGCCCAGCAGGTCGGACTGCTGGTGGGCGAGCTGTTGCAGCTTCCCACCGTCAATGCGGTCAGCAATATCCAACGGGTCGATAACCGCCTCCTGATTGAACGCACCCTGGAAGATGAAGTGGAAGTGCTGGAATTGGCGCTGCCGGCCGCGCTCTGCGTCACTTCGGATATCAATGTGCCGAAAATTCCCTCCATGAAAGCCATCCTCGGCGCGGGCAAAAAACCGGTCACGCGCTGGCAGGGCGGCGATATCGACTGGTCGCCGGCGGCGCCCTATACCGAACTGACTCAAATCCACGTGCCGCCGCAGGCGGAACGTAAACACATCATCATCGAAGGTGACTCGCCGGAAGCGGTTGCTGAATTGGCGGAACACCTGAAAAAAGCGCTGAACTAACCCGCAACGGAGAAAAAAATCATGAGTAAATTAGCCAACGTATGGGTGTTCAGCGACAAACCCGATCGCTACGCCGAATTGTTGAGCGGCGCCCGGCAGTGGGGCGAACGCGTCGACGTACTGCTGTCCACGGCCGACGCCGTGCCGTCCGTTCAACCGCTGGGGGCGGATGCGCTCTACGTGCTGGATGAGAAGTCGGCCCTGCAACGGGTGGAAAATTATGCGGAAACCCTGGTTGCTCTTATCGATAAACCCGCGGCTCAGCAGCGGCCCGCCACGCTTATCCTGCTGGCGGCGACCAAACGCGGCAAGGCGCTGGCCGCCAGACTGGGCGTGTTGCTTGATGCGGCGGTGGTCAACGACGTTACGTCGTTCAGCGTCGATGATGACGCCGCCTATGCCGAACACCGGATGTACGGCGGTCTGGCTTTCGGCCGGGAAAAAATCAACACCCCGATCGCCGTTGTCACGCTGGCTCCCGGCGCTGTCGAGCCGGTATCGGCCGATGCCGCTCACTCCAGCCCTGTCCATCAGGCGGATTATGTCGCGCCGCGCCAGGCGATCCTGTGCAAGGAGCGCCGCAGCAAATCGTTGAGCAGCGTGGATCTGAGCAAAGCCAAACGCGTAGTGGGCGTGGGGCGCGGTCTGACGGCGCAGGACGACCTGCGCATGGTGCAGGCGCTGGCGAGCGCGCTTGGCGCGGAAGTGGGCTGTTCGCGGCCGATCGCCGAGGGCGAACACTGGATGGAGCGCGAGCGCTATATCGGCGTGTCCGGCGTATTGCTGAAATCCGATCTCTATCTGGCGCTGGGCATTTCCGGGCAGATCCAGCATATGGTCGGCGGCAACGGCGCCAAGATCATCGTCGCCGTCAATAAAGACAAGAACGCGCCGATCTTCCAGTACGCCGACTACGGCCTGGTGGGGGATATCTACAAGGTGGTGCCGGCCCTGATTGAACAGCTAACTCAATAATAATAAACGGCCCGCCCGATAAAAAGGTCGCGGGCCGGGGAGCAACAGCATGTCGGAAGAAAAATTCGATGCCATCGTGGTCGGGGCCGGCGTGGCGGGCTGCGTCGCCGGTTATGTCATGGCGCAAGCCGGACTGGAGGTGCTGGTCATCGAGCGCGGCAATTCCGCGGGCAGTAAGAATATGACCGGGGGGCGTCTTTACGCCCACAGCCTGGAGAAGATTATGCCGGGCTTTGCGCAGGAGGCGCCGGTCGAGCGCAAGGTCGCCAGAGAGAAAATCTCCTTTCTCACCGACGACAGCGCCGTCACGCTGGATTTCCATAGCCAGCGGCCGGATAGTCCGGCGCAAGCCTCCTACACCGTGCTGCGCAACCTGTTCGACCCCTGGCTGATGGAAAAAGCCGAGGCGGCGGGGGCGCAGTTTATTCCCGGCGTCCGGGTGGATGCGCTGCTGCGGGAAGGCGGCAGGGTGACCGGCGTACAGGCCGGCGACGATGCGCTGGAAGCGAACGTGGTTATTCTGGCCGACGGCGTCAACTCGCTGCTCGGCCGGGCTATCGGCATGGTGCCGCCGCCGTCGCCCCATCACTATGCCGTGGGCGTCAAAGAGCTGATCTCGCTGCCGTCGTCGCAGATAGAAGACCGCTTTAACCTCTCCGCCGGCGAAGGGGCGGCCTGGCTGTTCGCCGGCGCGCCGTCCAACGGCCTGATGGGGGGCGGTTTCCTCTACACCAATCGGGATACGCTGTCGCTGGGGCTGGTCTGCGGCCTGGGCGATATGGCGCGCGCCAGCAAAAGCATCCCGCAAATGATGGAGGATTTTAAACGCCATCCCGCCATCCGCCCGTTGATTGCGGGCGGCGAACTGCTGGAGTATTCCGCGCATATGGTGCCGGAGGGCGGCCTGGCGATGGTGCCGCCGCTGGCGGACGATGGGGTGATGATCGTCGGCGACGCGGCGGGGATGTGTCTGAATCTGGGCTATACCGTGCGCGGTATGGATCTGGCCGTCGCCTCGGCGGAAGCGGCCGCGTTGACCGCCATTGAGGCGAAAAAACAGCAGGATTTTTCCGTCGGCGGGCTGGCCGGATACCGCAAAAAGCTGGAGCAGAGCTTTGTGCTGCGCGATATGCATCACTACCGCAAGCTGCCGGCGCTGATGGAAACTCCCCGCCTGTTCGACCAATACCCGCGCATGGCCGCCGACATCATGCGCGATATGTTCATGATTGACGGCAGTCCCGCTAAACCCCTGCGGACAAAAATAGTGAAACGGGCCAGACAGGTGGGGCTGATGAATCTGCTGAAAGACGGCATTAAAGGGGCGGGCGCGCTATGAACGACGACAAAACGGTAAATGTGGACGTGAAACTGGGGGTCGATAAATTCCGGGTGGATGAAGGCAACCCGCACATCGTACTGGTTGATAACCCGGATGCGGAACAGTTCCGACTGCTGCTGCACGCCTGTCCCGCCGGCCTGTACAAACAGGACGACGAAGGCAATATCCATTTTGACTACGCGGGGTGCCTGGAGTGCGGCACCTGCCGGGTGCTGTGCGGCGATACCATCCTGGAGAAATGGGAATACCCGCAGGGTACCTTCGGTATCGAGTTCCGTTTCGGCTAACCCCTTAGAACAGGGAAATCTGACGGCCGACGGCGACCTCGGGTGGCGATATGTCGGCGATTGACGAGACACGGCACTGCACGGTTGTTATTGATAACCGGGATAACGCGAATGACTGTCACGATAAAATTTAACGCGGCGCGCAGGGAATATTACCGACAACAGGGTTACTGGGGAGACGCGTCGCTCGCCGACTATTGGCATCAGTCGGTTAAGGCTGCCCCGCAAAAGATCGCCGTCCTCGACAATCAGGGGGCGTCATACACCTATGCGCAACTGGATCGCGCGGCGGGAAGCGTGGCCGCTTACCTGCTGGAGGCGGGCATCCGGCCCGGCGACCGGGTGGCTTTTCAGCTTCCCGGCTGGTGCGAATTCACCATTATCTATCTGGCCTGCCTGAAAACCGGGGCGGTTTCGGTTCCGCTGCTGCCCGCTTACCGCGAGACGGAGCTTATCTGGACGCTTAACAAGAGCCAGGCCCGCGTGCTGTTCGCCCCGACGGTGTTCAAGCAAGACCGTCCGCTGGAGCGGGTCGCCCCGCTGCGTTCTCAACTGCCGCACCTACAGCGGGTGGTGGCCGTCGATAAGCTGGCGTCCGCCGACTCGACGCCGGCGCTCAGCCAACTGCTGCAAGACTATTCCCCGCTGGAAAATCCCGTCAGGACGCACGGCGACGAACTGGCCGCGGTGCTGTTCACCTCCGGTACGGAAGGGGTACCCAAGGGCGTTATGCTCACGCATAACAATATTCTCGCCAGCGAACGCGCCTACTGCGCGACGCTGAACCTGAGCTGGCTGGACACCATTTTGATGCCCGCGCCGCTGGCCCATGCCACCGGTTTTCTGCACGGCGTCACCGCGCCCTTTATCATCGGCGCGCGCAGCGTGCTGCTGGATATTTTTAATCCGTCGGCGTGCCTGACGTTTCTGGAGCGGGAAAAATGCACCTGCGTGATGGGGGCCACGCCTTTCGTCTACGACCTGCTGTGTTGCGTGCAGCAGCGTCACTACGACCTCTCTTCGCTGCGTTTCTTCCTGTGCGGCGGCACCACCATCCCGAAAAAAATCACCCGCGACTGTTTACAGGCCGGCATCAAGTTACTGAGCGTTTACGGCGCGACGGAAAGTTCGCCCCATGCGGTGGTTAAGCTCGACGATCCGCTCTCCCGGGTGATCAATACCGACGGCACCGCCGCCCCAGGCGTGGAGATCAAGATCGTCGACAAGGCGCGCCAAACGGTTCCCCGCGGCGTAGAGGGGGAAGAGGCGTCCCGCGGTCCCAACGTGTTTATGGGATATCTGGACGAACCCGAACTGACCGCCCGCGCGCTGGATCAGGATGGCTGGTACTACAGCGGCGATCTCTGCCGCATGGATGAGGACGGCTACATCAAAATCACCGGCCGGAAAAAGGATATCATCGTGCGCGGCGGCGAGAATATCAGCAGCCGGGAAGTGGAGGAGATTCTGCTGCAACATCCGCGCGTGCGCGACGCGGGGGTGGTCGCCATGCCGGACGCGCGTCTGGGAGAGCGTTCCTGCGCCTATCTGGTCCTGAAAGCGCCTTACCGGACGCTGACGCTGGCAGAGGTGATCGCCTTCTTCAGCCGCAAACGGGTCGCCAAATACAAATACCCGGAACGGGTGGTTATCGTCGACGCGCTGCCGCGCACGGCATCGGGAAAAATCAAAAAGTATCTGTTGCGCCGGGATATCATCCAGCGGCTGGCGCGATGCGCCGAGGAAGAGGAGACCTGCCTCGACGCGCCGGCGTCATCGCCGCCTTGCAACTGACGTCGGCGTTGGCGTTTTACAGAGAAAACTTGTCCGCATCGCGCCAGGCGGGGAAAGCCTCGCGATAGCTCTGCAATGTTTCCAGCGACAGTTCGGCATCCAGCCGGGCCGGCCGGTTCGGCGGCGCGGAGGCCAGCGTTTCTCCCAGGGCGTTAATGACCAGACTGTCGCCCTGATAGCTATGGCCGTTGCCGTCGCTGCCTACCCGGTTGCATCCTGCGACATACGCCTGATTTTCAATCGCCCGCGCGGCCAGCAATGTGCGCCAGTGCAGGGCGCGCGGCGCCGGCCAGTTAGCGACATACAGCAACAGATCGTAATCCCGATGATTGCGCGACCATACCGGGAAACGCAGGTCATAACAGATCAGCGGGCAAATCCGCCAGCCGCGCCACTCGATAACCGTTCGTTCAACGCCGGCCTGATAATATTGATGCTCATCCGCCATACGAAATAAATGGCGTTTGTCATAGTGAAAAACATTGCCCTGCGGATCGACCAGCAGAAAGCGGTTGACCGCGCCTTTTGGCGTTCGCAGCGCGACGCTGCCGCCGATCAACGCATTAGTGCGCTGCGCCCACTGGTGCAGCCATTTCTCAATTACCGGCTGTTCGATTCCTTTATGCGCGGCTTCCATCGAAAAACCGCTGGTAAACATTTCAGGCAACACGATCACGTCGCGGTCGGCGATACCGGCCAGCAGCGCGTCAAAATGGTTCAGATTGGCCGCGGCATCCTGCCAGACCAGCGGCTGTTGCAGTAAGGTGATTTTCAAAGTCGACATAGGCGCTCCGCAGCGGCATCCAGCGTAGATTCCTGTTTTGCGAAACATAGCCGAATCAGCGTGTGCTGGAACGGCTCGGCGCAGAATACCGACAGCGGAATGGCCGCCACGCCGACCTGCTCGGTTAACCAGCGGCAGAAGCTGACATCGTCCCGATCGGAAATCGCGCTGTAATCCGCCAACAGAAAGTAGGTGCCTTTACAAGGCAGGGTTTTAAAGCGGCTGCCGGCCAGCGCATTCACAAAACGATCGCGGCGGGCGCGATAAAAATCGGGCAGGGAGCGCCAGTGATCGGGTTGTTCCCGCAATATATCCGCAATGGCCAATTGCGCGGGGGTGTTGACCGCGAACGTCAGGTATTGGTGGATTTTACGGACTTCGGCGCTCAACGCGGCCGGCGCGATGCAGTAGCCCACTTTCCAACCGGTCATATGGAATGTTTTACCGAACGAGGAGACGGCGATGGCGCGCTGGCGCAGCGACGGATGCGCCAGCACGCCGGCGTGACCTTCTTCGGCAAAACAAATATGCTCGTACACTTCATCGCTCAGCACGTAGATCTCATGCGCGGCGATGGCCTGCCAGAGCTGTTGGAAATCTTCTTTCCGCCATACGGTGGCGGAAGGATTGTGCGGCGTGTTCAGGATCACCAGACGGGTGCGATCGCTCAGCAGGCCGGAGAATTCCGCCCAGTCGACGTGAAACGCGGGCGGTTGCAGCGCAACGCGTTTCAGTACGCCGCCCGCCAGTTCCACCGCCGGGGCGTAGCTGTCGTAGCTGGGATCGAAACAGATCACTTCGTCGCCGGGACGCACCAGCGCGGTAATGGCGGCGAACAGGGCTTCCGTCGCGCCTGCGGTGACGGTGATTTCCGTATCGACATCAGGCCGCCAACCATATATTTCAGCGGTTTTCTCGGCAATGGCGGCACGCAGCGGGGCGACGCCGGTCATCGGCGCATACTGATTCGCGCCCTGACTGACGTGGTAAGCCAGGCGCTGCTTCAGGTAGTCCGGGCCGTCAAAGTCGGGAAAACCCTGCGAGAGATTGATGGCTTGATGCTGCTGCGCGAGTGCGCTCATCTGCGTAAAAATGGTGGTGCCAAGCGAGGGCAGTTTGCTGTCGGGAATAAGTGCGGCGCTCATGACTGATAAGGACTCCTACAGGCCTGTATTGCTAGCCAATATAACACGATGTTAGTATTTGGCAATCAAGACGCTTGGACGTTTAAACGGCTAAATTCCTTTAAATGCTAAGTCATAACTAAAAGTACTATACCCGATAGATTTCAGGATGCGGCCGCCAGGTTGCAAAGGGAAAGCCGAGGGGGAATAAGTACTCATAAATAGGAAGTATCATGACGGAAAACCTGCAAATTACGGCACTCCTCGCCGCCTGTCATTGGATAGGCCAGAAGGGCTGGTGTCCGGCGACCGGCGGCAATATGTCTGTGCGCCTTGATGAACATCAGTGTCTGATTACCGAATCAGGCAAGGATAAAGGCAGCTTAGAGGCTGATGATTTTCTGCGCGTGGATATCGCCACCAATCATGTGCCTAGCGGACGTACCCCTTCCGCGGAAACCGGGCTGCATACCTTACTGTATCGCACGTATCCGCGCACCGGCGCGGTGCTGCATACCCATTCGGTCAACGCGACCGTCCTCTCCAGAGTGGAAACCGGCCCGGAACTGGTGCTGCAAGGTTATGAAATGCAGAAGTCGCTGGCGGGACAGAAAAGCCATCTGGATCGGGTTGCGATCCCGATTTTCGATAACGATCAGGATATTGCGGCGCTGGCGCAGAAGGTTGCCGCTCGTGCGGAGATCGACGCGTTGCGTTACGGCTTTCTGGTTCGCGGTCATGGCCTCTATTGCTGGGGCGATAGCGTAAAAGAGGCGCGCCGTCATCTTGAAGGGCTGGAATTCCTGTTTCAGTGCGAGCTGCAACGTCGCCTGCTGGAGGCCAAATGAGTCAGGTCGGGGTGATTAAAGCGATTGTTACGGATATTGAGGGTACCACCAGCGATATTCGTTTCGTGCATAATGTGCTGTTTCCCTATGCCCGCGACCGTTTGACGGAGACGGTGCGACGGCAGGAACAGAATGAGGAGATCGCTCGCGCGTTGGCGGCGCTGCGTCTGGAATTGGGACTGCCGGATGCGGACCAGGCCACGCTGATTACGGCATTAAACCGTTTCATGGATGAAGATCGTAAATCTCCCGCGTTGAAGTTGTTACAAGGCATTATCTGGCGCAGCGGCTATCTCAACGGCGATTTTCGCGGTCATGTGTACCCGGAAGTCGCGGCGCGGTTGGCGGACTGGCGACAGCAGGGCATTCGGCTGTACGTCTACTCTTCCGGTTCGGTTGAAGCGCAGCAACTGCTGTTTGGCTACAGCGAGGCCGGGGATCTGCGCCCGCTGTTCAGCGATTATTTTGATACTCGCGTCGGCGCCAAGCGCGAAACGGCGTCTTATCGCGCCATCGAGCAATCCATCGGCCTGCCTGCCGGACAGTTGCTGTTTCTGTCGGACATTCGTCAGGAACTGGACGCCGCGCAGCAGGCCGGATGGCATACCTGTCAGCTCATTCGTACCGATGCTGATGACTTGAGCGGCCACCGTCAGGTGGCGAGTTTTGACCAAATCGATTTACAGGAGTATTCCCAATGAGCGCACTGACCATCTTTAGCGATAGCGATGCAAGCCAGCCGATTTGGCAAAGTCAGGATGCAGAAGCCATCCGTCGGCAACTGGCCGATATCGGCGTGAGATTTGAACGCTGGCAGGCGAACCAGCCGTTAAGCGCCAGCCCCGATGCCGACGAAGTGCTGGCGGCCTATCGGCAGGATATCGATCGGCTGGTGGCGGAAAAAGGCTATCAGTCGGTGGACGTCATCAGCATTCGGGCGGACAATCCGCAGCGCGCCGAGCTGCGCGCCAAATTCCTGTCCGAACATACCCATAATGAAGATGAGGTGCGTTTCTTCGTGGAGGGCGCCGGACTGTTCTGCCTGCATCTGCAAGGCAAGATCTTCCAGATCCTGTGCGAGAAAAACGATCTGTTATCCGTTCCTGCGGGTACCGCGCACTGGTTTGATATGGGGCCGGAACCTCACTTTACCGCCATTCGTCTGTTCGATAACCCGGAAGGCTGGATCGCGCATTTCACCGGCGACAAGATTGCGGATGCGTATCCGAAGCTGGCGAGTTGAATTTGAGGTGATGTAACAGAGAGGCGCCAGCCGGGCTGGCGCTTTTTTTATTTCAACGCTGAGCGAAATATCCCGTCTTGCGCCGCCTGCGGCGTCACGATGCCGGTATCCAGCACCCAACCGCTGATCAGCGCCGCCGGCGTGACGTCGAAGGCCGGATTGTAGACCGGCGCATTTTGCGGCGCCCACCGGCAGCGGCCGAAACTGCCGGCTACGCCGGTGACTTCCGCCGCGGCGCGTTGTTCAATCGGGATAGCCTTGCCGTCCGGGCAGTCGGGGTCGTGCGTGGTATGCGGCGCGGCCACATAGAATGGGATCCGGTGATAATGCGCCAACACGGCCAGACTGTAGGTGCCGATTTTATTGGCCACATCGCCGTTGGCGGCGATACGGTCCGCGCCGACCCATACCGCGTCAACTTTTCCTTGCGCCATCAGACTGGCGGCCATCGAGTCGCAAATCAGCTGATAAGGAATGCCCAATTCGCCCAACTCCCAGGCGGTAAGGCGTCCTCCCTGGAGCAATGGCCGGGTTTCATCCACCCAGACCTGGCTAATTTTCCCCTGTTGATGCGATCGCAGCAGCACGCCGATGGCGGTGCCGATGCCGGCCGTCGCCAGCCCGCCGGTGTTGCAGTGGGTCAGTAGACGGCTGTTCGGCGCAACCAGCGTGGCGCCGTAATCGGCAATGTTCTCACACAGCCGGCGGTCTTCCTCGACCAGACGCAACGCTTCCTGCTCCATGGCGTCGACGAATTGCGGCTGCGCCAGCGCGAGCTTCATCCGATCCAGGTTATTCATCAGATTGACGGCGGTCGGACGCGCGGCGCGCAGCGTTTCCAGCGCGTCGGCCAACTGCGGCCTGGAAAGCCCTTGTTGCGCCAGCAGGGCGAGCAACAGGCTGGCGGATAGGCCGATCAGCGGCGCGCCGCGTACGCGCAGCGTTTGAATATGTTCAACCAGCGTCGCGACGTCCGGGCAGGGACACCAGCGTTCTTTCTGCGGCAGCGCCTGCTGATCGAGGATCCAGAGCCGATCGTCAACGATTTTCAGACTGGTTGTGTTAAGTTTCTGCATTGTAGGTTAAATCCATGTTGTGCTATTGCATCAATTTTCTTATTCTGCCAATATGCTTGACAGATGTATAGATGTCCAGACGCTTTTATGTCTGATGGCGCTGAAAACGGTCAATAGAAGAATAAAGAAGGGGTTGGCAATGTCACTTTACCGCACCTTTACGGCAGACGATGCTGTGGAATATGCCCGCCGGTACGGCGGGGCGAGCGATCCGCAAGCGCTGGTCGCCGCAGAAGAAATTGGCGACGGTAATCTGAATCTGGTGTTTAAAATCCTTGATGTCCAGGGAATAAGCCGGGTGATAGTCAAACAGGCGCTGCCCTATGTGCGCTGCGTCGGCGAATCCTGGCCGCTGACGCTGGATCGCGCGCGCATTGAAGCCGAAACGCTGCTGGTCCACGCGCGGTTTTGCCCTCAGCACACGGTTACCGTCTTGCACCATGATGCCGAACTGGCGGTGATGGTGCAGGAAGATCTTTCCGATCATCGCATCTGGCGCAGCGAGTTGACGAAGGGGGTTCACTATCCTCAGGCGGCCGAACAGTTGGGCGAGTATCTGGCGCAGACGCTGTTCCATACGTCGGATTTTTATCAGGGGCCTCATGACAAAAAAGCGGCCGTCATTCAGTTCACCAACCCTGAGCTATGCCAGATCACCGAAGATTTGTTCTTTACCGACCCCTATATCGACCACGAACGAAATCAGTTCGACGCGGCGCTGGCGGACGATGTTCAGACGCTGCGCGACGACCGGGCGTTGAAGCTGGCGGTGGCGGGATTAAAGCACCGTTTCCTGAGCAAGGCCGAAGCGCTGCTGCATGGCGATATCCATAGCGGTTCTATCTTTGTCGCGGAAGGACGTTTAAAGGCGATTGACGCCGAATTCGGTTTCTATGGCCCGATAGGGTTCGATGTGGGAACGGCGTTGGGTAATCTGTTGCTTAACTATTGCGGTTTGCCGGGGCTGCTGGCGCCGCGTGAAGCGGATGCGGGAAGAGCGCAGCGTCTTACCGACGTCCGCACGCTGTGGAATACCTTTGCGGCGCGTTTTTTGGCGCTGAGTCAGCATCATAGCCGTGAGCCGTCTTTGGCTGAATCGGGCTATGCCGGGATCTTTTTGCAACAGGTATGGCAGGATGCGATCGGCTATTGCGGCACGGAACTGATTCGCCGCACGATTGGACTGGCGCACGTCGCCGATCTTGACGGCATTCAGGATGATGATGCCCGGGCGGAGAGTCAGCGTCACGCGTTGCGTCTGGGACGAACGTTGATTCTTGCCGCGCCGCACATTGCCAATGTGGATGAATTACTGGCTCGCGTACGTCAAAGCGGGGCATAAAAAGCAAACTTCTCAATACGGGGGCGAGCTGTCGCCCCATGGCGCTTATTTTTTCCCTTTCTCCATCAGCGCCTTCAGATCGGCAAAGGGGTTATGCGTCGCGACGCCGACATCTTTCTGGGCATCCTCGCCGGCGACCACGGTCGAACCGTAGATATCCGCATCGGTATATTTTGAATGCTCATGGTCGTGACAGTACAGGCACAGCATTTCCCAGTTGCTGCCGTCTTCCGGGTTATTGCTGTGGTCGTGATCGATATGGTGAACGGTGAGCTCACGCAGGTTGGAATAGACGAACTCGCGCGAGCAGCGGCCGCATACCCAAGGGAAGAGTTTCAGCGCTTTTTCACGATAGCCGCTTTCGAGCTTCGCGTAGTTCTTCGGAATATATGCCATGGCGTGGTGTCTTTATTAGGGAGGAAACCGTTATTTTACCGCGCTTGAGCAGCGACCGACAACGGCTCCGACCTGCAAATCCGACGTGTTGTCCTTTACCCGCCTGTTTTTATCGATTTGTTTACATCGTAATTACAATTTGATCCGCAATCCGGCGGGTTATGCACCATTTTCTGATTGTTTTCCGCGATCCTGGCGATCGTGACATTGCGCGCTTCTCGCTGTTTCGGCAATCCGCTACACTGCATAACAGAATATGATGATGTCACCGGACAAATTTGAGAGGATTCCATGTACCAAGACTTAATCCGTAGTGAGCTGAAAGAAGCGGCGGCTACGCTGGATGCTTTTTTGAGTGACGATGCGAATATTCAGTCTATTCAAAATGCTGCGGTATTACTGGCCGACGCGTTTAAATCAGGCGGGAAAGTGATTTCCTGCGGCAATGGCGGTTCGCACTGCGATGCGATGCATTTTGCCGAAGAGCTGACCGGCCGTTACCGGGAAAACCGCCCTGGCTACCCGGCGATCGCTATCTCTGACCCAAGCCATCTCTCCTGCGTCAGCAACGATTTTGGTTATGATTTTGTTTTCTCTCGCTATATCGAGTCCCTTGGGCGCGAAGGCGATGTGCTGCTGGGGATTTCCACGTCGGGTAATTCCGGCAATATTATTAAAGCGATCGCCGCGGCGAAAACGAAAGGGATGAAGGTCATTACGCTGACGGGTAAAGACGGCGGCAAAATGGCCGGTACCGCGGATGTGGAAATCCGCGTGCCGCATTTCGGCTATGCCGACCGTATTCAGGAAATTCATATTAAGGCGATACATATCCTTATCCAACTCATTGAAAAAGAGATGGTTGCTAAAGGATAACGGAAGGCGCTTGAGAGGTTAAGAGATTTACCATGTGTGAACTGCTTGGGATGAGCGCTAATGTACCGACGGACATTTGTTTCAGTTTTACCGGACTGGTACAGCGTGGCGGCCTGACCGGGCCGCACCGGGATGGTTGGGGAATTACGTTTTATGAAGGACATGGCTGCCGGACCTTCAAAGACCCGCAGCCAAGCTACTGCTCGCCGATAGCCAAGCTGGTGCAGGATTATCCCATCAAATCTTGCGCCGTGGTATCGCATATTCGCCAGGCGAATCGGGGATCGGTCGCGTTGGAAAATACCCATCCTTTTACCCGCGAACTGTGGGGGAGAAACTGGACGTTTGCACATAACGGGCAATTAAAAGGGTATCGTTCGTTAAAAACCGGCACATTCCGGCCGGTCGGCCAGACGGATAGCGAATTTGCGTTCTGCTGGCTGTTGTACCAATTGTCGCAGCGCTATCCGCGCACGCCGGGCAACTGGCCCGCGGTGTTCCGCTATATTGCGCAACAGGCGGATGTTCTGCGCAAGAAAGGCGTGTTTAACATGCTGTTGTCTGACGGGCAGTTTGTGATGGGATATTGTTCAACCCATCTTTATTGGATCACCCGGCGCGCGCCCTTTGGGAAAGCGACATTGCTGGATCAGGATGTGGAAATTGATTTTCAGCAGCAGACTACGCCCAACGATGTGGTTACGGTGCTGGCGACGCAGCCGCTGACCGGCAATGAAACCTGGCATAAGATCATGCCAGGCGAGTTTGTCTTATTTCGTTTCGGTGAACGCATAATTTGATACCGGCTTGCTGGTCATCAACGGTGGACTGACGACGTACTGCCCGTTTAATACCGAGATGGCCGGCGGCTGATAATGCTGATTGAAATAGGCATAACCCGGTTGTAACTGACGCCAGAAAGCGGAATAGGCGGAATTACGGTGGCGTTGCATATTTTTTTCCGTCATGCGGAACGGATAAATCGCCAGCTGTATTTTCGTCTGTCCGTTAAGCAGCGCCTGTTCCGCATAACGATAGATCTCTTCAATATAATTATTGGTCATGGCATAGCAACCCACGGAAACGCATTCGCCGTGGATCATCAGGTAGCGGCCGGAATATCCCTGTGATTTGTCATATTCATTAGGAAAACCAATGTTTATCGCGCGATAATAATGGCTGTCCGGTTTGAGCTGGCGGAGATCGACCTGATAGAACCCCTCGGGGCTTTTTAAATCGCCCTCAATGCGTTTCGGCCCAAGTCCGCCCGAATATTTACAAATCGGATAATTTTCCAATAAGCGATATTCATTTCCGACTTTGGCGTAAAGTTCTAATACTCTCTCTTCCTTAAATATTTGAATATAGATCGGAGAGCCCAATAACTGTTGCTTCAGGTCTTTTGCTATCGGCGCGGGTTCACTGGCTGCGCAGGTAACGGCAAGGGACGGCAAAAAAAACAGCATCGCAAAAGACAGCGCGATTTTTTGCATTGTTGATCCTGGTGAATAAAAGCTGTGCTATATCGACGGGGCGATGATCCTCCCGTACTCCTTTGCCTGTTGGCGGTTTCACATTATCATTGCCTTAATTTTAATCAAGAGTGAAAACCGATAAAAAAGTTAATTTTGCGGCGCAAGGAGTGTAGCGGCCGATTAATCGACCTTGTCGGTAATAAAAAGACATATTTAATGGACAATAAATTTAAGGCGATACCTTTACGCTGTCCATTGTTTATTCCGCCTGAGTGCGTCAGGCAGGTAATCAGCGATTACAATTTTGTCGCTTCAAACATCATGATATCGGTTACAAAAGAACCGTCATCCTGTAGTTCAAAATGCCGGACGACTTCCGCGGCCAGGGTTTTTTGCAGTTCGCGGATCGCGACGGCGAAAAAGTCGGGCGTTCTCATGCGCGCGATCCAACTGCTGAACTCCAGTTTCAGGCGATCGCTGGCGACGTTACGCACGATAAATCCTGCTTCGGTAAACATGCTCAGCCATTCGCCGGGCGCGTAATCGCGCACGTGAGAGGGATCACGCAATTTTTCCACCGTTTGCAAATAGACATCCAACAGCGGATGACCCGGTGAGACCACATCCATCATGATGACCAGACCGCCCGGTTTCAGCACGCGGCGGATTTCACGCAGCGCCTGCCCGACATCATGCCAATGGTGGGCGGAATAGCGGCTGATTACGATATCGGCGCTGGCGTCGGCAAACGGCAGCGCTTCGGCGACGCCCTGCTGCGTGCGGATATTCGTCAGACCTTTCTGTTTGGCGGCCTGAGCGACGACCTCCAGCATTTGTGAGGACAGATCATAAGCCACGACCTCTTTCACCACCTGGGCGGCGGTGAAACTGGCATGTCCGGCGCCGCATCCCAGATCGATGACGGCGGCATCAGGGGAGGCGGCCAATAAAGCCGACAGTCGCTCTAAATCCTTACCCTGGGCATGTACCGTACTGGTCAGATAATTTTGTGCTTGCGAACCAAACTGGCGTTCGACGCTGTTGCTGTGACTCTGCTGATTCTCCATCGCGGCTCTCTGTTCTCTGAGTGGGTTATCCTGCGCCAAAAGGTTAACACGGTAATAATATCAAGCGGAGGACAAACAGAAATAATGCGTTTTTTCGTCAATAGGCCGAGGGTTAAGCGCGAAGACAACGGACGACTGTTCGCCAACTTGTTTATAGCAATTTCAGGCTGTATATTTATACAGTCTTGGCGGAGGGGACGTATGCGCAAAATTATTCATGTCGATATGGATTGCTTCTACGCGGCAATTGAGATGCGTGATAATCCGCGCCTGCGCGACATCCCGCTGGCGATTGGCGGCAGCGCCGATCGTCGCGGCGTGATCAGCACCGCCAATTACCCGGCCCGGCGCTATGGGGTTCACAGCGCGATGGCGACGGCGACGGCCTTGCGTCTGTGTCCGCACCTGACGTTACTTTCCGGGCGGATGGAGGTGTATAAAGCCGCCTCCCGCCAGATCCGCGATATCTTCGCCCGTTATACCTCATTGATTGAACCGCTTTCTCTGGATGAAGCCTATCTGGATGTCACCGACAGCCCTTATTGCAACGGTTCCGCGACGCTGATGGCGGAGGAGATCCGTCAGGCTATTGCCGCTGAGCTGAATCTGACGGCCTCCGCCGGCGTCGCGCCCATCAAATTTCTCGCCAAGGTCGCTTCCGAGCTGAATAAACCTGACGGCCAGTATGTTATCCCCCCGGATAAGGTGGACGCGTTTTTATTGCAGTTGCCGCTGGCGAAGATCCCCGGCGTCGGCAAAGTCACGGCGAAGCGGCTGGAAGAGAAGGGCATGCTGACCTGCGCCGACGTGCGCAATCACGAACTGGCTGAGTTATTAAAAAGTTTTGGCAAATTTGGCCGGGTTTTGTGGGAGCGTTGCCACGGAATTGATGAACGGCCTGTCTCGCCAGACCGGTTGCGGAAGTCGGTCGGGGTTGAGAAAACGCTGGCGCAGGATATTCACCACTGGCATCAGTGCGAAGGTTTAATCGAGCAGCTTTATCAGGAGCTTGAATTACGTTTAAAACGCGTAAAACCCGATCTGCATATCGCGCGGCAGGGGGTAAAACTGAAGTTTGATGATTTTCGCCAGACCACGCAGGAACATGTGTGGCCGGTGTTGAATAAGCAGGATTTGCTCACGCTGGCGCAGCAAACCTGGGAGGAACGTCGCGATGAGCGTGGCGTTCGACTGGTGGGATTGCATGTTACGCTGCTCGATCCGCTAATTGAGCGTCAGTTGGTGTTGAATTGGGAGTGAAGGCGTAGCCGTATAAAGTACGGTATTTGCCATTAACAGTTCCCTCCCGGCAGTCTCTTAGTCGCATATTTACTGATAACGGTATATGTAAGCTCGGTGTTATTTCGTGCGCGAAAAGAAAGGTATTTTTATGCCACGTCGTAGCACGCGCCCGACGCAGGGTGGTTCAAACGCCACCACCCTCCGGACCCGGGCTTGTGGCTGAAATCACGCCGCTGACGCGGTGCCTTCGGCGGTCGCCCCCCTTTTCCGAACCGCCAGTGACGCGTTCCCGACGCGGCACTGGCTTGCGCCGCTTCCCTGCGGCGCATTCGCGGGGTCGTCCACCTCAGCGTAATTTCTTACGCCGCTCAAAAACAAAAAAAGAATCAGGAATGAGCCCAAGACCAGAATGCACATAGCATCTAAAGATTCCTTGGATTTGTGTATAAGAGACAGTCGCAGGGGAGGGAGCCAACTCCTCCCCCTGACAAGGGGGAGGCCGGGTGGGGGTTGTTAATGACAAACTCCCGTACCTGATCGGATCAGGCGCGTTCGGGAATGGCTCTCAGCAGGGCGGTCAGCAACTGCCAGTATTGGCCGACGCTGGCGATATGCACCTGTTCGTCCGGCGAGTGCGGCCCGGTGATGGTCGGCCCGATGGAAACCATATCCATATCGGGATAGGGTTCTTTGAACAGTCCGCACTCCAGACCGGCATGAATAACCATGATGTTCGGGGTTTTGTTAAACAGCTTCTGATAGGTTTCCCGCACCAGCTGCATAACCTGAGAGTTCGCATCCGGCTGCCAGCCGGGATAGCCGCCTTTGGGCGTGGTTTCGGCGCCGGCCAGTTGGCCCAGCGCCGTCAGCGTGCCGACCACGGCGTCTTTGCCGCTGTCAATCAGAGAGCGGATCAGGCAGTTAATTTCGGCCTGTTTTTCGTCCGTGGTAACCACGCCGATGTTCAGCGAGGTTTCCACCACGCCTTTTACCACGTCGCTCATGCGGATGACGCCATTCGGCATGGCGTTCAGCAAGGCCAATAGCCGCGCGCCGACGTCTTTGGTCAGCGCCTGCGCGGTACTGTCTGATTCCTCGACCAGCAGGGTGAGATTTTTCTCCACTACGGACAGCTCGTTTTTCAGCAGCGACAGGTATTCCTCACTTAGCGCCTTGAATTGCCCGACGTTGGCCGCGGGCAACGCCAGCGTGGCGAAGGCTTCGCGCGGAATGGCGTTGCGCAGCGTGCCGCCGTTCAGTTCTAGAATGCGGATATCCAGTTTGTCGGCCTGTTCGAACAGGAAGCGCGCCAGCAATTTATTGGCATTGCCCAACCCCAAATGAATATCGCAGCCGGAATGGCCGCCTTTCAGCCCCTTGAGCGTCAGGGTCAGCGTCTGGTAACCGGCAGGCAGCGCTTCGCGCTCCAACGGCAGCCGGGTGATGAAGTCGATGCCGCCGGCGCAGCCCATGTAAACTTCGCCTTCTTGTTCCGAGTCGGTATTGATCAGAATTTCGCCCTGCAACCAGTTGGGTTGCAGACCGAACGCGCCGTCCATGCCGGACTCCTCGGTCATGGTCAGCAACACTTCCAGCGGACCGTGCTTCACGCCGCTGTCGGACAGCACGGCCAGCGCCGACGCCATGCCGATGCCGTTATCCGCGCCCAGCGTGGTGCCGCGCGCTTTCACCCACTCGCCGTCAATGTACGGCTGGATGGGGTCTTTGGTGAAGTCGTGCGCGGTATCGTTGTTCTTCTGCGGCACCATATCCAGATGCGCCTGCAACACCACCGGCTTGCGATTTTCCATTCCCGGCGTCGCCGCTTTACGCAGCAGAATATTACCGACTTGATCGCGCTCGGCATGAATGCCTTTCTCTTGCGCCCAGGCAAGGATATGCGCGGCAAGCGCTTCTTCATGGTAAGACGGATGTGGAATAGAGCAAATTTTGGCAAAAATGTCCCACAGCGGCTGCGGGGTAAGCTGAGACAATTCAGACACTATTAACATCTCCTTTTCGGCAGGCCGGTCGGCGCGGCTGGCGCGCGGGCGCTGCAAATTGCAGGTGAATGACTGTCGGATAATCCGGCATGGCGTGTGAAAACAGAATATCATTTTCCGCCGGTTCTGGGGCATGTTGCGAAAGAGTTATTTCATGGCGTCTGGAGGTTCCATCCTTTACCGGGAATCGCGTTGAGCAGCAGTTGGGTATATTCATGCCGGGGGGACTGGAATACCTGATGCGTCGGCCCTTGTTCGACGATTTCTCCCGCCTTCATCACGATCACCCGATCGCAGATTTGCGCCGCCACCCGCAGGTCATGGGTGATAAAAATCAGCGACAGGCCGAGGCGCTGGCGCAGTTCCGCCAGCAGACGCAACACCTGCGCCTGGACGGAAACGTCCAGCGCGGAAACCGGCTCATCCGCCACCAGAATGCGCGGCTCCAGCGCCAGCGCTCTGGCCAGACCGATCCTCTGCCGCTGTCCGCCGGAAAACTCATGGGGATAGCGATGGATCGATTCGGGATCCAGCCCGACCAGTGAAAATAACTCCCTGGCTTTTTGCTGCGCCTGCTTGCGCGATGCGCCGTGGATTTCCAGTCCCTTGCCGACGATTTCCCCCACCGTCTGACGCGGATTTAACGAGGCGAAAGGATCCTGGAACACCATCTGCACGGTACGACTCTGCCGGCGTTGACGCGTTCGATTGCTGCCGTCATGGCGCTGGTCCGCCAGCGTAATCTCGCCGCTGTCCGGCTGATAGAGCCGGACAATACAGCGGGCCAGCGTCGATTTGCCGGAACCGCTTTCGCCGACGATGCCGAGCGTGCTGCCCTGCGGCAGCGTCAGGCTGACGTCCCGCAGCGCGTGCGATACCCGCCGATTGCGCGGCAGCCAGCCTCCCTGGCGGAATGTTTTGCTGACGTGCTCTAATGTCAGGATGTCCTGACTGGCGACCGCCGGGCGCGATGCGCCGGGGCGAAAGGACGGCACGGCGGCGATCAGCGCCTGAGTATAAGGATGCCGCGGGGCGTTGAGGATTTGCTCCGCCGGCCCCTGTTCTACCACTTCGCCGTGCTGCATGACCGCGACGCGATCGGCGATGTCGGCGACCACGCCAAAGTCATGGGTGATAAACAGCACCGAGGTACCCTGACGCTGCTGCAATTCGCGTATCAACCGCAGGATTTGCGCCTGAGTGGTGACGTCCAGCGCGGTGGTCGGCTCGTCGGCAATCAGCACCCGCGGCTCCAGCGCCAGCGCCATGGCGATCATCACGCGCTGGCGCTGCCCGCCGGAGAGCTGGTGCGGATAGGCGTGCGCGGCGGACAGCGGGTCGGGGATCTGAACGTCGATTAACAGCCGTTGCACTTTTTCCGCAATCGCCTTGCGGGAAAGGGTCGGTCGATGGGTACGGAACATTTCGCCAATCTGGTCGGCCACGGTATGCAGTGGGTTGAGCGCCGTCATCGGCTCCTGAAAAATCATGCCGATCCGGGCGCCGCGTATTTTACGCAGCGCGCTCTCCGGCAGCGATAGCAGGTCGCGGTCTTCCAGCAAAATGCTTCCCGATTCGATGCGCGTCTGTTCCGGCAGCAGCCCCATAATGGCGCTGGCCGTCATCGATTTACCGGAGCCGCTTTCCCCCACCACGCACAGGATTTCATTTTCGCGCAGATCGAGCGACACCTGACGCAAGGCATAAGGCCGGTCGGCATTGGCCGGCAGTCTGACGCTGAGATCGGTTATCGACAGCAGTGTATTCATCGGTTTTTAAGCCTTGGATTGAGGGCGTCATTGATCCCCTGGCCGACCAGCGAGACCGCCAGCACGGTAAGCAGAATGGCGATGCCGGGAATGGCGGAAACATACCACTGTTCCCGCAGTACGCTGCGACCGCCGCCGATCAGGTTTCCCCAGGAGGGAACGTTGGGGTCGGACAGATTAAGGAAGGCCAGCGCGCTTTCGAGCAGAATGGCGATCGCCATGATAACGCTGGCGTAAACCACGATGGGCGGCAGCGCATTGGGCAGAATTTCGCGAAAGATAATCGGCAGATCGCGCATTCCCAGCGAGCGGACGGCCTGAATGAATTCCCGGTTGCGCAGCGACATGAACTCGGCCCGCGTTAAGCGCGCCGCCGGGGGCCAGGAGACGATGCCGATAGCCAGAATCACGGTCTGCATGGTTGAGCCGAAGACCGCCACCAGCAACAGCAGCAGCAGGAAATTGGGCAGGATCTGAAAGGTTTCGGTGATCCTCATCAGCAGGTCGTCGATGACGCCGCCGTAATAGCCGGCCAGCGCGCCGACCACGATGCCAATAACGATGGCGATCGCCGTGGCGACGAAACCGATCATCAGCGAAACGCGCGCGCCATGAAACAACTGGGCGGCGATATCGCGTCCGGCGTGGTCGGTACCCAGCAAAAAGCGCGGATTTTGCCACGGCCACTGTAGCGGCCGACCGGCCAGCCGCAGGGGATTTTCGGGAAAGAACAGATCGGCGGTCAGGGCCATGCCCACCACCACGACTAATAACGCGATACCAAATAACGACGCGGGACTGCGCGCGTAGCGCTTGAAAAAATCAATCATGACCGTTCACCGGAAATACGCGGGTCCAGTTTGGCGTAAAGCACGTCCACCAGAAAATTAATGCTGATAACCAGCAGCGCGGAGACGAAAACCACGCCTAACAGCGTGTTCAGATCGCGCTGCATCACCGATTCGTAGGCCAGGCGGCCCAACCCCGGCAGGGCGAAAACGCTTTCCACCACCACCGACCCGCCCAGCATGGTGCCGGCCTGCAGGCCGATTAACGTCACCAGCGGCAGCAGCGCGTTACGCAATATATGTCTGACGACGACGTTGGTTTCGCTTAATCCTTTGGCGCGGGCGGTGCGCACGAAATCCAGCGTGGCGACTTCCAGCATCGAGGCGCGCATGATGCGCAGATAGATCGCCAGAAATATCAGCGCCAGCGTCAGCGTGGGCAATAACAGATGCCGGGCGATATCCCAAATTCTCGCCCAGCCGCTGAGTCCGCCGGCAATGGTTTCAAATCCGCCGGAGGGCAGCCAGTCGAGATAGATGGAAAACAGGAAAATCCCCATCAGGCCGAACCAGAAAGAGGGGGTGGAATAGAAAATCAGCCCCAGCAGGGAGATCAGCGTGTCCGGCCAGCGATTCACGCGCCGGGCGGCGATGATCCCCAGCACCATACCCATAAACACCGCCAGCCCGAGCGACGATCCCATCAGCAGCAGGGTCACCGGCAGACGCTCGATAATCACGTCGGCGACGGGCTTGCCATAAATGGCAGACTGGCCGAGATCCAGATGAACCAGACGCCACAGATAATCCCCCAGACGCACCGATACCGACTGATCCAGCGCGTAATACCGGCGCAGTTCCTCGATCATGGTGGCGTCGGCTCCGCCGACCTGCGCGACCAGCGCATCGACGGTATCGCCGGGCGCCAGCTGCAAAAGCAGGAAAATACCGATCAGAATAAGCAATAGGGCGGGGATGGCGGCCGCCAGTCGGCGGCCGCAGAGTAATAACAAATTCATTGTTACGCCTCTAGCCAGGCGTCATGCCAACTACTCGACGGCCAGCGGGCGTTATTCAGGCCGTTGTGGAGCTTCTTGTTGACCACGGAAAGGAACTGGCGCTCGATGGCGAACCACAGCGGGAACTGTTCGTTGGCTTCGGCGACCAGTTGGGCGTACAGCGCACGCCGTTTTTCAGGGTCGATCTCGGAAGCCGCATCGTCGATCAGCTTATCGATAACATCGGATTGCCAGCCATACTGATTGGTCCAGGGGGCGCCGTCCGGGCTGCCGGAGCGCAGCCACACGGTGGTGGATACCGCCGGGTCGCCCCGGTACTGATGCCAGCCGGTGGCGAGGTCGAAATTGTGCTCTTTATAGACCGCCGACAGCGAACCGGCATAGTCGTAGTTGGCGATATCGACCTTGATCCCCACTTCCGCCAGCGACTGCTGAATAAAGGTGGCGAACAGCGCGACGTCCTCGCCGTTGAGGATCGGCACCAGTTTCAGCTTAAACCGTTCGCCGTTGGCGCCGCGCGGATAGCCGGCCTCATCCAGCAGCGCTTCGGCCTTTTTGCGGTCGAAAGGATAGGGCTGGGCGCTGTTGGGCGGATAGAACCCGGTGGAGGTCGACGGAATAATACCGGTCGCCGGTTTTCCCTGACCGTAGAGAAAGTTTTCGATGAAAAAGGGAATATCGATGGCGTGGGCCAGCGCCCGTCTTACGCGGACGTCGGCAATTTCCTTGCGGCGGAAATTGAATTCCAGCGTGTTGTTAAAGGTATTGGCTTCGGAGCCTTTGGCCGTCACCTCAAAGTCCGGATGGTTTTTCAGTCGGTCCAGATCGGCCAGCGACAGTTGGGAATAGGCGCTTAGCTGCAACTGGCCCGTTTCCAGCGCCGCCGTCGCGGCGGATTTATCGGTAATGATGCGCCAGACGATCCGTTCTATATAAGGCTGGTCCGGCCGCCAGTAGTCGGGGTTGCGCGTGGCGATAATATATTGCCCGCGCTGGTACTCGACGAACTTGAAAGGCCCGGTGCCGACAGGGGCGGTATTGGCCGGATTTTCCAGCACGTTGCTATTCTCGTAAAGGTGGCGCGGCACCACATAGCCCAGATCGGCCAGAGCGCGCAGCAACAGTTCGATCGGCATGGGGCGGGAATAGCGGAATATCACCGTATGGTCGTCGGGCGTATCCACGGCGTCGAGAAACTGTTGCAGGGCGGTGCTGTAGTTAAGCTGCTTTTTCCACAGTTCGAGCGCGTTGTACTGCACATCCCTGGCGGTAAAGGGTTTGCCGTCGTGCCATTTAACGTTCTCGCGCAGTTTGAAGGTGATGGTTTTACCGTCCTCCGTGCTGTGCCACTCGGTGGCCAATTGCGGAACGATCGCGCCGTTGGCGTCCAGATCCACCAGGGACTCGATAATCTTGCTGGTAACGATATATACCCCGGTGGACGCGCGCAGCGCCGGGTTCAGAATGCGTTGTTCTCCGGCGATGTGTACCCCCAACGTGCCGCCTTTGACCGGCGTCCCCGCGGCGGCGTTGGTTTGCGCCGCGCTGAGGAAAGAGGTGAAGGGAAATGTTGCGGCCAGTGCGCTTGACGAGATCAGTAAACGTCGACGGGTTATATTCATTATGAAATCCCTGATTGAATTAAATAAAAGAAGACATCATTTCCTGAACGCAGGATAAAGTTACCGGTTATTTATTGGGAAATTACCATTTGTGCTATAGTTATGTGCTAATCACATATAACACGTTGTTTTTATATGTATTTGTTGGGTTTATAAAGATAAAAAATCACTAACGGCAAGGCGTGAGCGAATTTTTAATGATCTTTAATAGCGATGAATCAGGAATGATAAAGGGGCATGACAAGGTCGTTGTGGGATCATGCTGTTCATCACGGCAATGATCTTGATGAAGCAAGAGCGCGCTTTAACGAAAATGGCCCGTTCGCTTTTCCCGGCGGCGCTCCTCCAGGCTGGGCAACAGCGGGGCGCAGGTCGCCCCGTACTGAAAAATGAAGGTTACAGGGGATGCGCGGCGGACGGGGCAATGGTGACATCGTCGCGATTGGCGTAGATCACCACACTGTCGCCGACAAACAATGTCCTGTAAGTCTCTTCGTCCGATTCAACCTGATAGCGCCGCCCGTCGGCCTCGACGTCCAGAATATATTTCTCGCTTTCCAGCGTATGCACCGGAACGTAACCATAAAAGTTATCAATCAGCGTGAGGCTGCGCTGGGCGGGAAGATAGCATCGATGCACGATTTTCCCCCGTAGCGATTCAGGTTTTTTCCACAAATGCTGAAAGTTGGATTTTAATTCCGCACAAAATAGCGCAACCAGTCCAATGACTAAAACAGTACTGATGACAGTAAGCTGTTCCTGCACCAAAGCATAAAATTCGGTCATGGTCTTCTCCGGTTGATTTGCCTTGCCTTCATTTAATATATTTTTCCGGCGGAGGCGTCCAATCTCTTTTTGTACTTAGTTATCGCCAAATTTTTGTTTAGACTGCGTGCAGGCGGAGTAAACGCGGCTATAACGCAGAGAAACGCTGGTTTTTGTGTCGTTGGATATCTATAATCCCGCGCAACCTTTTTCCCCTCAGACTCAACGTAAGCCATTTCTATTCGGCTGGGATATATTTTATGAGCGAAAAGTACGTCGTAACCTGGGATATGTTGCAAATTCATGCCCGCAAACTGGCGCAGCGCCTACTGCCTGCCGAACAATGGAAAGGCATCATTGCCGTTAGCCGCGGAGGCCTGGTTCCCGGCGCGCTGTTGGCGCGTGAACTGGGGATTCGGCATGTTGATACGGTTTGTATCTCCAGCTATGACCATGATAACCAGCGTGAAATGAACGTGCTCAAGCGCGCAGAGGGTGATGGCGAAGGCTTTCTCGTCGTCGATGATTTGGTTGATACCGGCGGGACGGCGAAAGCCATTCGCGAAATGTATCCCAAAGCTCACTTCGTCACGATTTTCGCTAAACCGGCCGGTCAACCGCTGGTTGACGACTATGTCGTCGATATTCCTCAGAATACCTGGATCGAACAGCCGTGGGATATGGGCGTGATATTTGTTCCGCCGTTGTCTGACCGCTGATACGAGCGCGTCGTTTTATCTGATTCCCATGCCCGGTGACGCCGGGCATTGCCGCCTCATGCCAATGCCGCTCTCTCATTTATGGGCGAATTGAGCTCATTATGTGCCTTTGTGCTGATTTGTGCGCGCTGTCGTTTGTCTTCACTACGATGAGTTCGTTACACTCGGGACTAAGTTTAGTGTCGCTGATATAAGGGAGACTACTGTGGCGCAAGCTAAAGCTAACCTGTCTGAAATCCTGTTCAAACCATCCTTCAAACATCAGGAAACCTCAACACTGGTGAAACGCGCCAGCCGCGACCGAAATGCGTTGCGCAGCCACTCCACGCTGGAGGGGGAAAATAACAGTCACTGGTACCGCATACTGAATCGGTTGATGTGGATCTGGCGCGGCGTCGACCCCTGGGATATCGAAGACGTACTGGCGCGCATCGCCGCCAGCAAAGCGGAAAGAAGCGCTGAGCAATTACTGGATACGGTTATCGGCTATCGCAGCGGAAACTGGATTTATGAATGGGTCAAGCAGGGCGCGAGCTGGCAACAGCAGGTCACTGACGATGGCGACGCACAACAGAACGGCCGTTATTGGCTGAATGCCGCGAATCTGTATAGCATCGCGGCTTATCCCCATATTAAAGGCGATGAACTGGCCGAACAGGCGCAGACGCTGGCCAACCGTGCTTATGAAGAGGCCGCGAAATACCTTCCCTATGAGTTAAAGGAACTGACGTTCCCGATCGAGGGCGGCGGTTCGCTGACCGGATTTCTACACCTGCCGCATAAAGGCGAGGCGCCTTTCCCGACGATACTGATGTGCGGCGGTCTGGAAATGCTGCAAAGCGATTATTATCGTCTGTTCTGCGATTATCTGGCGCCGGCCGGGATGGCCATGCTGACGATTGATGTGCCGTCGGTGGGGTTTTCCTCGCGCTGGAAACTGCATCAGGACTCCAGCTTCCTGCATCAGCAGGTGCTGCGGGCATTGCCGGATGTGCCGTGGGTGGACCATTGCCGCGTCGGCGCGTTTGGCTTTCGTTTCGGCGCCAATATCGCCGTGCGGCTTGCGTATCTGGAGACGCAGCGCTTGCGCGGCGTCGCCTGTCTCGGCCCGATAGTGCATCATCTGTTGTGCGACACGAAACGCCAGCAACAGGTACCGGAGATGTTTATGGATGTGCTGGCGAGCAGGCTGGGGATGCCGTTTTCCACCGACGAAGCGCTGAAAATTGAATTAAGCCGCTATTCGCTTAAAACGCAAGGTTTGTTGGGGCGACGTTGTCCAACGCCGATGCTGGCCGGATATTGGGATAACGATTTGGTTTGTCCGAAAGAAGAGGCGGCGCTGATCGTCAATTCATCACAGCAGGGAAAACTGCTGCCGGTGAATTTTTCCCCGGTCTATCAGAATTTTCATCAAGCGTTACAGCAAATCACGCGTTGGTTAGGCCAAAATTTAGCTTAGTTGATTGATAAATTATCATACTCTGCTAAAAAGGATGTTCAAACCGAGGAGATTGCCGAATGATGTTATCAAGTGGACATACGAAAAGCAGGTTGATGAAAAACTTTGCTTCTCTGGGCCCATACATACGTGAAGCGCAGTGCGAGGACGACCATTTTTTCTTTGATTGTCTGGCCGTTTGTGTCAATGTTAAACCCGCCCCCGAAAAACGTGAGTTCTGGGGCTGGTGGCTGGATCTTGAAGCGCAGGATCAGACGTTTGTTTACCATTATCGCTTTGGTTTATTTGATAAAAGCGGTAACTGGCGTGAAGAAAAAATCAAAGATAAAGAAGTGATGGATAAGCTGAAAAGTACGAAAGAAGCCTTTCATATTCGTTTGGAAACTCTCCTGCAATCTCTGGATCCGGCCTGTTCGTTAACCGCACGACCGTGATGCTTCCCGTCTGATCCCCGATTTATTCGCGGGCTTTCGCGTTGTGCCTGTTGGTATAATGCGCCCGGCCTGTTACAACGTTTTTCTTATTTATTCTTTTTTGATGACTTCAACGGCAGAAATATTATGAGCGGTAGCCAAACTTTGGTTGTGAAACTTGGCACCAGCGTGCTGACCGGCGGTTCACGTCGCCTTAATCGGGCCCATATCGTTGAACTGGTGCGTCAGTGCGCGCAGCAGCATGCGGCAGGGCATCGCATTGTTATCGTCACCTCCGGGGCGATAGCCGCCGGACGTGAGCATCTGGGCTACCCGGAATTGCCGGCCACCATTGCCTCCAAACAGCTGCTGGCGGCGGTGGGGCAAAGCCGGTTGATCCAACTCTGGGAACAGCTGTTTTCCATCTACGGTATTCATATCGGCCAGATGTTGCTGACTCGCGCCGATCTGGAAGATCGCGAGCGTTTTCTTAACGCGCGCGACACCATGCGGGCGCTGCTGGATAACCATATCGTTCCGGTTATTAATGAAAATGATGCGGTAGCGACGTTGGAAATCAAAGTCGGCGACAACGATAACCTCTCCGCGCTGGCGGCCATTCTGGCCGATGCGGATAAACTTTTATTGCTGACCGATCAGGCCGGCTTATATACCGCCGACCCGCGTAAAAATCCGGACGCTGAGCTTATTCGTGAGGTTACCGGCATCAACGATGCGTTGCGCAGCGTGGCCGGCGACAGCGTATCCGGTCTTGGCACCGGCGGTATGTCGACCAAACTTCAGGCGGCCGATGTCGCCTGCCGGGCCGGTATCGATGTGGTGATTGCCGCGGGCAACAAGCCGGGCGTGATTGGCGATGTTATCGAGGATGTCTCCGTCGGGACGCGTTTTCATGCGTTGGAAGCGCCATTGGAAAAGCGCAAGCGCTGGATTTTCGGCGCGCCGCCGGCCGGCGAGATCACGGTGGATGACGGCGCGCTGTCGGCGATCCTTGAGCGCGGCAGTTCGCTATTGCCGAAAGGGATCCGCGAGGTGACGGGCGATTTTTCCCGCGGCGAGGTTATTCGTATCCGCAGTCTGACCGGTCGTGATCTGGCGCATGCCGTGACCCGATATAATAGCGATGCGCTGCGGATGATCGCCGGACACCATTCCCAGCAGATTGCCGATATTCTCGGCTACGAATACGGTTCGGTGGCCGTCCATCGAGACGATATGATTATCAATTAAGGAGTACCCGATGCTTGAACAAATGGGCAAAGCGGCGAAAGCCGCGTCTTATCAACTGTCGGTGCTCAGTACGGCTGAGAAAGATCGCGCACTGGTCGCGATAGCCGATTTGCTGGAGTGGGAAAGCGCGCAGATCCTGGCGGCTAATGAGCAGGATGTGGCGCAGGCGCGGCAAAATGGCATGAGCGAAGCGCTGCTCGACAGGCTGCTGCTGACGACGGAACGACTGGCGGCCATTGCCGACGACGTTCGTCAGGTATGCCGCCTGGCGGATCCGGTGGGGCAGGTGATCGACGGTCGTATGCTGGACAGCGGATTAAAGCTGGAGCGCCGCCGCGTGCCGCTCGGCGTCGTCGGGGTGATTTACGAAGCACGCCCCAACGTCACGATTGATGTGGCAGCGCTATGCCTGAAAACCGGCAATGCGGTTATTCTGCGCGGCGGCAAGGAAACCTATCGCACCAATGCGGCGACGGTAAAGGTGATTCAGAAAGCGCTGGCGCAGACCGGCTTGCCGGCGGCGGCGGTACAGGCGATTGAAAGTCCGGATCGCGAACTGGTGAACCAGTTGTTGAAGCTGGATCGTTATGTCGACATGCTGATCCCGCGCGGCGGCGCCGGCCTGCATCGGCTCTGTCGCGAGCAATCGACAATCCCGGTCATTACCGGCGGTATCGGGGTATGCCATATTTATGCGGATGAAAGCATTGATTTCGACAAAGCGCTGACGGTGATCGAAAGCGCCAAAGTCCAACGTCCCAGCGCCTGCAACAGCCTGGAAACCTTGCTGGTGAATAAAAGCATCGCGGCCGACTTTCTGCCCGAGCTGAGCAAAAAAATGGCGACGGCCGGCGTCACCTTGCATGCCAGCCCATCGGCAATGCCGTATCTGGCCGATGGACCGGCGCAGGTGGTGCCGGTGGAAGCGGTCAACTATGACGATGAATGGCTGTCAAACGACCTCAACGTCGCGCTGGTAAACGATCTGGAAGATGCGGTGGCGCATATCCGCGAGCACGGCACCCAGCATTCTGACGCGATTTTAACCCGCTCGCTGAGCAACGCGGAACGTTTCGTCCGCGAAGTGGATTCCTCGGCGGTTTATGTCAACGCCAGCACCCGTTTCACCGACGGCGGGCAATTTGGTCTGGGCGCGGAAGTGGCCGTCAGCACGCAAAAACTGCATGCGCGCGGCCCGATGGGATTAGACGCGTTGACGACATATAAATGGATAGGCTACGGCGACGATCTGGTTCGTCCATAACCGCGTTTTTAATCCGTAAAGTTATAGGGAACTCTGTTAATAGTATTGAAAATTATCAGAGATTCCCTATCTTCGCCACAGCGACTATAAAACCAGCAGACGAGAGGCAAACGCTTGACTTGCCCCCTCATTTTCAATAGTTTGTCACCCCGTAGTCCATCGTCATGCATTCGCCAAGACGATCTCAACGCCGATATAGCTCAGTTGGTAGAGCAGCGCATTCGTAATGCGAAGGTCGTAGGTTCGACTCCTATTATCGGCACCATCCTACCTATTTTAACGTCTCCTTAAGTCTACTCAAATACCCTTTAAACCCTTATAATACGCGGTTTCACGGCCCTTGTTGTCTCTGCTCGTCTACTCACGTTCACAGAAATCTACGGTGAGTTGGGGGTATCAATGGGGGTATTCGCTGTTCGGTCTAAAGGAGATACCCCCAGATGAAGCTCAATGCCAGACAGGTCGAGACTGCCAAGCCCAAAGATAAACCCTACAAGATGGCTGATGGTGGTGGCCTCTACTTATTGGTTAAAACTAACGGGTCACGCTACTGGCGTTTAAAGTATCGTATCGATGGAAAGGAAAAGTTATTGGCGCTGGGGGTATATCCCGATGTGTCTTTGGCTGATGCCAGAGCAAAGCGTGATGAAGCTCGAAAAGGTATCGCTGGGGGTATCGATCCTTTAGAGCTTAAGAAAGAACATAAAGCTGAGCGTGAAGCGCAGGTCAAAAACACCTTTCAGCAAATTGCGCTCGAATGGCACAGCATGAAAGTGAAAAAATGGTCAGTTGGGTATGCCTCTGACATTCTCGAAGCTTTCAATAAAGATATTTTTCCTTTTCTTGGTCAACGGCCTGTTGCGGACATTAAGCCATTAGAGCTTCTTAATGTGCTTAAAAAAATCGAAGCCAGAGGTGCAACAGAGAAAGCAAAGAAAGTGCGCCAACGATGTGGTGAAGTGTTTCGCTATGCCATCGTGACAGGCAGAGCCGAGTATAATCCCGCTCCTGATCTCACCAGTGCCATGCAGGGGCATGAATCTACACATTACCCGTTCCTGACCACCGAAGAGCTTCCTGCCTTTTTTAAAGCCCTTGCTGGCTACTCTGGTAGTGAATTGATGGTGTTGGCAGCAAGATTATTGATCCTTACTGGCCTAAGAACGGGTGAATTGCGTGGTGCCTTATGGTCGGAAATCGATTCCGAGAAAGCGCTATGGGAAATTTCTGCTGAACGCATGAAAATGCGTCGTCCTCATATCATCCCGCTATCTACCCAAGCGTTAGCCATTATCGAAAAGATCAGAGCAATGACGGGACAATTCCCTTTGCTGTTTCCGGGCCGCAATGATCCAAGTAAGACCATGAGCGAAGCCAGTATCAATCAGGTATTTAAGCGAATCGGCTATACAGGACGGGTTACGGGTCACGGCTTCCGTCATACCATGAGCACCGTTCTTCATGAACAGGGCTACAACACCGCATGGATTGAAACCCAACTAGCCCATGTTGATAAGAATGCTATCCGTGGCACCTACAACCATGCGCAATATCTCGATGGCAGACGCGAGATGCTGCAATGGTATGCCGACTACATGGTAAGCCTTGAGAAAGGCGGTGATGTCTTACAGGGAACGTTTAATCGGTGTGGGTAAGGATAACTGCTGATGAAAGAAGGGTTATGTCTTAACGGCCATAGCCCTTTTTCTTGGCTAATGCAGATAAGAATTAAGTCAGAATTTAAACTGATGTTTATTAAATAATTGATTAATATGAAAATTATAAAATACCTTGAAACAGGAAAATAAATAGCACTTATTGCTAAATCGCTCTACACCCCGCCCAGTGACAGCTCTCCCGCCATTTCATCTGGTTTTGTATGAAAAACACTCAATTCGAGTTCAATTCTGATTTTGCGAGGGTTGAACGTCATAAGCGATCTGAAGATACTACATTCATCAAAACAACAACGGAGAAATATATGACAACAAAAAAACTTATTCGCATGCCGGAAGTGATCAATAAAACAGGATTTAGCAAAGCATGGATCTATAGACTTATTAGTAAGGGGGATTTCCCTAAGCCGATTAAGATTGGAATAAGAGCCAGTGCCTTTGTTGAAAGTGAGATTGATGAATGGATTGAACAACTGATCTATTCATCACGTAATACAGCTGCATAATAATATATGGGTAGTATGTGAAAGCAATATAAACATATATTTATAAAATACAACAATCCCTTTTAAATAATACATGAAAGTGTAGGGGGATATTTACTTAACGATTAAATAAGGAACCAAAAATGAAAAAAGAAAATAAATGTAATAGTCAGAACTCAGCAGAACTTACAGCATTGTTAGAATACTCTCGCTTTACCAAGAAAGTGCTTGCGAAGCCTGCTAATGAAGTATTCGATCTATTTACTGATAAATATTATATGGAAACCGTTTACGATGATATTATTGAAAAAAACGAAGAGGAGTATTGATCAAAGTCAGCATAGATACATAGATTTTGAAGAGGTTAGAATAAATATAATGTGTATGCATACAGAGGCCATTATGATTTGTTATATGTGAAAATAAAACATATTAAAATGGATTGTATAGCGTTTAGAGATTTTATATGAATAATATTGATAACTTAAGCAAAAGGTCAGATATATATCTGACCTTTATTAAGTCTGCTATCGTTAACCAAAATGATTTTGTGAAATATCTCCTATCTTCCTATTGACTATTAAAATATAAGATCTATAAAAAGTAAAGATACAAAAAAAGCCAGATGTTAAATCTGACTTTTTAAGGACTAAAAAAGTTTTCGCTGACTTTTTTAAGTCTTGTAATCAGTTAGAGGATTAACGTGATTACAAATATAATAAAGTATTAAATAATCTTTTCATATTTGTCAAATCTAAATCTGAGCTTTTTACAAGTCTTTTGAATACCATTTCCAGAATCTTTAATGTCCTCAAAAGCAATCAAATTATAAACCTTTGTATCAGGTCTGCATATGTGGAGCAATTGAGCGCGAGTCGCTAATGAGAGATGTCCGTATGTTTTGTTGATTGTAGGTATAGAAGGGGAAGCGACGTAATACCAACCCGAAGCGAAGTTCTAAACAGATAAGTGAAGTTGTATATGGAATAGCTATGAGAAAGCCCTACCTTTGTTGAAATCATAAATAGGGGATAACAATACATTAATCTGCATGAACGAATCTGGGGGTGTCGTAGGGTGTCCTACATTGGAAACGATGTAGAGCTTTAAGCCAGATCAACTTGGGTGAAGTCATATTTTTCATCTTGGTTTTCGCCAATCTTGATAGATTTTCAACAAAATAAGTTGAAAATTTCAGGAGGCGAAGCCTTGGGTGAAGTCCCATTTTCGGGGGCGAACACAAGGCAGTATATAGCTCTCAGTAAAGCTAAGTTTATTTATAGTAAAGGTGCCTTGTTTTATATGGCACTAATAAAATATAAAGCAGAGCTAGATCAAAAAAACTATAAAACGAGGGCTAATAAAGTAAAAAGGAAAATATATCTAAAAAATATAAAAAAAGTCTCGTTCCAGATATCCCACCATAGAACTTTTCCCGCTGTTGTCCGTTCAAGATCCAAATCCTTAACAGAAATAGATCGGTGTAAAAGATCGATATGTTAATATTGATAGATTTTAACAATCAAAAGGCACTAAATTGATCGTTATTAATTGATTTTAACGATCGGTTATTTGTTTTTGATAGTTTTTATCTATCATTGCTTATTTTTTCGATCGGTACAAACGATATGACTAGACATGAAAATAATTGAATCCTAAGGCGTTTACAGGTCAATCGTAGATCTGTGCTATTGGTGAAGGAAAAGGTATGCGGAAATTTATGTTAGTGGCAGGTCTTGCGGTCCTGCTAGCAGGGTGTGGCGATGATGGCATCTATGGCAACTATGTTAATCAACAGTTCGGCGTCAGGCTTGATATTCAGAAAGATGTGATCAAGTTTCGCGATGGTGTTTTTACAGTTAAAAGCTGGGATGAAAGCAAGAAACCCATCTATATCGCCAAAACGCAAAACAAAAATCTCGGATCTTGGACTTTTAAAATCGAAAAAGTCAAAGATGGAGTTGTTTACCAAGGTGCGGTTTTTAAGAAAGATTAGAGGAGTAGGAAATGGAAAATAATACCATTCAATGCCCATACTGTCTAAAAGAAAGTCAGAAAGGGGTTCACGTATGCACTGGATGTCAAGCAACGGTATTATACGGTGCTCCGCCGGGCTGGTGTGTATTTTTAATAGTATTCAGCACCTTAATATTATCAGTTTTGATCGGTATGAGTTCAGGAATAATGGCTGGTAATATTAGTTTATTTGTCATTGCGATTGTTGGGTTTATTATTAGCAAGTTGGCTTTTTCTGACAGGATTTCTTTCAGAAGGAGAATGTAAAATACGTCTTCCAAGGTGATGGCTCGAAGTGTCGAACCATCACCCATATAAATTTTATTTCCTCCTCTATATCATCAAGCACTAAATCGGAACCCGCAAGCGGGACCCCACGATTTAGCCCTTGACGATTCCCCCCCCAAAGTTGTCATAAAGACAATATATTATTTACCCTATTTTTATTTGCATTTTATTTATCGTGCAGTGTATTTATTTATGTAGCCGCTATTGACTAGTTTTTTAGAACGGTTATTTATTTAAATATAAGTTGAGTTCAGCTTTTATTTTTAGCTTTCGGAAACTGAGGCAAGGTGTAATAGCGTATCCGCTATTTACCCAATCCTTCGGATTGCCCTATCTCGCTTTGCTCGTAGGGTTGAAAAAGATCTACCCTTCCGCCTGTTCCCCTTATCAAATGGGAGGCGGTAAATCAAACCCCAAAGATTTACTTTGGATATTATAAATAATATTAGGAGTTATACATATGTCGCACGATTTTAGTATTGAAAGAAAAAAAGATAAAAAAGTAGCTTTCTTTTTTGGTTATGCTGACGCTGTTTTTTATAAAAGTTTTCATTGTGAAGAGTATAATAATCATTTTTCAGGTAGCAATGACGGTAAAACAATAAGTAAAAAAGGAGCAGAAAGCGCATTAAATAAAATAATAAATAGCGAAGAAATAAAAAACTATCCAGATCCTGAACGTATCAATGACATTAAAGATTTTTATAACAATGTTGTTTTAAAATCAAAAGAAGAAGATAAGTTTTATATTCATTTTAGTTGAGGAGATTAATATATGATTATAGCAATAGCAATGATGCTTCTTTGTATTCTTTTAGGTGCGTTTATGATCCGTAGTTGTATGGGTAAAACAAACACATCAAGCGAAGCAAAGCAAGCAATATCAGATGTAAGAAAAATAATAGATAAAAAAGAGCTTATAAAATACAAAAAGAGGCATCAATAATGATTATGGAATATGAAATAAAACTTAATATATTAGCGCGTTTTTTCTATTATATTGAACAAGCTAAAGATATACCTTTTGATTACTCTAGCTATGAGGAACAAAGCTTATGTTATTTTGTTGCCAATAGATACATTAACGAAAATAAAGCTGACGAGCTTATACAAGCATTGATAGATACTAATGATGATGATTATATAAAAGCTATAAGTGATTATGTTCAGTATACAGCTTTTAATGAAGTGAGAAAGAAATATGAAGACAGATAGAAAGAGAGGACGTATAGAATTAAATCACGAAGAACGCAGAGATATATCTATACAGTTTAGAGTAAACAAAGCAGAGTTTGGCTATTTAAAAGAGCTTGTTGAAGCATCCGGCCTTGAAAGGGGCCATTACATCCGAAAAGAGATTTTAAACGCTGAACCAATCATTAAGAGAAAGATGCCAGAAGTTAATCAAAAAACATACTTACAGATGTCAGCTCTTGGTAATAACATAAATCAGGCCGTTAAAAAGTTAAATGGTAATGAACATTTTAATAAAAATGATGTTGATAAGATAATGTTTAATATAAAGCAGGTTGGCAGAAGATTGACAGAAATTAATAAAGATCTGGGGTATATATGAAAGGGAATGTGGCTAAAACAGGGAGATCATTTAAAAATAGAGTTGAGTATATATTAAAAGACGATCACAGTTTTATTAGTAGCAATATGTCAGCAGATAAAAATAATGTTAGTGATTTAACTGATGAGTTCAAAGCTGTAAGCAGCTTTAGACACGATATAAAAAAACCAGTGTTTCATGCATTTATATCTCTTCCCAAGAATGAATATTTAACAGATCAGGAATGGGAAGAAATAGCAAAAGACTATTTGAAAGAAATGAATATCGATATAGAAAAACATCAATATATTTGTGTGCGTCATAAAGATACTGATAAAGACCATATCCATATAGTAGCGAATCGTGTCGGCCTTGATGGTTCTGTATGGCACGGTCAGCACTCAGCATTTAATACAATAGCAGCTTGTGAACGTTTAGAAGTAAAGCACGGCTTAACCATTACACAGGGGCTTAAAGGTCAAAAATCAGACGTATCAGCACCAACCAAGAACGAGATTGAGCAAGCTCTCCGTATAGGTGAAAAACCAGCTCGAATCGTGCTACAGAACGCACTACAAGCGGCTTTAGTCGGTAAGCCTGATTTGTCCACGTTCGTAGAACGTCTGCAGGCTGTAGGCATCGAGCCAGCCTTCAACATTGCTTCTACTGGCACCGTCTCTGGGGTGTCATTTGGTATCAAAAATAATGGAAAAAATATTTATTTTAAAGGCTCTCAGTTAGGCAAAAAATTTAGTTGGAACACTATAAAAAATAAGGTGAAATATGACAAAAATAGAGATGATGAACTCGTTAGAAGATTCTCAGCAAGAAAAACAGATGACGAAAATAGTATTAGACGATCACTTATTGAATCAGATTTCAATGACAGTAGAGCCGTTAACGGAATCGATGATGATATTATCCGAATCAGTCAGCACAGCATTAAATCAGACACAACAGACACTTACCAGAGTGAACAACTCATTAGAAGCAACAACCACAGCTTTAAACTCAGCGAAAAATATAATAGACCAACAAGCACAAAAGTTAGAAGAACATCACAAAAAGCTGCACAAATACTCAACAGAGTTAAAACGCAACACAATAAAAAATCAATCAAAACTTATAATAAAAGTGGCTTCAATAGTTGGCGTGATAAATCTGATAGCGGTTCTATCAGTAGGATACTTGATCATGCAGAAACAGCCAACGCAGCCACAAATAAATTTAGACTCAAGAGCGGTAGCCGTTTCAATAGTAGAGCAACTAAGATTGAAGAGATAAGAGAGCGTTTAGGTATTAAAAAAATTGTTATTCAAAACAGATGCTTAGTGAAAATAAATAATGAAACAATAATAAAAAAAGCATTATGTATGAACGAGTATGGGAGTGTATTTAAATCGCGGTTAAAAGAAAGGCTTAGAAAAGAACCGATGAAGGGAGATGCTCTGCTACAGGTAAAAAAACATCTAAAATCAAATGATATTTAACCTTCGAATACTCAAAGGTTAAATAATCAAAAGGGATGAGTCGTTGCGCACATTATTGGCTTAATGTGTTTACTATCTCTTTTTTATTATCATTATATAGTTTTTGAAAGTTTACGGTTGGAAGCATTATAGGATCATAACCAGAAAGCAACATAATATTCGCAATATAAGCTCTTAGGAAAGGATAGGCTATTGCTGGTGAGTTTACAAAAATAAAAGGCGACTTTTTGAAACTTGAGGTTATATCATCATCTGTTGAAAATCTCGATCGATAAACAACGTCAAAAGTAGCCCCTTCCTTATGCTTGAACTGTATGCTGAAAAGAATGGAATAACTACGAAGTTCATCTTCTAGAAATTCAGGTTTAAAACCAAATGAAAGCTCATCCTTATGTTCATCGATTACAGATTCTTTTTTTTCAAGTCGGAATGAATCTAATATATTATCTTTTAATTGTATATTCATATTATGCAGCCAAAGAATAATTTTCATCATTTACAGCTTGACTGGATAGAGAGTATCCATCTGAAATGATTACATTATAATTCAAGTTGTTTATATTAGGGGATATATTAGATTGAACTGGCTTTACATAAAAACCATATGACAGCACATCCCCCTTGGAATAACCTTTGATAAAAATCTCAATGGTAGGACCGACGCTTGAATATTCTTTAATTTTTTCATATTCGCTGTAGAATGTTTTGTCATCAACACTGTCTAACCAAGCTTTAGCTAATGCTAATGATTTTTCAAGTGTATTCATGGTATTACCTTAATATATTTTACGAGAAATGATATATTTCTTTTGATGTAATAGCGTTTCTTGAAGACTGAAATAAGCAGAACTGTAATCGAGGTATAGTAGTCATAAAGCCCATAGCATCAGGAGCGAATTTTAATTTAGGAGCAGTAGGCGAGCAATCAACTGCTCTTATTGCTTCAAAGGGAAATATTTCTTTATTTTTTTCCGCTGCTTTTCTATAATGCTCTATTACTGTAGAAACTGTTGGCATTTCATTTGGATTAACTTTTTGTATTTTTTTCTGATACGCTTCTGCAAGTCCTTTGAAATATAGACTATGTTCAACGTTGGCAGCTAAGTCTAAAACTATATCAGAGTTAATCGTAATTTGGCAGCGAACTATAGCATAATCATTATTATATGAATCTCGCCCCCAAATATGGGCAAAGTAATCTACATCGGTCCAAAAGTAATAACCTTGGGATAACCATTGCCATTTTTTCGGACCATTTGCCCTACTTAGAAAAGGAGCGTTTTGCTCAACAAATCTTCGCCCACTCGTGGTCTTGCATGTGTGGAAATAGAACATTAGGTATGTATCCGTCAATCTTATCGAGATTATTGTGTATAGCGCTAAAGCCATACCAAAAAATTAAATCTATTGGATATGTAAACGACCATGTAGCAATATGGCGTTAGCAAAAATATTAAAGGGGGAAGGTAATGAAAATATTATACGGTTACGTTTTGTTGCAATCTTTTCTCTTGGAGAAGTGAGCAGATAAGTCCCTAAGTGCTGTTTACACGCTACCGCCCCTGACTATAGCTGCCAGAACGCTCATTCAACCTTCTTCTGTGAGGGATTGTAATCCATCAACGCTTACAAAAACAGTATCTACGATATGATCCCTGCTACCAAAGATGGTAGAAGGGGGGATTTACATACATCATACAACATTACCGCGCAAACGGGCTATCAAGGGATGCGTTCCATCATCTTCACTCGCTTTGCTTGTGGCACAAACTCACCTGTAGAAACTTGAAGGCCTTGAACGGTGAAAATGTCATCTTAGACATTTGTCAATGTAAATTTATGATAGCAGTTGATCCATTCAAGTTGAAAGTTCAAGACTGTAACAACCACATTCATATGGACGAAAATCCATTGGGGGTACTTTTGGGGGTACAGTAAAGTGTTGAATATACATATTTTATTATAAATCAATACCATGAGCCTCGTGTTCTGTTCCTATTATCGCACTATCACATTAAAATCATTATAAATCAATCAATTGAAGAGGTTTTCTCTCTCTCAATATGCGATCTTTTTCTCAGTGATTCTTTCAGTAACAGTTGCCGCTGTGGTTAATAGTGGCAATTGGGATGTTAACTCATAGCGGCGTGTCGTTTCGAGGCTCAAACACGTACAAAGTGTGAACCGTCGCATCGTTCCACCAACAACTTGAAGCCGATGACGTCGCCAGCGTCTCTAATCTTTTCCCAGACCCCTTGTCAATGTGGCTCGCGCTTCGTGCTGCGCTCCATGATGCAACACGTCGCGATGACGTTGCAGCGAATAAACAGGCGTTAATGTTGGGAAGACTAACCGGATCGGGAAAGAATCCGGCTCTGCCCCGGTTTCAGCCACCGGATCACAACGGCTACCTGATAAGAGGCCATGACAAGGCATCATCATTCCCGTGAGGGGATCACATATGGCTCGTTCATCCCTGTGAAGGGCTAACTGCTAACTGCTAACTGCTAACTGCTAACTGCTAACTGCTAACTGCTAACTGCTAACTGCTAACTGCTAACTGCTAACTGCTAACTGCTAACTGCGGATGTCGCTACGCTCCACCTTCGATACCGTCAGCGGGGCGTTTAAACCCCATCGCCGCGAGCACTGGCTGCATACCGTCAACGACGTGGACTACACGCCGTTTAAGGCCGGGGAAAACCTTGCCGACAACGCCCCGCACTTCTGGCGCTGGCTGACCCGTGCGGCAGGGAACAACGCGGATAAACAGGCGCGTATTCTGGCCGAAATTGCCACTATGCTGGCCGGGGAGGACAACACCACGGCAGAGACCATCAACAACGCTAACATCACGCCGCGTAACCCGCGAAAATACCTGTACCACGCCTACCTGTCGTTTATGGAGTCACACGGCCATCAAAAACCCATCAGTCTGACGGCTTTTGGCAAGGTGCTGCCTAATATGATGTCGGAATACGGGCAGGTGTACCTCAAGGGCAGAACCAAACAGGGCAGACAGACTAACCTTGAGCTGAAAGATGAATCGGATGCCGACTGGCTGCCCAAGTGTGAGGTGGCGAGATAGACGCCAGCAACGATACAACCGGCTCCGGCCGGTTTTTTTACGCCAAAAAACGTCAAAGGGTGACGAGTTACTCATCACCTGTTCACCGACTCATCACCCATTAATTTATTGATTAGTAAAAATAAAAATCCGTGGTGAAGAGGGTGATCAGTTTTGTGAAAAATCTTTTTATTGGGAGGTCAAAGAATACTTTTCTCAAAAATATCGGCTAATGGCCGAGTATTGCCGTGGTATCCGGCCACGTTAGCCGCTAACCATTCTTGAACGCCGATCTTTTCAAAAGAGACACCATAGCCACAGTTGATAATTATATGCTCGAACAATAAACGCTGAGAACGTCCATTACCTTCCCGAAACGGGTGAATTACATTCAAATCTGAATAGTATTCTGCTAACTGAGTTATCAGAGCCGGACACTCAAGGCCTTGTAAAAAATCATTATTGGATAGCTGTGTAAAAATTTTATTGGCTTCAATTGCAATACGGGATACGGTGCAAAAACGTGTCTGGCCTTTAGAAATATCGATATGCCGTATTTCTCCTGCCCAATCGAATAAATCCCCGAATATTTTCCCATGCAGCCTGCACCAGTAATGCAGGTCGTAAGGTGGTTCTTCAAATTCAATATCGAGAACGGCCAGTTCGGATAACTGACGCTCCGCATAGTCGAATTTACTGTTATCGTTGATGCCGAGCTTGTTTATCAGAACATCGCTATCGGGGTAGGTGTAAGGATCTTGCCCTGAGCCGTATTTATCAGACATAACCACTCGCCTTATACATGGCAATCAGGTTTTTTCTCAGCGCTTCCCTTTCCTGTTTGTCTGCGGGAAGCGGCGTATCCTCAACGCTGAATCCTTCAAGACGCATACTGTCCCGGTAGTTTTTGAGTTTCACCTGATTGTAGTAATCGCGCTTTTCTTCCAGTGTCACCATACGTGGGGAGCGCGTTTTGTTTGGCAACGTTTTTGGCGCTATTTTCCGATGTTGCTTGAATATCAACAGGTCGGTATTTTTAAGTTTCTCAACCAGCCGTTCCCCGTCACCGAACACACCCCATGACGAGATAGACAGGGCTTGCCGTTTGCCACTTTTTACACGAGTAATGCTGATATCCATCGTTGACTGGAGCGTGCTTAACACTTCCTGTACTTTTCTTTCAGAGATACCTGTAGCGGTTACGATAGAGTGCGTATTAGGGGAATCCTCTTGTACCAGAGCCGCGAGTACCGCCATTTCATATCGCATGTGCTTTCACCTTTAATCCGCATATATATGCGATAAAGAGTACCACAATCACGGCCTGGGCGTACCTTACCTGCAAGGGTGGTGAGTTACTCATCACCTGTTCATTGGCTGCTCACCACTTAACTCGCTAAAAATAAAGATAAAAAATACAAGGTGAAGAGGGTGAACAGTTTTTAGAAAAATAATTTTATTGGGGAAGCGTCATATTGCCTACTTGAGATTTTGTATCCACTTTAACGGGGCTCAAGCGCCGATGTGTATAAATGAATTTTTAATAACTAAATATATTTATTAAAAACAATTATTTATGGTGTTGCGTTTGACTACTATTGTCTGAAATCTACGGTGATTTGGGGGTGTCAATGGGGGCATGTCGTGTTCGGTCTAGAGGAGATACCCCCGGATGAAGCTCAATGCCAGACAAGTCGAGACTGCCAAGCCTAAAGATAAACCCTACAAGTTAGCGGATGGTGGGGCATGTATCTGGAGGTGTTCCCAAACGGCACTAAAAGCTGGCGCATGAAATACCGTATCGCAGGTAAAGAAAAACGTGCTCAGCGCTTTGACCGGGTATTCATGGACTGAGACGACTAAGGGCGTGCGTTTTTTTGAAGGCTTTCAATAGCTGCGTCGTGTTGGCTTTTGGTGTTGTAGTGAGTGTCATCCGGGGCGTAGTCTGTCGATTAAAATCAACATTCACGACGGATTATGTTTCTCTGGCCATCCCGCAAAAAATTGATCCACATCACCGCATTTATTCTTATTTATCCACAGCGTTTTTGAACGGTTTCACCAAAGTAAGTCGGAAATCATTGTTTGCGAGTAAGATTCGTTACTGGATACACTGGATGACAACCCTTTAATATGAGAACCGAAAAACGCATCCAAAAAGATTCATCCGAGATTCATACTCGATAGATCTATTTTTACAGCGGCGGAAGCTTTTCCATACCAATCTTTTTTAAGTAATATCAGTTGTACTCATGCAACATTGATTCTGAACCCATTCAGGGATGCATTACTTTAAAAAACGACAGGAGCCGTCAAGTGACGTTATATGAGATTAAGCCTAAATTTCAAAACCTATTAAGACCGATAGTCGTCAAACTGCATCGTTGGGGGGTATCAGCAAATCAGGTGACGCTGCTGGCGATGTTGATATCGGTGATTTTGGGGGGATTGTTGATGTTATTCCCCGTGCCTTTCTTTTTTATTTCTCTGCCGATTTATTTATTTTTCCGTATGGCGCTCAACGCGATTGATGGCATGCTGGCGAGAGAGTTTAACCAACAGACAACCTTAGGCGCGATGCTTAATGAAGTAGGCGATATTATTTCAGATGCCGCGCTTTACCTTGCTTTCGCTTTCCTGGCAGGGGTATGGCCCTGGTTGGTGGTTTTGGTTGTTTTGCTCTCCTGGCTGACTGAATTTTGCGGCGTCATCACGCAAACGTTAACGCGTCAAAGAAACTATCGAGGCCCGCTCGGCAAAAGCGATCGTGCATTTCTGTTCGGGGCGTTAGGTCTGGGGATTGCTTTATGGCCGCAGTATGTGGCTGTTGCCAATGCTGTGTTTATTATTGCCGCGGTATTATTGGTTTGGACCTGCATCAACCGTTGCCGTAGCGCATTGGAGGCGGAGCATGTCTGATAGCGCGCAAGCTTTATATTATTGTCTGGGCGGCATTTTCAGTGTCCTGGTACTGGCGACAATCACGATATTCATATTGAAAAAATGTCGACCTCAACGTGACTGGCTTGAGTTGCAGCAGCGCATCAACAGTTGGTGGGTGATTGTTTGTCTGTTTTCTCTGGCGATGCTGTCGCCGAAATGGCTGGCGCTGACCTTCTTCGGATTTATCAGTTTCTTATCCTTAAAAGAATATTTGACGTTGGCCCCCACGCGGCGTTCGGATAATGTCCCCTTGCTATGGATGTATGCCGCTATTCCATTGCAGTACATCTGGATAGGCATGTCCTGGTACGGCATGTTTATTATCTTTATTCCTATTTATGTCTTTTTATTTTTACCCGCTCGAATGGTGATCATTGGCGATACCAAAGGTTTTTTGCATTCGGCGTCGATTATGCACTGGGGCATGATGACGACCGTCTTCGCATTAAGCCACGTCGCTTTTTTGCTGGCGTTGCCGGGAGAGGCGGTTAAGGCAGGCGCGCTGCTGGTTATTTTCCTCGTTGTTCTGACCGAGATAAATGATATCGCTCAGTATCTGTGGGGGAAGTCGCTGGGCAGAATCAAGGTTACGCCGAAAGTCAGCCCCAATAAAACGCTGGCGGGACTGCTCGGCGGGGTATGCACCACAACGCTTCTGGCGACCTTACTGGGGCCGATGCTCACGCAGATGGACTGGGCGCATTCATTAGGCGCGGGCATGCTTATCGGCTTAAGCGGATTTTGCGGCGATGTGGTGATGTCCGCCATCAAGCGGGATTTCGGCGTCAAAGATTCCGGCAAACTGCTGCCCGGTCATGGCGGTATTTTGGATCGTCTGGACTCGCTGATTTATACCGCGCCGCTGTTTTTCCACTTTTATTATTATTTCTATGTCTAAGGAGCGCTGATGAACCGAATGCTGCGCTGGCTGTTTACCTTATGTATCGCTTATCCCGTGGTATGGATTTGGCTTGGGGTTTCCATTTCCAATAGAAAAAAGCTACCGGTCAGCGGTTCGGCGATTATTGTGGCGAACCACAATAGCCATCTGGATGTGCTGACATTATTTACGCTGTTTCCTCTGTCTACTCTTGTTAATGTACAGCCTGTAGCTGCGGCCGATTATTTTCTGAAGAATAAACTGATTGCCTGGTTCGCCCTTAAAGTTATCGGCATCATTCCTGTTTATCGTGGCGCCCATCAGGCGAATCCCTTGCAATCCTGTGTGGATGCATTAGCTGAAAATAAAATAATCATTCTATTTCCCGAGGGAACCCGTGGCGAACCGGGAAAACTCTCGGATATTAAGTCAGGTATCTGGCATTTAAGTCAGCAATGCCCTGAAGTCCCTATCATTCCCGTCTATATGCATGGGTTGGATCGTTCGATGGGGAAAGGCCAAAAAATACCGGTACCGTTTTTTATCGATATTTACATTGATGATCCGTTGTTTTTCGACGCCGACAAAGCGTCTTTTAAAGATAAGTTATTAAACCGCTTTCTTGCATTACAACAACATGCCACAAGGAAAATATGATGAGTCAGGAAACGCGTTTATTTCAGGAAGGGACATTCTTAACCAGTGACGATATATCGCTATATTTTCGTCATTGGCCCGCGATGGAAAGCGATAGCCGTAAAGTGATCGTGTTGTTTCATCGCGGACATGAGCATTCCGGGCGGCTACAGCATGTCGTCGATGAACTGAACATGCCGGACACGCATTTTTATGCCTGGGATGCGCGCGGACATGGAAAGTCTCCCGGCGATCGCGGCTACAGCCCCAGCCTGGCGCGATCCGTGCGGGATGTCGATGAGTTCGTACGCTTTGCGGCGGCGGATGCCAATGTAGGCAGCGAAGATATCATCGTCATTGCACAAAGCGTGGGGGCGGTGCTGGTTGCCGCCTGGGTTCATGATTATGCGCCCAAAATTCGGGGCATGGTGCTGGCGTCGCCGGCGTTTAAGGTCAAACTCTATGTCCCTTTCGCTCGAGCCGGTTTGGGATTATTGCAGCGGATACGCGGCCTGTTTTATGTAAACTCTTACGTGAAAGGGAAGTTTCTCAGTCACGATCCAGCGCGTATCGCCAGCTTTGAACAGGATGAATTAATCACGCGCCAAATCGCCGTCAATATTTTGCTGGATCTCTATAAAACCGCTGAACGTATTGTGTCGGATTCTTCAGCGATAACGTTGCCTACCCAACTGCTTATTTCCGGCGATGACTTCGTGGTACATGCTAAACCGCAAAAGCAATTTTATGCAGGGTTGCGCAGCGCGATAAAAGAACAGCATATTTTACCGGGTTTCTACCATGATACGTTGGGCGAGAAAGACCGCCGTATTGCTTTCGATAAGATGAAGGATTTTATCTCGCGACTTTACGGCAGCGAAGTTTACGCATTTGATTACCGCCATGAAGATCGCTGGAGCCCAAGCGCCGACGCCTATCGTGAATTACAGGCGCCGCCGAAATCACTCTCGCCGGAAGGGCTGTACTACTCCGCGTTGAGCTATGCGATGAACACCCTCGGCCGGCGCTCGACAGGGATGCAACTGGGCTATGATACCGGCTTTGATTCCGGCAGCACGCTTGATTATGTCTATCGCAACGAACCGGAAGGCAAGGGCTTCCTTGGTCGCGTCATTGACCGTAATTATCTTAACAGTATCGGCTGGCGCGGCATTCGGCTACGTAAAGTTCATATACAGCAGATGATCCAACGGGCTTTGGCGACATTGCGCGAAAAAAATATGCCGATTCGCGTTGTCGATATCGCCGCCGGGCACGGCCGCTATGTGTTGGATGCGCTGGAACAACAGTCCGATATTGAATGTATTCTGCTGCGCGATTACAGCGAACTGAATGTGGCGAAAGGTCAGGCCATGATTGAAGCGCGGGGGCTGAGCGGGATTGCGCAGTTCAAGACTGGCAATGCTTTCGACTATGACTCTCTGGCGTCAATTGATCCGGCCCCGACGTTGGGGATTGTTTCCGGCCTGTATGAGCTGTTCCCGGATAATGACTTACTTAGAACTTCTTTGGCCGGGCTTGCGGCGGCGATTCCTCCGGGCGGCGTATTGGTTTACACCGGTCAGCCCTGGCATCCGCAGTTAAAAACCATCGCTTATACCTTAACCAGCCACCAGAACGGCATTCCCTGGATGATGCGGGTTCGCAGCCAGAAAGAGCTGGATACGCTGGTGGAGCAGGCCGGTTTTGAAAAGTGCGGACAGCTTATTGACGAGTACGGGATATTTACCGTGTCGCTGGCGGTGAGAAAACGGCATGACTGAGTCGGCAATCTCACGAAATCCATTCAGCCTCTGGAAACAGGGGCTATGCTGGCTGCTATTGCTGGGGCCGCTGTTTTTTCTGACCTACGGGCAGGTCAACCAATTCACGGCGACGAGGCAGGATGTCGGCTGGATCGTCTTTAGCTGGGAACATGTGATTCCGTTTATTCCGTGGACCATCGTGCCTTACTGGAGTATCGATATTCTGTATGGCATTTCACTGTTTATTTGTACTTCAAAGCAGGAACTGACGCGTCACGGCTACCGGTTGCTGGCGGCATCGCTGACCGCCTGCGCCGTTTTTTTATTATTCCCTTTGAAATTCACTTTTGTTCGCCCGGAAACCGAAGGGATATTCGGTTGGCTGTTTCGTCAGTTGGAGCAATTCGACCTGCCTTACAATCAGGCGCCGTCATTACATATTATTCTCACCTGGCTGCTGTGGTTACGTTTTCGTCAGCATTTGAGCAGAAATGCAAGAATAGTGGCGGGAGGCTGGTTTTTACTGATCGCGGCGTCTGTGCTAACCACATGGCAACACCATTTTATCGACGTATTCAGCGGTTTTATCGCGGCGGTTTTGATTAGCTACGCCATTCCGATCGCGGGGAAATGGCGCTGGCGGCGCCCATCCTCTCACTCTGTCCGCCTGTCTTTAAAATATGCGGGCGGCGGCGTTATGCTTCTGCTTGCCGGCTTCATCATGCCTTATGGCGAGATATTGTTATGGCCGGCGATATCACTGTTTCTGGTCGCTGCCGGTTATGCGGGATTAGGCGTTGCGGTTTTCCAAAAAAACGCGCAAGGGAAATTATCGCTTTCCGCCCGGATCCTGTTGTGGCCTTATTTAGCGGGCGCCAGATTATCCATGCGCTGGTTTTCTCGCGCCATCCCTAAAACGTCTGCGATTTGCGACGGGCTCTATCTCGGCGGTTTCCCTGAGGCTGCGGTGCAGCAAAGCGCCATCCTGGATTTGACGGCTGAGTTTCATCAAGGGACTCGCCATCCCTGGTGCGCGTATCCGTTAATGGATTTAGCGGCGCCTGATGCGCGAAGCATTTTGCATGCGCTGGCAAAACTTGGCCGCTTGCGACAAACGCACGATACTGTTCTGGTTTGTTGCGCGCTCGGCTTATCACGTAGCGCGGTTGTCGTCGCGGCCTGGTTGCTGGCCCAGGGGAAAGTCGCCAACGTTAAGCAGGCCGTTGAGCTGATAAGAACTCGGCGTCCGCAGGTAGTGTTAACGCCAGCCCATCTTGCTGTGCTGGAACAATTGCAGGAAACTTTATGCCGAACATCGCGCTGACGAACCGTATCATGCAGATCCATCTTTCAAGTTGGCGTTACTTCGCATTCCTGACGCTGCCGCCTTTAGGCATCGCCTTTAATTCGGCATATTCCCTGCAAAGCGTATTGTTGTTGATTCTGTTTTTCATTAGCCATTATTTTTGCTGGCGCTTGTGGCTTGATGAGCGGCTTTTTTTGTTGCTGGATAATGAAAGCGACCTCGCTTCATTTGACGAGGGAATGGCCTATTTATGGCCGATGAAACAGGATAAAACGCGTACGCTGGCGGAACGTTGGCTGGGCGCGCGCCGGTTATTTCGCCGGACGATGTTTGCCACGCTTGCGTTGTGGGCGGTCGCATTAATCACGTTGTTATATCCGTCTTAGTATGGCTATCCCGCGCGTAAAAGCGACGTTATGCATCATTATTAATCGGGATTGATTGTGTTCCAGGAGCGTGCAGGTGGATTATGAAGCGCAAATTAGATTATGGCTAATGCAAGATGAAATGAGACTTGACGTCATCAAGGCCGTATCCTCGTTAACCCTTTCTGATTGTTGGATCGCCGCCGGGTTTATCCGTAATTTGGTCTGGGATAAATTACATCGTTATTCATATTCCACCCCATTGAATGATATCGATGTTATTTATTACGATGCAGAACAGACGGATAAGTCAGCGGATTTATTTTATGAATCGCAACTACGCGCATTAACAAACGCGTCGCTTGGTTTTTCGGTAAAAAATCAGGCGAGAATGCACGGTAAGTTAAAGAAAACGCAATATAAAAGCACGCTGGAAGCCATGTCATACTGGCCTGAGATCGAGACGGCCGTCGCTGTAAGATGGATAAATGATGATATTCAATTTATTGCGCCGTTCGGTCTTGAGCGTCTATTCAACAAAACAATTACATTTAACGTGAAGAGCAGTTTTGAAGCGTTTAACCAGCGAATAAATAGTAAGGGCTGGCTTGAGACGTGGCCTGATTTAATTATGCATGAGAAAGGGTAGATAAGATCTTTCTCCTCCGTTCAATGATTGAAAATAACGGCACCGGATGATTGCCGCGCGATGATGTGTTCATACGCTAATCCGCCGCTTGAATTCGGATATCATCGGGCGGCTCGCCCCGTACAGCGCAGGAAGGACAAGAAGCCCTTAATGCCGGGGCGTCGGTTCATGCATTAATGAATCTTTGTGGCAATCTCTAATGTGCCATTGATGATGAACTGAACGCCCATGCACACCAACAGAAAACCCATCAGGCGGGAAATGGCCTCGATACCGCTTTTGCCGACAAGCCGCATGATGAATCCTGAGCTTTTCAGGCTCAACCACAAAATCAGGCTGACAATCAGAAACGTCAGCACCGGCGCGACCGTAAGCACCCATGGCGTAATATCTAAACCGCTCTTGATTTGTGATGCGGAGCTGATGATAAGCGCGATGGTACCTGGGCCTGCGGTGCTGGGCATCGCCAACGGAACGAAGGCGATATTGACCGCGCTGGAGGATTCGCTGTTATGGATTTCATCGGCTTTACTTGCCACTTCAGGCGAGTTCTCTGGCTGCTGCTGCGGAAACAGCATGCGAAAGCCGATAAAGGCAACGATCAGTCCGCCAGCGATGCGCAATCCGGGAATAGAAATTCCGAAAGTATTCATGACCAGTTGCCCGCTATAAAAGGCGACGGTCATAATGATGAAAACATACAGGGATGCTTGAAATATCTGTTTGTTCCGTTCGCGGTAGCTCATACTCCCGGCCAGCCCGAGGAACAGCGCCACTGTTGTCAGAGGGTTGGCGAGAGGTAAAATTAATACTAAACCCACTCCGATTGTCTGAATTAACTCCAGCATTTAATCTCCTGTTGGCTATGAACAATGCAAGGCTGGCCTGCAAGTTTCCTTTTCAAGGTAAAGATGGTCTGGCGCTATCTTACTGCAATTGCAGTTGTTTTTTTCAGGCTGTCTCGTCATTTTCCGCCAGGGTTTTAAAGCGGCGGAGCGTTTTTGTCAGCATGTCTTTGGAGAAAATATCAAACATCTGGCTGATTTTTTTCCCCAGCAAACCACCGGGAGGATCAAAGCGAATCATCAATGTCACTTCGGTTCCCAGGCCAGGCTGGGCGGGTTTGAATGATAGTCTGCCTTCATTGGGGATGCGGGCGCCTTCCAGAGAACGCCAATAGATATATTCCCCCGGTTTTTCATCAACAATTCTCGCCCGCCAGTCAATGAGCGCGCCGAAGGGGGTATTCACACGCCAGCGTGAGTCGGTATGGTTGAGAATATCGATGGTGGCGAAATGATTCATCAGAATCGGCAGCGTTTCAGGCTTGCGCCAGAGCGCAAACAACGTTTCAGCAGGTCGATTAATCGTAATGCTGCTACGAATTTCATCCGAGCCGCTATTGCCGCTACCCCCGATATTTTTTAGAAAAGGCGGTCTTAACAAGAGTCCTCCTAATGAATTTTTGGTCCGTAGAGCATCTTTAACGCCATTGTGACTAATATTGACCATTAAGCAAAGTCGGAAGACGGCATGAGGTCTATGCAACATGCGCGATTTTCCTGCAATGGGGTTCGCAACTCTGATGGCAAGACCTCTTTCTCCGGGGAAAAGTGTTACCCTGACTTATCTATGCCTGATTAGGATGATGGAGCAATGACGGAAACTGATATTTCACGATTAAGCGGTCTGGTCGGCGATCGGCTGAAGGCCCGCGGCGCCAAGATGACCTGCGCGGAGTCCTGTACCGGCGGATGGCTGGCGAAGGCCATCACCGATGTGGCCGGTAGCTCCGGCTGGTTTGATTACGGGTTTGTCACCTACAGCAATCAGGCCAAACAGGTGCTGGTCGGCGTGAATGAAAAGACGTTGGCTGACTACGGCGCCGTAAGTTCGGAGGTCGTGCGGGAAATGGCCGCCGGCGCGTTGACCGTCGCCGGGGCGGATTTCGCCGTCTCTGTCAGCGGTATCGCCGGGCCGGATGGCGGAACGGATGAAAAACCCGTCGGCACCGTCTGGTTCGGATTTACTGATAACCAGGGGCGGGCCTTTACGCGCAAAGCGTTATTCAGCGGAGACAGGCACGCCGTGCGTTTGCAGTCGGTCCATTTTGCGTTGCAAACGCTATTGGATGAGTTTCTGCAAAAATAATCTTGATGCTGTATGCGTATACAGTATAATGTCGACAATTACTCGGTAATCCATGACTAAACGGCCGGTAGAGAGACAGCTTTACGCCGTATGACAGGAGCAGAAATGGCTATTGATGAGAACAAACAAAAGGCACTGGCAGCAGCGCTGGGTCAGATTGAAAAACAATTTGGTAAAGGTTCTATCATGCGTTTGGGCGAAGATCGCTCAATGGATGTTGAAACCATTTCTACCGGCTCCCTGTCTCTTGATATTGCATTAGGAGCCGGCGGTTTGCCGATGGGACGCATCGTCGAGATTTACGGCCCGGAGTCCTCGGGTAAAACAACGCTGACGTTGCAGGTGATTGCAGCGGCTCAGCGTGAAGGCAAAACCTGCGCCTTTATCGATGCGGAGCACGCGCTGGATCCGATTTACGCCAAGAAACTGGGCGTCGATATCGATAATCTGCTGTGTTCTCAGCCGGATACCGGCGAGCAGGCGTTGGAGATCTGCGACGCGCTGACACGCTCCGGCGCGGTTGACGTCATCATTGTCGACTCCGTCGCCGCATTGACGCCGAAAGCTGAAATCGAAGGTGAGATCGGTGATTCGCACATGGGACTGGCTGCGCGTATGATGAGCCAGGCGATGCGTAAATTAGCCGGCAACCTGAAACAGGCCAATACGCTGTTGATTTTCATCAACCAGATTCGTATGAAGATTGGCGTGATGTTCGGTAACCCGGAAACGACGACGGGGGGTAACGCGCTGAAATTCTACGCGTCGGTTCGTTTGGACATTCGCCGTATAGGTTCGATCAAAGACGGCGACGAAGTCGTCGGTAGCGAAACCCGCGTTAAGGTCGTGAAAAACAAAGTGGCCGCGCCTTTCAAGCAGGCCGAATTCCAGATTTTGTACGGTGAAGGGATTAACATCTACGGCGAGCTTGTCGATCTGGGCGTTAAGCATAAGCTGATTGAGAAAGCGGGCGCCTGGTACAGCTACAACGGCGACAAGATTGGACAGGGTAAAGCCAATGCGTGCAATTATCTGAAGGAAAATCCTGCTATTGCGGATGAACTGGATAAAAAACTGCGTGGAATGCTGCTGCATAAGAGCAGCGATTTATCCCCGGCGATTGATGGCGATGCTTTTGATGAAGTCGCCGTCGGCGAAGGCGATAAAGAGTTTTAATGTTGGTTAAGTTGTTTACCGCAACGGTGTTCATCGGGTTTGTGAATGAGTAAACCATTACGTTATGCGATGAATGTGCTTTCCGTCCGCGACCATAGTGAAGTTGAAATACGCCGCAAGCTTGCGGCGTATTTGCAAAAAGCGATCACTGCGGAGCCAGAGAGTGATGAAATGGCGGACGGCGCTGCTGCGGAGGAAATCGAATCTGCTATCGCTTATTGTACGGAGCACGGCTGGCTGGATGATGAGCGCTATGCTCGTCGTTATATCGGTAGCCGTAGTCGTAAAGGCTATGGCGCCCAGCGTATCAAAGCAGAGTTAGGTCAGAAGGGCATCGATAAGACGACGATCGCTGTTGCATTAAACGAATGTGATATTGACTGGTTCGAACTGGCTAAAGTCGCAGCAGAAAGAAAATTCGGGCCTCTCCTGCCTGTCGAATGGAAAGAAAAAGCAAAACTTCAACGATATTTGCAATATCGCGGCTTTTCCCATGAAGAAATCAACTCCATTTACACTAATTTTTCAGATTGAATGCATACGGGATTTTACTTCCCATCGAAGAAAATTTATCTTATTCCCACTTTTTGTTCGTGAGTTGCACGGTAGCGTCAGCATGCTGCACTAACCTTGCCCACGATCTGTTCTTTTAGTTTGATTCCAGGACAATTATGAGCAAGAGCACCGCTGAGATCCGTCAAGCGTTTCTCGATTTTTTCCACAGTAAGGGACATCAGGTTGTTGCTAGCAGCTCTCTGGTGCCGAATAACGATCCAACGTTGCTATTCACCAACGCGGGTATGAACCAGTTTAAAGACGTGTTTCTTGGGCTGGATAAACGTAGTTACTCACGGGCGACTACGTCGCAACGCTGCGTGCGCGCCGGGGGTAAACATAATGACTTGGAAAACGTCGGCTATACCGCTCGTCACCATACCTTCTTTGAAATGTTGGGTAACTTCAGCTTCGGCGATTATTTTAAGCGCGATGCTATCCACAATGCATGGGAACTGCTGACAGATCCCAAATGGTTTAATCTGCCGAAAGAGAAATTGTGGGTAACGGTATACGCCACCGATGATGAAGCCTATGACATTTGGGCCAACGAAATCGGCGTTCCTCATGAACGTATTATCCGCATTGGGGATAATAAGGGCGCGCCCTATGCTTCAGATAACTTCTGGCAGATGGGCGACACCGGCCCTTGCGGCCCGTGTAGCGAGATTTTCTACGACCACGGCGAGCATATCGCGGGAGGGCCGCCGGGAAGTCCGGACGAGGATGGCGATCGCTATATAGAAATCTGGAACCTCGTCTTTATGCAGTTCAATCGTCAGGCCGATGGCACGTTGCTGCCGCTACCCAAGCCCTCCGTGGATACCGGCATGGGTTTAGAGCGTATTTCCGCGGTGTTGCAACATGTGAACTCCAACTATGAAATTGATTTGTTCAAAACGCTGATCGCCGCCGTTGCCAAAGCGGTGGGAACAACTGACCTGGACAACAAGTCGCTACGCGTTATTGCCGACCATATCCGTTCTTGCGCGTTCCTGATTTCCGATGGCGTGATGCCGTCAAATGAAAACCGGGGTTACGTTCTGCGTCGTATCATTCGCAGAGCGATTCGACATGGCAATATGCTTGGCGCGACCGATACGTTCTTCTATAAGCTGGTCGCTCCGCTGATTGAAGTGATGGGCTCCGCCGCTGATGAATTAAAGCGCCAGCAGACGATGGTTGAGCAAGCGCTGAAGACGGAAGAAGAGCAGTTCGCTCGTACGCTGGAGCGCGGCCTGGCCCTGCTGGATGAAGAAATCAAAGCGCTGAAAGGGGATACGCTGGACGGAGAAACCGCTTTCCGTCTGTATGATACCTATGGTTTCCCGCTTGACCTGACGGCCGATGTTTGTCGTGAACGTGGTCTGAAAGTCGATGAAGAAGGGTTTGAGCGCGCCATGGATGCGCAGCGCGCGCGCGCGCGCGAGGCCAGTGGCTTTGGGGTCGATTACAATAATCTTGTGCGCGTCGATGTGAAGACGCCGTTCTCCGGCTATGAACAAAACCAGCAACAGGCGAAAATCATCGCGCTTTACCATAATGGCAACGCGGTCGATCAGATTAACACGGGCCAGGAGGCCATTGTTATTCTGAATGAAACGCCATTTTATGCCGAGTCCGGCGGTCAGGTAGGCGATCGGGGCGAATTAAAAGGCGCCAACGTTAACTTTGCCGTTGAGGATGCACAGAAATACGGGCAGGCCATCGGTCATATCGGTAAGCTGGTTCAGGGGACGCTGAAGGTCGGTGACAGCGTGGAAGCGGTTATTGATAACGAACGCCGTAATCGCATTCGTCTGAATCATTCCGCTACTCACTTGTTGCATGCCGCGTTGCGTCAGGTTTTGGGCGATCATGTCGCTCAGAAAGGCTCTCTGGTTAATGACAGCTACCTGCGTTTCGACTTCTCGCACGCGGAAGCGATGAAGCCAGAGCAGATTCGCCAGGTGGAAGATATCGTCAATGCGCAGATTCGCCGTAACCTGGCCGTACAGACCGAGGTAATGACATTGTCGGATGCCAGGGAAAAAGGGGCGATGGCGCTCTTTGGCGAGAAGTATGAAGATCACGTCCGGGTTCTTACCATGGGTGATTTTTCCATCGAACTGTGCGGCGGGACTCACGCTGGTCGTACGGGGGATATCGGCCTGTTCCAGATCGTCTCCGAGTCCGGTACGGCGGCCGGCATCCGTCGTATTGAAGCGGTTACCGGGGAAAACGCGCTGTCTGCGTTGCACCGCCAGAGCGACGTCCTACAGGATGTCACTCAGCTTCTAAAAGGTGATAGTAATAATCTGGTTGATAAGGTACGGTCTGTACTTGAGCGTACTCGTCTGCTGGAAAAAGAGCTCCAACAGTTGAAGGCACAGCAGGCCGCGCAGGAAAGCTCCTCGCTTTCAGGCAAAGCGAAAGAGATTAACGGTGCGAAACTGCTGGTCACTGAGTTGGACAATGTTGAGCCTAAAATGCTCCGCACCATGGTGGACGATCTGAAAAACCAATTAGGATCGGCCATTATTGTGCTGGCAACGACGGCGGAAGGTAAGGTCAGTCTCATCTCCGGCGTCACGAAAGATCTGACCGATCGCGTGAAGGCCGGCGAGTTGATTGGTTTTGTCGCTCAGCAGGTAGGCGGTAAAGGCGGCGGGCGTCCTGATATGGCGCAGGCCGGCGGCAGCGATATCGCCGCGTTACCCGCAGCATTGGCCAGCATTGAACCTTGGGTGGCTGATAAGCTATAAATATTAAATCAGAGTGTTATCCTAACAAAACGCCATAACTTCATTGGTTTTGGCGTTTTTGTCTTGCCGAAAAGGCTTCCGGCAAGCAAGATGAATACGAGGCTACTTTCGATGTTAGGAAGTTGAATCGGCTTGCAAGTCTTGTTGTGATAACAAAGGCACAAGCTACTTATATCGACTAAACTAACAGTAGCGACAAACTATGAGTGAGATGGCGAGGGTGATATCCTCCATCTAGGTTTACGTTTTCACGGCACATGATGGATGATGACGGGGAGACAGAGAGACCCGACTCTTTATAATCTTTCAAGGAGCAAAGAATGCTTATTTTGACTCGTCGAGTTGGCGAAACCCTCATGATCGGCGATGAGGTAACGGTTACCGTACTAGGGGTAAAAGGCAATCAGGTGCGTATTGGTGTTAACGCTCCTAAAGATGTTTCTGTCCACCGTGAAGAAATCTATCAGCGAATTCAGGCAGAAAAATCGCAACCGACATCCTATTGATTGACAAAGCGTCTCGCGGAAACGAGACGCTATTGTCGCTTTCCCGTGTTTTTCCCTCTTCGCATGTTTATCAACACGCCCTGGCGCTTTTGATTATCTTTTCTTACGACAAGATAAGCGTCTGTTTTTCTGTTGATAAAATACCCTTTTTGCTGTGAATCTGCTCGTCTTGGGTGCGAATTGCGCAAATAAACATAACTTGGGAAAAAGTATTTGACTTATAAGACCGGGAAAGTAATATGTGCGCCACGCAGTACCGGTGAGGGTCAGCAAGAAACATCTGATGACAATCGCAGGTAAGGTTTGGTGAGGTGGCCGAGAGGCTGAAGGCGCTCCCCTGCTAAGGGAGTATGCGGTCAAAAGCTGCATCGAGGGTTCGAATCCCTCCCTCACCGCCATTTATTTTGCATCCGTAGCTCAGCTGGATAGAGTACTCGGCTACGAACCGAGCGGTCGGAGGTTCGAATCCTCCCGGATGCACCATACTAAGTTGGAATGGCAGCAACCCAGTCTGGTTTGTTTCGCTTTTAGCGGCATATCATGACGAGGGAGGATAACGTCGCTTTAGCAACGGCCCGAAGGGCGAGGCTTTGCCGAGTCATCCTCCCGGATGCACCATATTATAAATGGCAGGTAATAAACGGTATCCCTGATGCCGATAGTGACAAGCAAACACTACGCTATACAAAGAATTATTAATGCATCCGTAGCTCAGCTGGATAGAGTACTCGGCTACGAACCGAGCGGTCGGAGGTTCGAATCCTCCCGGATGCACCATTCTTGAATACCTTGGGTTATCTGGCTTAACCGCCATGCGCTGATTCACTAAACAGACGTTTTCATTCCGATGCATCCGTAGCTCAGCTGGATAGAGTACTCGGCTACGAACCGAGCGGTCGGAGGTTCGAATCCTCCCGGATGCACCATCTTTAATCGGAACAGCAGCACGCCTCGTCTGGTCTATATCTTCTTTTTCCTTTTTTCACTTCTGTATCGAACGGTTACATTTTTCTTCTGCGTTAATCTTGTTGTACATCGCTTAAACATTTCAAGCGTCCGCATATCCTGCGCCATCTGTCCGGCCTACCGGCTTGTGTGTATTACACTTACCTGTGTTATTAACTCCCTATTTTGCGTGATGCCGCGTGGCGTTCACGGCATTCGTGCGGCAAAACTATTATCTGCACGGCTAATGGCATGATTCTTATATGGTTATTGAGTGAGCGACAATGTTTTCACTTTACGCTAAAGTAGATCTCTCTTTTTTCAGTGATCATGGAGTCATGATGTACGATCGCTATCAAGGGCTGATCTTTGATATGGACGGCACCATCCTCGATACGGAACCCACGCATCAGAAAGCATGGCAGCAAGTGCTGGCGGGATATGGGGTTAACTATGATGCCGCTGCGATGACCGCGCTTAACGGTTCGCCCACCTGGCGAATTGCTCAGGCTATTATTAGTCGTCATCAGGTTGATATCGACCCCTACCAACTGGCGGCCGAAAAAGCGGCGGTGGTGGAGGAGATGTTGTTGGATACGGTAAAACCGTTGCCGTTGATCGATATCGTTAAAGACTATCGGGGACGCCGTCCGATGGCGGTTGGCACCGGGAGTACCCATGGTCTGGCTGACAAGCTCCTGAACCACCTTGGTTTACGCGATTATTTTGATGCAATCGTAGGGGCGGATGACGTAGATAATCATAAGCCTTTTCCCGATACCTTTTTACGTTGCGCCGAATTGATCGCCGTCGCGCCGGAAAACTGCGTGGTATTTGAAGATGCGGATTATGGCATTGAAGCTGCCGTAAGGGCAAAAATGGCCGTGGTCGATGTTCGTAAACGGTGAGTGAGTTATGGGCCGCTTTTTCTCTCTTCTGGAGTAGCCTACTGAGTGCGACGTTGTTGCCCGGCAGTTCGGAAGTCGTGCTGGTTTCTTTGTTGGTTTCTGAAAGCGCCAGACCCTTTTTGCTGATTATGGTCGCAACGGTGGGGAATACCCTGGGCGGATTAACCAATGTTTTAATAGGGCGCTTGCTACCTCAACCAAAACAACAGATGGGATATGGTCTGGCTGTACGCTGGTTGCAGCGTTACGGTTCGGCTGCATTGTTATTTAGCTGGGTTCCGGTAGTTGGCGATTTGTTGTGTGTATTGGCGGGTTGGTTACGCATGCCTTGGATGAGCTCGGCGATTTTTATTTGTATTGGCAAAGCGCTGCGCTATATCGTCCTGACAGGGATAACCTTACAAGGCATCGCATGGTGGTCTTAACCGGAAAATGAGGTCTGGTGCGGTTCATCAAGTTTCAATTATGCTTACAAACATTACATTTAACATCGGGAGGTCGATTTGATCCCGGATATATCACAGGCTCTTTCCTGGCTGGAAAATAATCCTCAGGCAGTGAACGGTATCCAGCGTGGAATTGAACGCGAAACTTTGCGCGTTATGGCAGATGGACAGCTTGCCGCAACCAGTCATCCAGAGAAATTAGGTGCGGCATTAACACATCCATGGATTACCACGGATTTTGCTGAAGCATTGTTAGAGTTCATTACGCCGGTCGATAAAGATGTCGATCATCTGCTGGCATTTTTGCGCGATATTCATCGTCACGTCGCTCGTAATTTGGGCGACGAACTGATGTGGCCATTGAGTATGCCGTGCTTTATCGCTAATGAACAAGATATCGAACTGGCGCAATATGGCTCATCCAATATCGGGCGGTTTAAAACCCTTTATCGTGAAGGGCTGAAGAATCGCTATGGCGCGCTGATGCAGACGATTTCCGGCGTACACTATAACTTTTCATTGCCGGTGTCATTCTGGCAAGCCCGAGCCGGCGTCAGCGATATGGAAAGCGGTAAAGCGGAAGTTTCCGCCGGATATTTTCGCCTGATCCGAAATTACTACCGCTTTGGCTGGGTCATTCCGTATTTGTTCGGCGCGTCACCCGCTATTTGTTCTTCCTTCCTGCAAGGCGCCGAAACGTCGTTGCCATTTGAACGTACCGAGAAGGGATTGTGCTATCTGCCCTATGCAACATCTCTGCGCCTGAGCGATCTCGGCTACACTAATAAGTCACAAAGCAATTTGGGCATTACGTTTAACGATTTGAACACCTATGTGGCGGCGCTGAAACAGGCGATCAAAACCCCTTCGGAAGAGTATGCGAAGATTGGGATGAAGAAAGCGGGGCGCTACCTGCAATTAAACACCAACGTATTGCAGATTGAGAATGAGCTTTATGCGCCAATCAGGCCGAAACGTGTGACCCGGGCCGGTGAATCGCCCTCTGACGCCTTGCTGCGCGGCGGGATTGAATATATTGAAGTGCGTTCGCTGGATATCAATCCTTTCTCGCCTACCGGGGTTGATGCCAGTCAGGTGCGTTTCCTCGATTTATTCCTGATCTGGTGCGCATTGGCGGACGCGCCGGAGATGAGTGCGGATGAACTGTTATGCACGCGCAAAAACTGGAATCGGGTGATACTGGAAGGCCGTAAACCGGGGCAGACGATCGGCATGGGCTGTGAAACAGCGCAGCATGCTATTGCCAAGGTCGGGAAATCATTGTTTAACGATTTACGTCGAGTTGCGGAAGTTTTGGATAACGGCAACGCTCAGCCCTATTATCAGCAGGTTTGCGATGAACTGATTATTGGTTTTGACGATCCGGAAAGCACCTTCTCTGGTCGCTTGCTGAACTTGATGAAAGAGGGCGGTAATCGCGGGGTCGGACTTCATCTGGCGGAAGAATATCGTAAGATGCTGTGCGATGAACCGTTGCAGGTATTGACAGAAGAACAGCTGGCGGCGGAAAGTGAACGCTCATGGCGACGTCAGCGGCAGATCGAAGCAGATGATAAGATAAGTTTTGAAGCGTACCTGGCGGCGCAATAAAAAAGAAAAGGCCACATATCAATGTGGCCAAATGAACATCTCGAATAGGGATGATGATGATAAATGCGCGTCTTTCAAGTATTCAGACTTGCATGAAAAAGAAAAGTTCCCGGAAATGAGAAAAAATGAATTTTTTCTATGAGGAGGTGGCCTGATGCCATTACTAGATAGTTTTACTGTAGATCATACTCGTATGGCTGCGCCCGCTGTCCGGGTTGCCAAAACCATGAAAACCCCTCATGGCGATACAATCACGGTATTTGACCTGCGTTTTTGCCGCCCGAATATCGAAGTGATGCCGGAACGAGGGATTCATACGCTGGAGCATTTGTTTGCCGGTTTTATGCGCAATCATCTGAATGGCGATGGCGTAGAGATCGTTGATATTTCCCCAATGGGCTGTCGTACCGGCTTCTATATGAGCTTAATCGGCACGCCTGATGAGCAGCGTGTCGCCGATGCCTGGAAAGCCGCTATGGCCGATGTGCTGAAAGTGACCGACCAGCGTAAAATCCCTGAGCTTAACGAATATCAGTGCGGTTCGTATGAACTGCATTCGCTGGCCGAAGCCCAGGAGATTGCCCGGCATATTCTGGATCGCGATATCGGCATCAACCATAATGATGAACTGGCGTTGCCGAAAGAGAAGCTGTCGGAACTACATATCTGATCGGCAAAATAAAAAAGAGAGCTGTTACGGCTCTCTTTTTTATCTGATGCTAGACCGTCGTCAGGCGGCCACGAAATGCTGTATCACCCGGCTGCCGAAGTAGGACAATGTCAGTAGCAGCGCGCCAACCAGGCTGAACCAGACCACGCGGCGTCCGCGCCACCCTTCGTGGTAGTGTCCCCACAGCAGCAGGATATAGATGAACCAGGCAAACAACGAAAAGATTGCCTTGTGCAGATTCTCTTTGTTGTTGATCAGGTCATCCATATAGAACAACCCCGTACACAGCGTCAGGGTCAGAAGGACCACGCCAACCTGGGTGATGTGGAACATCTTACGCTCGATGCTCATCAACGGCGGCATATCGGCAGTAAAGCGCAGCTTTTTATTTTTTAACAAATAATCGAGCCATACCAGCTGTAGCGCATAGAGCGCGGCGATGATCAGCGTCGCATAGGAGAATAGCGCCAGGCCGATATGGAACAACAGCCCCGGCGTCGTTTCCAGATGCGTAATGAATTCGCCAGGCATAAAGCTGGCAAACGCCAGGTTGATGAGCGCAAAAGTATACACAATGGGCAGCAGGAACCATCCGCGATTGCGTGAAGCCACGATGGTCATCACGGTGCAGATAATCAGGCTGACAAGGGAGCCGATATTCAACAGGCTGAGATTTTGTCCGGCCTGGACATCAAAAATACGTTGATAAAGCGCTACCGCATGACAGATAAGCGCAACGCTGGCCGAAAGTATTGCCAGCCGACGATATGCACTGTTCTTGCGCAGCAGACCGGGAATAATCAGTCCAAGGCTTAGTGTGTAGGCGACCAAAGCGACAATAGCGAAAACAGACATACGAGTAGGTTATTAACTATCAACTGAGTAAAGTGAGCAGTCAGTATAGCGTTAGTCGTGATAGGCACCAACTGTTCTCCATCCGCGGCGCAGAGATCGCCGCGGCTTTCGTGTTATAATCCGTTCCATTCGCGTCGCGGTAGCGGCTTTGTCTTACATTGAGCATGAGATATGTTTGAAAATTTAACCGATCGACTATCGCGCACATTGCGCAATATCAGCGGCCGCGGGCGGTTGACTGAAGACAATATAAAAGAAACGCTGCGTGAAGTTCGTATGGCGTTACTCGAAGCTGACGTCGCCTTACCCGTGGTGCGGGATTTTATTAACCGGGTAAAAGAGCGGGCTGTCGGCCACGAAGTCAATAAGAGCCTGACCCCAGGGCAAGAGTTCGTCAAGATCGTTAAAAATGAACTGGTCAGCGCCATGGGCGAGGTTAACGCGGAGCTGAACCTTGCCGCTCAACCGCCGGCCGTGGTGTTGATGGCCGGTTTGCAAGGGGCGGGTAAAACCACCAGCATTGGTAAGTTGGGCAAGTTTCTTAAAGAAAAACAAAAGAAAAAAGTACTGGTGGTTTCTGCCGACGTCTATCGGCCGGCGGCCATCAAACAGTTGGAAACGCTGGCGCAAAGCGTCGGGGTCGATTTTTTCCCCTCAGACGCCCAGGAAAAGCCGCTCGATATCGTCAATCGGGCGCTTCAGCACGCCAAGCTGAAATTCTATGATGTGTTGTTGGTCGATACCGCCGGTCGTCTTCATGTCGATGAGGCCATGATGGACGAAATCAAACAGGTTCACGCGGCGATTAATCCGGTGGAAACCCTGTTTGTCGTTGACGCCATGACCGGGCAGGATGCGGCGAATACGGCCAAAGCCTTTAATGAAGCGCTGCCGTTGACCGGCGTGATCCTGACCAAAATTGACGGCGACGCCCGCGGCGGCGCGGCGTTGTCTATCCGCCATATTACCGGCAAACCAATCAAATTCCTCGGCGTAGGCGAAAAAACGGAAGCGCTTGAGCCATTTTATCCCGAGCGCGTGGCTTCCCGTATTCTTGGCATGGGAGATGTGATTTCCCTTATCGAGGATATTGAAAGCAAGGTTGACCGCACGCAGGCTGAGAAACTGGCCAAGAAGCTGAAAAAAGGCGACGGCTTCGATCTGACCGATTTTCTGGAACAGTTGAAGCAGATGCGCAACATGGGCGGTATGGCCAGCATGATGAGCAAGATGCCGGGTATGGGCCAGTTGCCCGATAATGTTAAGTCGCAGATGGATGACAAAGTTCTGGTGCGTATGGAAGCGATTATTAACTCCATGACGCATAAAGAGCGGGCAAAACCTGAAATCATTAAAGGTTCGCGCAAACGTCGAATCGCGATGGGGTCGGGGATGCAGGTTCAGGATGTCAATCGACTGCTCAAACAGTTCGATGATATGCAACGGATGATGAAGAAAATGAAAAATGGCGGTCTGGCGAAAATGATGCGTGGCATGAAAGGTATGATGCCGCCAGGATTTCCGGGACGTTAAGCGCGGAAAACCCGGCGAATAGACAAAGTCTCGCAAGCTTATACGCTTTAGATTGCTTTTTGCGCCAAAATGAGTAAAATTTTGGGGCTTTTTATATGACACTGGGCCCCGTTCCTCGATGGGGCCCGGTTGTTTTATTCACTAAAGAGGATGTTATGGTAACAATTCGTTTGGCACGTGGCGGCGCTAAAAAACGCCCGTTTTATCAAGTTGTCGTGACCGATAGCCGCAATGCGCGCGATGGTCGCTTCATTGAGCGCGTAGGCTTCTTCAACCCGATCGCAACCGGTCAGGCAGAAGCGCTGCGTTTGGATCTGGATCGTATCGAACATTGGGTCGGTCTGGGCGCAACTGTTTCTGATCGCGTAACTTCGCTGATCAAAGACGCTAAAAAAGCAGCATAATCTGTTGCGGTGGTGACAATGAGCAAGCAACTCAGCCCGACGGGGCCCGCTAACCCGATTATCTTGGGTAAGATGGGGTCTACTTATGGCATCCGAGGTTGGCTCAGAGTGTTTTCATCCACCGAAGATGCCGAGAGCATTTTTGATTATCAACCTTGGTTTATCCAGACAAAAAGTGGTTGGCAGCTTGTCGAGATTGAAAGCTGGAAACATCACAATCAGGATCTGATCATCAAGATCCAAGGTGTTGACGATCGTGATGCGGCAAATCTACTGACTAATTGCGAGATTAACGTCGATTCGTCGCAGTTGCCCGCGCTGGATGAAGGTGATTATTACTGGAAAGATCTTATTGGCTGTCAGGTCGTGACCGTAGCAGGTTATCAACTGGGGAAAGTCATCGATATGATGGAAACCGGTTCAAATGACGTGATGGTGGTAAGGGCTAACCTGAAAGATGCCTTTGGGGTCAAGGAGCGGTTGGTTCCGTTCCTCTCTGAACAGGTTGTCAAGCATGTTGACCTTTCTGCTCAAACTATTGAAGTAGATTGGGATCCTGGTTTTTGAACTCTGAATTGACCGGTAGTACGAAGTGGAACGAGACTATGTGGATTGGGGTTATTAGCCTGTTTCCAGAGATGTTCCGCGCAATTACTGACTACGGAGTCACTGGCCGGGCAGTTAAAAATGGCCTGTTGAACGTACAGTACTGGAGTCCGAGAGACTTCGCTTACGATCGGCATCGCACCGTGGACGATCGCCCTTATGGCGGCGGTCCCGGTATGCTGATGATGGTGCAACCCTTGCGGGATGCGATTCATGCGGCAAAAGAAGCGGCAGGCGAAGGTGCCAAAGTGATTTATTTATCGCCTCAGGGTCGTAAATTAGATCAGGAAGGCGTGCGCCAACTCGCGACGAATCAGAAAATGATCCTGGTTTGTGGTCGGTACGAGGGAATCGATGAGCGCGTAATTAAAACCGAAATTGACGAAGAATGGTCAATCGGCGATTACGTTCTCAGCGGCGGGGAGCTCCCGGCAATGACCCTGATTGACTCCGTTTCCCGGTTTATACCGGGTGTTCTGGGTCATCAGGCCTCAGCAGAAGAAGATTCTTTCGCTGATGGGTTGTTGGATTGTCCTCATTTCACTCGTCCTGAAGTGTTGGCCGGTATGGATGTCCCGCCAGTTTTACTGTCAGGCAACCATGCTGAAATACGCCGCTGGCGTTTGAAGCAGTCGCTGGGCCGAACCTGGCTTAGAAGACCTGAACTTCTGAAAAGCCTAGCTCTGACTGACGAGCAAGCAACGTTGCTGGCTGAGTTCCAGAAGGAATATCAGTCTGAGCAACAAAAGTATTAGGTGGTCGTTCTGGCATGACCAGACGAACCCAGATATCAGTTTACCTAGGGTAAGAGACATATTATGAGCAACATTATTAAGCAAATTGAACAAGAACAGATGAAGCAGGACGTACCTGCATTTCGTCCGGGTGATACCGTAGAAGTGAAGGTATGGGTTGTTGAAGGTAGCAAAAAACGTCTGCAGGCATTCGAGGGCGTGGTTATCGCTATTCGTAACCGCGGTCTGCATTCTGCATTCACTGTTCGCAAGATTTCCAACGGCGAAGGTGTAGAACGTGTTTTCCAGACACATTCTCCAGTAGTGGACAGCATTACTGTTAAACGTCGTGGCGCCGTACGTAAAGCCAAATTGTACTATCTGCGTGAACGCACTGGTAAGTCTGCCCGTATTAAAGAGCGTCTTAACTAAGATAGCGCTTTCGCAACATCCGAAAGTTGTTACAAATAAAGGGTTTAGCCGATGGCTAAGCCCTTTTTTATGTGACGAGATTGAATACTTAGCGAGGTTTGCGCGCGACGACCGTGGGGAACATGTGCATGCGATCGTTGATAAACTCTATGTCGCTGAATCCTGCCTTTCTCAATTGGAACTTCGTTTGCGCGTGGGTGCGAAAAGATGTCCATTTCGCATTGAGGATACGCGAGAAAAGCAACTGCTGAAACGCCAGCAGGGTTGGGTCGGCCTCTCGCCAGGGCGAGTCTGCTGACAGCGCCGGCGGCGGCGTCAGGAAACTGGTCACCAGCGTACCTCCGGGCTTCAATCCATCAAAAAACGCACAATATAATGCAGTCACGCGTTCGTCATCGGGTTGGTAAATATTCAGTCCATTGCTGGTTAATACATCGACGTGGGTTCCCAGATTGAGTGACCAGGCATCATGGCAATAGAGCGATAACTGTTTTTCAAGACCCCGTTGAACCGCCAGTTGTCGTGCGCCTTCCAGCGCCTGCTGATCCAGATCGACCCCGATTAAGCTGACATCCTGATGATGGCTATAATCGAGCAGCATCAGATCGCCCATAAATCCGCAGGGAACGGATGCCATAACGATACCGGGACGTAATAACTGCTGCAACTGCTGCCGGAAAATGCCGAACCGTTCACGGGTCGCCAGTACGCTAGGCAACTGCTGGTGAATAAGCGCCTCAAGCTGGCCGCTGAAATTGGCAGCGGATCCATCGTCGCGGTATGTCACCAGATGATGCGTCCAGTAGGCATTCAATCCATTATGCTGCAATAAAAAGCGTCCCAGTTCGAAGGTGGCAAGCTCTTCCAGGATGGCGAGTTGCTGTTCAATGGACGCGGCGGGAAGATCGCCTGACTGACGGATCCTGTCTCTGGCGGATTCCATCAGGGCATCATGGTGGTCAAAAGAGGAATCTTGGTGAGATAACAGTTCGGCGTGAGGGGTTGCGCCGCCGGGCTGATTGGTTTTTGACATGTTACTACTCCGTTAGTAATTAACTATTCCGCTGGTTGTTTTACCTTCGTTATTATCTCATATTGAAATTACAATGGCATTCAGCGGTTTCTGAAATTGTGCCAGAGCGTGTGCGGTCGGATATGACGGGGCAGAGGATTACTCGACACTCTGTTGCCATTGATTTTTCAGGCTCTCGGCCTCGGCAACGCCATCACAACTGGCGGGGAAACTTTTGCCGGATTTCCCCCACGCACGCATGTTGTCGATTCGGCAAAAATTCGCCTGTCCCGCGCCGTATCCACGCAAATAGGACTCGCGATCGACCTGCGGATTGCCGAACCACTCCTCCAGCACGCTATTATCTTTGACGACCATGCCCGACACGGCGTCCTGGTAACCGGCCTCATACCAGAAGTCTTTTTCTCCACTGGCCATTGGCGTAGAGACGTTATTTTGGCACCCTGCGATAATAAGAATTACAGCCAGGACGTAACTGCATTTCATAATGAGACCTTTCGTCAGTGTGGGCATTATCATAAAAATCACACTATTTTTATACGATGCCTAATTTTTCTTTTAATAATTTCAGATAGCGTCGGCTGACAGGAATATGTTTTCCCGTGTTGGTGAGCACTTCCGCCGCACCGTTCTCCAGGAGCTTAATTTCTTTCAGTAGCTCCGTATTGACCATATATTTCCTATGGCAGCGGACGAAAGGCGTTTTTTCTTCCAGCGTTTTCAGAGAAAGCTGCGTATAGCCTGACTCATTTATCCCAACAACATGTACTCCGCTCAGTTCAGCGCTGAGATATTCCACTTCATCGACCTTAAGTAAAAAAATGCGGTTATGGCCGTTGCATGGAATGTGGCGCAGGTAGGGTTCGGTAATTAGCTGTATATTTTTATTTACACTTGTACCTCGACGTAAACGCGTCAGCGTTTTGCCGAGTCGCTGCGAGTCCAGTGGCTTTAGCAGATAGTCGAACGCATGTTCTTCAAACGCGCGCACGGCATATTCATCATAGGCAGTGACAAACACGACATACGGCATGTTTTCCGGATCCAGCATTGCGGCTAATTCCAGTCCGCTGATTTTCGGCATCTGGATATCCAGAAAAATCACGTCAGGTTGCAAGCGATGAATGGCCGGTATCGCCTCCAGCGCGTTGCCGCATTGGGCCAGGATCGTTATGTCAGGTTCATTTTCCAGCAGTAAGGCAAGCTCTTCACGAGCGGGTAGTTCGTCATCAATGATGATGGCTTTCAGCATCGTAACCCCCTTTATATTCCGCTGATTCTAGCATTATTCAGGTTAGGGATTGGAATGATGAAAAACAGCAGTAAAGAGCAGGGGACTCTCTTTCAGATGTTTTTGTGTGGTGGTAAATTTAGTTTACATCTATGGATTGAAAAATTTACGGTTCGTGATATGGTGTAGCCATAATGCATAGAGCGCATTCATCTATCACGTCATACAGGATTTATCAGGAATATATGAACATGCAAAAAGATTCGCTTAATAATATCAATATTGTTGAAGAACAAGTGCTTATCACCCCAGATGAGTTAAAAGCCAAATTTCCTCTGAGTGATGACGAACAAAAAGCGATTGCCCGCGCGCGCGAAACGATTGCCGATATCATTCATGGACGCGATCGCCGTTTACTGATTGTGTGCGGCCCCTGTTCCATCCACGATACCGATGCGGCTTTGGAATACGGTCGTCGTTTGCAATCCCTCTCTGCCGAGTTGAGCGATCGGCTGTATATCGTTATGCGGGTCTATTTTGAAAAACCACGCACCACGGTCGGCTGGAAAGGGTTAATCAACGATCCCCACATGGATGGTTCCTGCGATGTGGAAGCCGGGTTGCATATCGCTCGTGAATTACTCCTCAAACTGGTCAATATGGGGTTGCCGCTGGCGACTGAAGCGCTGGATCCCAATAATCCGCAGTATCTGGGCGATCTGTTCAGTTGGTCGGCAATTGGCGCCCGCACCACGGAGTCACAAACGCACCGGGAAATGGCGTCTGGTTTGTCAATGCCCGTCGGTTTTAAAAATGGTACGGACGGCAGCCTTGGAACGGCAATTAATGCGATGAGGGCTGCGTCTATGCCGCACCGTTTTATGGGAATCAACCAGTCCGGACAGGTTTGCCTGTTGCACACGCAGGGAAATGCCGATGGTCACGTTATTTTGCGCGGCGGTAAAAAGCCGAACTACAGTGCGCAAGATGTTGCAGAATGTGAAAAACAGATGCTTGAGGCGGGACTGAAACCCTCCCTGATGATAGATTGTAGCCATGGCAACTCAAATAAAGATTACCGTCGGCAACCTATCGTGGTCGAGTCGGCAGTCGAGCAGATTAAGGCAGGCAACCAATCTATTATCGGCCTGATGCTGGAAAGTCATCTTAATGAAGGCAGCCAGCCATCAGAACAGCCGCGTTCGAAAATGCGCTATGGCGTATCGGTAACGGATGCCTGCATCAGTTGGGAAAATACAGAAACGCTACTGCGTTCCGTTCATCAGGAAATCGGCGCAGAGCGGGTAAAACTTTCAGGAGAGTAACAGTAATGGTAGCTGAACTGACCGCATTGCGTGATCAGATAGATGAGGTAGATAAAGAGCTGTTAACGCTATTGTCACGCCGGTTGCGTTTGGTGGCGGAAGTAGGTGAGGTCAAAAGCCGTTACGGCTTGCCTATCTATGTGCCAGATCGTGAATCAACAATGCTCAGTTTGCGCCGTAAAGAGGCGGCCCAATTAGGCGTGCCGCCCGACCTGATTGAGGATATCCTGCGCCGGGTTATGCGCGAGTCCTATTCCAGTGAGAATGAGAAGGGATTTAAAACGCTATGTCCGCAACTCCGCTCGATAGTGATTGTGGGGGGGCGTGGGCAAATGGGGTCGTTGTTTGAAAAAATGCTGACGCTGTCGGGCTATCAGGTCAAGATCCTGGAACAAGAGGACTGGCCGCAGGCGGAAACCCTGCTGGCTGACGCCGGTATGGTGATCGTCAGCGTACCGATTCATCTGACTGAGCAGGTTATCGCCCGTCTGCCTAAGCTGCCTGACGATTGTATTTTGGTGGATTTAGCCTCGGTGAAAAATGCGCCTTTGCAGGCCATGCTGGCGGCGCACAACGGACCGGTGCTTGGGCTGCATCCGATGTTTGGGCCGGACAGCGGCAGTTTGGCGAAACAGGTGGTGGTCTATTGCGATGGCCGTCAGCCAGAATCCTATCAATGGCTGTTGGAGCAGATTCAGGTATGGGGCGCGCGGCTACATCGTATTAGCGCGGTGGAGCACGATCAGAATATGATGTTTATTCAGGCGCTGCGCCATTTTGCCACTTTCGCCTATGGCCTGCATTTAGCGGAAGAGAACGTGCAGATCGAACAGCTGCTGGCGTTGTCATCGCCGATTTATCGTCTGGAATTGATAATGGTAGGACGGCTGTTTGCTCAGGATCCGCAACTGTATGCGGATATCATTATGTCTTCCGAGAATAATCTGGCGTTGATTAAGCGTTATTATAAACGCTTTGGCGAGGCTATCGAGCTACTGGAACAGGGCGATAAAGCGGAGTTTATCAATAGCTTCAAAAAAGTTGAGCACTGGTTTGGCGACTATGCGGGTCGATTCCAGGCCGAAAGCCGGACGTTATTACGTCAGGCCAACGACATCCGCCAATAAGCGCCGCGCAGGCGATTCATCATCTTCACATTCAGCCATCCCGGCCGTTAGCCGGGATGGCTTTTTTTACTCGGCGACGTCTGCGGGAACGACGTTTTCACTGGGGTAGCAGCCTAAAACTTTCAATGAACGCGTAATCTCCGCTAACTCTTTTAGGGCTTTTTTCATCGCATCGCTGCGCAAGTTCGCCTGTACATCAATGTAGAACATTTCCTCCCAGGGATTACCGTTAATCGGTCGGGATTCCAGCTTCGTCATAATGATGCCGTGCTCGCGCAGCACCAGCAGCGCTTCAACCAGCGCCCCGGACTGTTGCCCTGTGGCCATAATCAGCGTGGTTTTTGCCGGAACCTGCTCAGAAACCTCAATGGGCTTACGGGCAAGCACAATAAAGCGGGTAATGTTTTGGGATTGGTTGGCCAGGTTGTGTTCCAGCACCTTCAGTTGATACAGCATTCCGCCTGCTTCACTGCCCAGCGCCGCGGCTTTGGGGGAGTTGAGCGCAGCCACCTTTTCCATTGCTGCGGCGGTACTTTCACAATATTCAATTTTCCAGTTAGGGTAGCGATTGATGAAATGACTGCACTGCTGGAATGGTTGAGGGTGGCTATACACCGTTTCTATTTGATCCAGGCTGGTATCGGTAGCCACTAAAACGCAGTGATTAATCGGATTCGACAGTTCGCCGATGATGGATAACCCGGTGTGTTGTAACAGGTCATAGACGTCGTTAATGGATCCTGAACTGGTATTTTCAATCGGTAATACGGCATAGTCAGCCTGACCGGTTTCCACCATATTGAAAATATCCTGGAATTTCTGGCAACCGCACTCAACGAGTTGCTCAAAATGCCGGGCGGCGTACTGGCGGGCCGCCAGGTGTGAATATGAGCCTTTTGGCCCAAGAAAGGCAACTCGCGCGGAATGAATGCTGGTCTGATTGAGGTGATGCTGCAATAGCGCCTGTTGCGTCAGCACCGAGTCTTCGATAATAATCTGGAATAAACGGGTAATGTAGTGACCATCCAGATGATATTTTTTCCCGATGGTCGTGAGCTTATCCAATAAATCCCGCTCGCGTTCTTTATCTCGGATAGGGCGATGAGACAGTAATTTACTGCGTGCAACCTCAAGCGCCAGTTCCCGCCTTTCTGCCAGTAATTGCAGTAATTTTAAATCCAGTTCACTGATGCGTTCACGCAGAACCAGTAGTGGGTTATCGGTCATGGTATTGTTACCTGTTTTTGTCCTGATAATAATCGCCGGGCGCGATTTTCAACGTCGCCGGCGACGGCCCGCCAGAGGCAGGGATAGTCCGCCATAAAAAAAGCCCCCTGTTTTCAGGAGGCTTTTTTGTTCGTCTTCGTATTCCAACTCTTACGACGAATCGCCTCCCAAATTCAGGGGAAGGTGAAAAAGAATACGAAGAAGAACGATGTGTTAGTCATGCTGACCCAGTATGAAATAAGAAATGAGTACGAAACAGTAACCGTTGGCTTTTCATTCTGTCAATACAAAATTGCCGGAGAAGATGGTTGAGCGGCGCACTATATTGGCTCTTCAAGAATGTCCGCCATACAAAAACGCGCCCAAAGGCGCGTTAGATAGCAAGAGTAGCGATGAGTTACTCTTCTTGCGGAACTTGCAGGTTGGCGTCTTTGACGCTTGCCGCCGCACGACGCGCTTCGCCCTTATGCTGAACTTTGTTTAGCTGACGTTCAAGCTTGGCGATAAGTTCATTGATAGCGGCATACATATCTTCATGCTTGGCAGTGGCGACCAAGGGACCATTCGGCGTACTGATTGTCGCGTCGGCAACAAAACCCTGAGGCTCTTTTGACAGAATGATGTGCGGGTTAATCAGGTGAGCTTGCCACTTATCCAGTTTTGAAAGACGGTCTTCGACATGCTGACGTATTGCGGGGGTAATATCCATTTGTTTACTGGTAATATTGATAGTCATATAACTTACCTCTCTGCCTTTGTCCGTCTTGAATAATTTCAGCATAGCGCGAGTGAAGACAAAAATCGTGATTATGATCACTTTTTTTTGTCACTTTTTGTCAAAAAAACATGATTTGTGAGGCGAGGTCGAGAATCGACGGGAAGTGCTTGAGGGGGGATGAGGGCTATGTCATTATTGAATGGATGGGTGGCCCCGCCTGGCCTGTGATTGCCTCCTCTCTTCCTGTCATACCGCATAAAAGAACGGCAACCGAAGCTGCCGTTTGGCGATTTTTCGTTTGGTTGTCTTAAGCTGGATTGGCGGCGATGATTTTCGCGACTTTATCCGCTTGCGCTGCCAACTGAAGCTCGCGATAAGCATTTTCCATCAACGGTAAAGCATCTTTCGTTGCCTGAGTATCCGGATAGTCACGCAGCATTTGTTCCACACGATTAACTACCGCCACATAAGCGCCGCGTTTCGTGTAGTATTGCGCGACTGAAAGTTCATATTTGGCCAGACGTTCTTTCAGATAGACCAGCCGTTTATTCGCGTCGGTCGCATACTGGCTGTTTGGATAGCCCTGAATCAGGCGGGTAAAGTCTCGGAAAGCAGTGCGGGCATACTGAGGATCGCGATCGGAACGATCGACGCCGAAGAATCCCTGCAATGCACTGTCGTCGAGAGCCATATCCGTCAATCCACGCATGTACAAGACATAATCAATACTTGGATGCGTGGGGTTTAATCGAAGGAAGCGGTCGATGGAGGCCTGGGCCAAAGGTAGCTCGGCAGATTTATAGTAGGCGTAAATTAAATCCAACTGCACCTGCTGAGAATAAGGGCCGAATGGATAGCGGTTATCCAGTGCTTCCAACTGCGTGATGGCTGCTCTAAAGTTACCGTCCTGCAATTTTTGCTGAGCATTAGCATACAGTACCGATGGCGGACTATCAGGAACCGCATCTTTGGAACCGTTGGAGCAACCAACCAGCGCCAGGCTCAACGTGGCAGCAGCCACCAGATATTTCATACGCGTCATGACGTTTTGATTATCCTCAGAGTGTTATTCCGGGAAACTGTCCGTTAAGCTCCCGATTTAGACCAGCTACAATAGTACATTATTTTAAACGGCGTCGCCGTGAAAACCCAACGTTAACGAAGAAGCTGCAACTATGGCACAACAAGTACAACTCACCGCAACGGTGGCCGAATCCCAACTCGGACAACGTTTAGATCAGGCTTTGGCCGAATTGTTCCCTGATTATTCACGATCTCGTATAAAAGAGTGGATTCTGGAGAACCGGGTACAGATTAACGGTAATGTAATCAATAAGCCAAAAGAGAAGGTGCTGGGCGGCGAATTGGTTGATATTGATGCAATTATCGAAGAAGATGCGCGTTGGGAAGCACAGGACATCGCACTGGATATCGTGTATGAAGACCCGGATATTCTGGTCATCAATAAACCCAGAGGATTCGTCGTTCACCCTGGCGCCGGCAATCCCGACGGCACCGTGCTTAATGCGTTATTGCATTACTATCCTGAGATAGCGGACGTGCCGCGGGCGGGGATTGTTCACCGTCTGGACAAAGACACCACGGGATTGATGGTGGTCGCGAAAACGGTGCCGGCGCAGACCCGGCTGGTCGAGTCATTACAGGCGCGTGAAATTACGCGTGAATATGAAGCCGTTGCGATCGGCACCATGACCGCGGGGGGAATGGTAGAGGAACCGATAGCGCGTCATGCGACCAAACGCACGCATATGGCGGTTCATCCTATGGGGAAACCCGCGGTCACGCATTACCGCATCATGGAGCACTTCCGCGCGCATACAAGATTGCGCCTGCGTCTGGAAACCGGACGTACTCACCAGATTCGTGTGCATATGTCGCACATTAATCATCCCCTGGTGGGCGATCAACTTTACGGCGGACGTCCGCGCCCGCCGAAAGGCGCTTCAGAAGCGTTTATTACCGCGCTGCGTGGATTCGATAGGCAGGCGCTGCATGCCACAATGCTGCGTTTATATCATCCAATCAGCGGGATACAAATGGAATGGCATGCGCCTTTGCCGCAGGACATGGTCGATCTCATTAATGCATTAAAAGCAGATACGGAAGCGTTCCAGGATCAACTCGATTGGTGATTAAATAATGCTGATACATCCTGACTGGCCTATCCCGGCGTGTGTCCGGGCATGTAGCACAACCCGTTACGGCGGCGTCAGTTTACCGCCTTATGATGCGCTCAATCTGGGAAACCATGTGGGCGATGAGGCTGAAAAAGTGAGGGTGAACCGTCAGCTCCTGATGGATGAGGCCGGCTTACCCTCGATGCCCCATTGGCTGGAACAGGTTCACGGCACGCAAACTATTCGTATTGGCGGCGACCGGCCGTCTACTGTCTGCGGGGATGCGGTTTACACCGATCGCAAGGGGCCGGTTTGCGCCGTGATGACCGCCGACTGTTTACCGGTTCTGTTTTGCTCCGTCGCTGGCGATGAAGTCGCCGCGGCGCATGCCGGTTGGCGCGGGTTGTGTGCGGGCGTATTGGAGGAGACGTTATCCTGCTTTCGTGCCGAACCCTCTCAGGTTATGGCGTGGCTTGGTCCAGCCATCGGCCCGGAAAAATTCGAGGTCGGGCCGGAAGTCCGGGATGCTTTTATTCAACATGACGTTACGGCGATATCGGCATTCAGACCTAATGGTGATAAGTTTCTTGCCGATATATACCAACTGGCGCGTTTACGTTTACGCGCTGGCGGCGTGACGCAGATCTTTGGCGGCGAGTTTTGCACGGTCAGCGATGCGCGGCGATTTTTCTCCTATCGGCGTGATGGTGTGACGGGCCGTATGGCAAGTTTAATCTGGCTGATATAACCTATTGAATTAAGGCGATCCACGGCAAATAACAATTTAATCCCATCGCTATTGGCAAAATAACCTTGAAATCTTGAGGGTTGACCTCATCTGATCTCCAGTAGCAGTTTTGACCAGTTTCATGGGAGGTGTTATGCGTCTGGATCGTCTTACCAACAAGTTTCAACTGGCTCTTTCCGATGCCCAATCTCTTGCCCTCGGACGAGACCATCAATTTATCGAACCCCTTCACCTGATGAGTGCTTTACTTAATCAGGAAGGCGGTACCGTCGGCCCGCTGCTGACAGCGGCTGGCTCCAACGTTCCCCATCTGAAAAATGAGATCGACCACGCAATCGCGCGTTTACCTCAGGTAGAAGGCACCGGTGGGGATGTCCAGCCATCCAGCGAATTGGTTCGCACTTTAAACGTGTGCGACAAGCTGGCTCAAAAGCGTGGCGATACCTTTATTTCCTCTGAACTTTTTGTGTTGGCGGTGCTGGATTCGCGCAGCACGTTGAGCGACATGATTAAAAATTCGGGGGCAACGCAGGAAAGCGTTACCAAAGCAATTGATCAAATCAGAGGAGGAGAACAAGTGAATGATCAAGGCGCTGAGGATCAGAGGCAGGCATTAAAAAAATATACCATCGACCTGACCGAACGCGCGGAACAGGGCAAACTTGACCCGGTCATCGGCCGTGATGAAGAAATTCGCCGCACCATTCAGGTATTACAACGTCGAACGAAAAATAACCCTGTTTTAATCGGCGAGCCGGGGGTCGGTAAAACCGCCATCGTCGAAGGTTTGGCGCTGCGTATTATTAACGGCGAAGTACCGGAAGGTCTAAAAAATAAGCGCGTTCTCTCCCTGGATATGGGGTCGCTGGTTGCCGGCGCTAAATATCGTGGCGAATTTGAAGAGCGGCTAAAGGGCGTGCTTACCGATTTATCCAAACAGGAAGGGAACGTTATCCTGTTTATCGATGAACTTCATACGATGGTGGGCGCCGGGAAAGCTGACGGCGCCATGGATGCCGGCAACATGCTGAAACCGGCCCTGGCCCGCGGTGAATTGCATTGCGTCGGCGCCACGACGCTGGATGAATATCGGCAGTATGTTGAAAAAGATGCCGCGCTGGAACGACGGTTCCAGAAGGTGTTTGTCGCTGAACCTACGGTAGAAGATACCATTGCCATCTTACGTGGCCTTAAAGAACGTTATGAGTTGCACCACCATGTGCAGATCACTGACCCGGCCATTGTCGCGGCGGCTACCTTGTCTCATCGTTACATCGCAGATCGTAAGCTGCCGGACAAAGCGATTGACCTGATTGATGAAGCCGCTTCCAGTATTCGTATCCAGATTGACTCGAAACCTGAGCCATTGGATCGTCTCGACCGCCGTATCATTCAGTTAAAACTGGAACAGCAGGCGCTGAAGAAAGAGTCGGATGAAGCCAGCCAAAAACGTTTGGAACTGCTAAATACCGAGCTTGAAGAGAAAGAGCGCGCGTACTCCAAACTGGAAGAAGAGTGGAAAGCGGAAAAAGCCTCGCTCACCGGCACTCAGAACATCAAGGCTGCTTTGGAGCAGGCAAAAATATCGCTGGAGCAAGCGCGTCGACAGGGTGACCTGGGTCAGATGTCCGAAATTCAATACGGTAAAATTCCTGAGTTGGAAAAACAGCTGGCGGCGGCAACCCAACTGGAAGGCAAAACCATGCATCTGTTGCGTAACCGCGTTACGGATACTGAAATTGCCGAAGTGCTCGCGCGTTGGACGGGGATTCCCGTGTCCAGGATGCTGGAAAGTGAACGTGAAAAACTGTTAAGAATGGAAGAGGCGCTGCACCAGCGGGTAATCGGACAGGATGAAGCCGTCGAAGCGGTGGCGAACTCTATCCGACGCAGTCGTGCCGGTCTGTCCGATCCTAATCGGCCAATCGGTTCGTTCCTGTTCCTGGGGCCGACTGGGGTGGGTAAAACGGAATTGTGTAAGACGCTGGCCTCTTTCCTGTTCGACAGTGACGATGCAATGGTGCGAATCGACATGTCTGAGTTTATGGAAAAACACTCGGTGTCGCGTTTAGTGGGCGCGCCCCCGGGATACGTCGGGTATGAAGAAGGGGGTTACCTGACTGAGGCCGTCCGCCGCCGTCCTTACTCGGTTATTTTGCTGGATGAAATCGAGAAGGCGCATCCAGATGTGTTCAATATTCTGTTGCAGGTATTGGATGATGGGCGCTTGACCGATGGACAAGGGCGCACGGTCGATTTTCGCAACACGGTTGTGATTATGACGTCGAACCTGGGATCGGATCTGATTCAGGAGCGTTTTGGCGAGCGGAGTTATGCAGAGATGAGAGGGATGGTGCTTGAAGTCGTTAGTCATAGCTTCCGTCCTGAGTTTATCAACCGTATCGATGAAGTGGTGGTATTCCATCCACTGGGAAGAAAACACATCGCATCGATCGCCAAGATCCAGCTACAGCGTTTGTACAAGCGCCTTGAAGAGCGCGGCTACCAGGTGACAATAACGGATGCCGCGCTGGAACGGTTGGGTGAAATTGGGTTCGATCCGGTTTATGGCGCTCGTCCGCTTAAAAGGGCAATTCAGCAACTGATTGAAAACCCGTTAGCTCAGCAGATTCTGTCCGGCAAGTTAATCCCAGGCAAACTGGTTACGCTGGATGTTGATGGCGAGAACATCATTGCTCGTCAATAATGTCGCTTTTTAACGAGAACCAAACGGGGGAAATAGCCTATTTCTCCCGTTTTCTCTTTCTTTGTGTAGATAATCCCCATTTTTAGTACAAAACCCAGTCTATAAATGGGGTTTTGACTTATTTTTGAGCGCTTGATGATTTTTTTGCATTTAGCGCTTGTAAGCCGGCGGGAAGTCCCTATAATGCGCTCCCACTGACACGGCAACGGCGAATACGCGTTGACGATGACAGTAAGAAGCCAGGTAATAATCACTTGACTTCACAGCGGAATTGCATAATATATGCGGCCCGCGCCACGGGATAACGTGGCACTGCTCTTTAACAATTTAATCAGACAATCTGTGTGGGCACTCACAAGACCTATCGGCTAACGATATAAAAAAGTCTTGAAGAGTGACTAGCAGTAAATTCATTACGAATGAACAGTTACTAATTCTTTGAGCACAGCTATTAACTTAGCGAATCAAACAAATCTTAAATTGAAGAGTTTGATCATG
>NZ_JBEIAB010000014.1:0-113531 GCF_040240345.1 Brenneria sp. g21c3 | reverse complement strand
AGGGTACCGTTCTTCGGCGCCTCGCCCACGGTATAGCTGAGCTCGTCGCCATCCACATCGGACGCGCTGATAGCGCCGCTGATCGGGGTGTCTTCTGCGGTAGTCAGCGTTTGATCGGCGGTGACCGGTACATCGTTGACCGCGGTCACGCCGATATTCACCGTGCTAACGGTGGTACCGCCCTGTCCATCATCCACCGTGACGGTAAAGCTGTCACTGCCGTTAAAGTTGCTTGCCGGGGTATAGGTGTACTCGCCGGTAGCCGGATCCAGCGTCAAGGTGCCGTTTTTCGGCTGCTCGCCCACCGTGTAGCTCAGCTCGTCGCCATCCACATCGCTGGCGGTAATTTGCCCGATCACCGGCGTATCTTCCGTCGTGGTGAGGGTCTGATCCGACGTCACCGGTACGTCATTCACCGACGTGACGCCGACATTCACGGTACTGACCGTCGTGCCGCCATTACCGTCCGCGACCGTGACGGTAAAACTGTCATTGCCGTTAAAGTTGGCGGTCGGCGTATAGGTATACTCACCGGTGGCCGCATCCAGTGTTAGCGTACCGTTCTTCGGCTGCTCACCCACCGTGTAGCTCAGCTCGTCACCGTCCACATCGGACGCGCTGATGGTACCGCTGATCGGGGTGTCTTCTGCGGTAGTCAGAGTCTGATCGGCAGTGACCGGTACATCGTTGACCGCGGTGACGCCGATATTCACGGTACTGACGGTGGTACCGCCCTGTCCGTCATCCACCGTCACGCTAAAGCTGTCACTGCCGTTAAAGTTAGCGGTCGGCGTGTAGGTGTACTCACCGGTAACCGCGTCCAGCGTCAGCGTACCGTTTTTCGGCTGCTCGCCCACGGTATAGCTCAGTACGTCGCCGTCCACATCGGATGCGCTAATCGTACCGCTGATCGGCGTGTCTTCCGCCGTCGTCAGGGTTTGATCGGCCGTGACCGGCGTATCGTTGACGGCGGTGACGCCGATATTCACCGTGCTGACCGTGGTGCCACCCTGTCCATCAGCCACCGTCACGCTAAAGCTGTCACTGCCGTTAAAATTGCTTGCCGGGGTATAGGTATACTCCCCGGTAGCGTCGTCCAGCGTCAGCGTACCGTTCTTCGGTGCCTCACCTACCGTGTAGCTCAGCTCGTCGCCATCGACATCGCTGGCAGTAATTTTCCCGATCACCGGCGTATCTTCCGCCGTGGTGATCGTTTGGTTGGCCGTGGCCGGCGCATCGTTGACCGCGGTAACGCCGACATTCACGGTACTGACCGTCGTGCCGCCATTACCGTCCGCCACCGTGACGGTAAAGCTGTCACTGCCATTAAAGTTGCTTGCCGGGGTATAGGTATACTCCCCGGTAGCCGGATCCAGCGTCAGCGTACCGTTCTTCGGCGCCTCGCCCACGGTATAGCTCAGCTCGTCGCCATCCACATCGCTGGCGGTAATTTGCCCGATCACCGGCGTATCTTCCGTCGTGGTGAGGGTCTGATCCGACGTCACCGGTACGTCATTCACCGACGTGACGCCGACATTCACGGTACTGACCGTAGTACCGCCATTACCGTCCGCTACCGTGACGCTAAAGCTGTCATTGCCGTTAAAGTTGCTTGCCGGCGTATAGGTGTACTGCCCGGTGGCCGCGTCCAGTGTTAACGTACCGTTTTTCGGCTGCTCGTCCACGGTATAGCTGAGCTCGTCGCCGTCCACATCGGATGCGCGGATGGCGCCGCTAATCGGGGTGTCTTCCGCGGTAGTCAACGTCTGATCGGATGTCACCGGCGCATCGTTGACCGCGGTGACGCCGATATTCACGGTACTGACGGTGGTACCGCCCTGTCCATCAGCCACCGTGACGGTAAAGCTGTCACTACCGTTAAAGTTAGCGGTCGGCGTATAGGTGTACTCGCCGGTAGCGACGTCCAGCGTCAGGGTGCCGTTCTTGGGCTGCTCGCCCACGGTGTAGCTCAGCACGTCGCCATCCACATCGGATGCGCTGATGGCGCCGCTGATCGGGGTGTCTTCCGCGGTAGTCAGCGTCTGATCGGCCGTCACCGGCGTATCGTTGACCGCAGTCACACCAATATTCACCGTGCTGACCGTGGTACCGCCCTGCCCGTCAGCCACTGTCACCGTAAAGCTGTCATTGCCGTTAAAGTTGCTTGCCGGGGTATAGGTATACTCCCCGGTAGCCGCATCCAGCGTCAGCGTACCGTTCTTCGGCGCCTCGCCCACCGTGTAGCTCAGCTCGTCGCCATCGACATCGCTGGCAGTAATTTTCCCGATCACCGGCGTATCTTCCGCCGTGGTGAGCGTCTGATCCGCCGTGGCCGGCGCATCGTTGACCGCGGTGACGCCGATATTCACCGTGCTAACGGTGGTGCCGCCTTGTCCATCAGCCACCGTGACGCTAAAGCTGTCACTACCGTTAAAGTTGGCGGTCGGCGTATAGGTATACTCACCGGTGGCCGCATCCAGCGTCAGCGTACCGTTCTTCGGTGCCTCACCTACCGTGTAGCTCAGCTCGTCACCATCGACATCGCTGGCGGTAATTTTTCCGATCACCGGCGTATCTTCCGTCGTCGTCAAACTCTGATCCGCCGTCACCGGCGCATCGTTGACCGCGGTGACGCCGACATTCACGGTACTGACCGTAGTACCGCCATTACCGTCCGCCACCGTGACGCTAAAGCTGTCATTACCGTTAAAGTTAGCGGTCGGCGTATAGGTATACTCACCGGTGGCCGCATCCAGCGTCAGCGTACCGTTCTTCGGTGCCTCACCTACCGTGTAGCTCAGCTCGTCGCCATCGACATCGCTGGCGGTAATTTTCCCGATCACCGGCGTATCTTCCGCCGTGGTGAGCGTCTGATCCGCCGTGGCCGGCGCATCATTCACCGCGGTAACGCCGACATTCACGGTACTGACCGTAGTACCGCCATTACCGTCCGCGACCGTGACGGTAAAGCTGTCATTGCCGTTAAAGTTGGCCGTCGGCGTATAGGTATACTCCCCGGTAGCCGGATCCAGTACCAGAGTACCGTTCTTCGGCGCCTCGCCCACCGTGTAGCTGAGCTCGTCGCCATCGACATCGCTGGCGGTAATTTGCCCGGTCACCGGCGTATCTTCCGTCGTGGTGAGGGTCTGATCCGACGTCACCGGTACGTCATTCACCGACGTCACGCCAATATTCACGGTACTGACGGTTGTGCCGCCCTGTCCGTCCGCCACCGTGACGGTAAAGCTGTCACTGCCGTTAAAGTTGGCGGTCGGCGTATAGGTGTACTCGCCGGTAGCGTCGTCCAGCGTCAGCGTACCGTTCTTCGGCGCCTCGCCCACCGTGTAGCTCAGCTCGTCGCCATCCACATCGCTGGCGGTGATCTGTCCGACCACCGGCGTATCTTCCGTCGTCGTCAAACTCTGATCCGCCGTCACCGGCGCATCGTTGACGGCAGTAACGCCAATGCTGACCGTGCTGCTCACGGTACCGCCTCGTCCGTCATCCACCGTGACGATAAAGCTGTCATTGCCGTTAAAGTTGGCGGTCGGCGTATAAGTATATTCCCCGGTAGCCGGATCCAGCGTCAGGGTACCGTTCTTCGGCTGCTCGCCCACCGTATAGTTCAGCGTATCGCCATCGACATCGCTGGCGGTAATCTGTCCGGTGACCGGCGTATCTTCTGCGGTAGTGAGATGCTGATCAGTGATTATCGGCACCGCATTTAGTCCGACATCGTTATTGCTGTTTGTCGTCGTCAATGCCGAAGAATTGATGTCAGTTTGATCGCTTGATGTGCGTGAGTCGGCAGATAAGTTATCCGTGTCAAAACCAGTTGATACATCAACAATCTGCCCGGTTAATTCCAACACCACTGGCGTATGACTGCCGCCGCCGTCCCCGGCCTCGCCGATATCGCTATTCCCGGCTGCCGTTGGATCCAATATTTGCGTAGGGTCTTCCCCTTGAGCAATAGCGGATTGTATGGATGCGACGTCATCATTATTATCCGCCGAGGTCGTGCCTTTATTGCTCACGCCAGCAACGTCACTCCAACTGCTGTCGCGACCTAAATCCAGTGTGCGTCCATCAGGTAACGCGATCGAAACAGCGCCGTTATCTCCCGTAACGACCTCCTCACCGCTGTAGATACGTTCACCTGCGACTAATAACCGTTGACTGCCGTCCAAAGAGACGACAAAAACCTGACCGATAACGAATTTGATGATACCGATTACGCTATTCAAAATAGTTCCCCTTGCTATCTAATTATTATTTTGTGTTATGGATAATTAGTAATAGATTGCGACATCATCCTGATGACTTGCTCTTGCCGGACAAGCATACTGTAAAATTGATTTTATTATTACCGTAAACCGACTTCTTATGTGTCGATCTCTTGACTCAACGGCCAATATAATAAAAAATCCTGCCTGTTCTTTCCAGAAGAATACTCACCTTGAGTAAATAAGATGTTTTAAATGGTTTTCATTTCCTTAAAAATTAACGCACTGATATTGAATATCTTATTATCAGACTGGTTATCAAACCATAAGTGTAACTAATCTTTAGGTCGGCATAAGAAGAAAAATCACAAAATCAACATTTTTGCAGGAAAATAATATAATGGTTTATAATAAATATAGGTTATCAACTTTACTTTTCATTTCGGTTTTTAGTAATTACGTTCATGCTGATACTATTCAGGATGCAATTAAACACACTCTCAACACTCATCCAGAAGTCAGCGCTTCTATTAATAGCCGTTTTTCTGCCGACCATGATTTACGTGCGGCCAAAGGCGGATACCTCCCTTCCATAACGTTAAACGCAGGGACCGGTCGTCAAGAAACGGATAGCGCTTCCACCCGCGCCAGCGGCGATCACCGGGTCGAGTTGAGCCGTAGGGAATCCGGTATTAACGTAAACCAGATGGTTTTTGACGGTTTCGCCACGTCCAGCGAGGTCGGACGGCAACGCGCTACGGTGGATTCCCGAGCTTATAAGGTGTTAACTTCCAGCGAAAATACCGCATTAAATGCCGTGCAGGTTTATCTTGATGTGTTGCAGCGCCAGGAGTTTGTCCGCCTCGCTGAAATCAATCTCGCCAGCCATGAACGTATTTACGATCAGATAAAACTGCGCAGTCAGCAAGGCGTCGGCCGCCTTGCCGATATGGAACAGGCGGAAGCCCGTCTGGCCCAGGCCCGTAATAATGTCTTGACGGAAAAAACCAATCTTGATGATGCCCGAACCAATTACTACAGCGTAGTGGGTAAGGAACCGGAGAATCTGACTATTCCTGTCGCTTCCACGATTACTCTGCCGGCGTCTCTGGTAGAAGCGCGGAAGATCATGCTGGCCAATAATCCGTCATTGAAATCCGCCGAATCCGACATTGAAGCGACCGAAAAACAGTACGAAGCAGCCAAATCCACCTTTTATCCACGGGTAAATATTGAGCTGGCGCGCAATGTGGATAACAACATTGACGGCGTTCGCGGCCACAATAACGAATGGCAGGCGATGGTAAGAATGAGCTACAATCTGTACGAAGGCGGGAGCAGCAAAGCCAATATGGAATCAAAGGCTTATCAAATCAAAGAGGCGCAGGACGTAAGAAATAATGCCCTACGTTTGCTTAATGAAGAGTTGCGATTGGCCTGGTCTGCGTTAAATAACGCCCGTCAGCAACTTCCTATCGCCGCAGAATATGCCGATCGCAGCATGCGGGTACGCACCGCTTATCAAAAGCAGTTCAGTCTAGGCGAAAGAACGCTGTTGGATTTGCTGGACAGTGAAAATGAGTTATTTACCGCGCAACGCCGCCTGGTGGAAGTTCGATTTATCGCGCTATTTACCGAATATAGGATAAAATCGCGCATGGGGGATTTATTGAAGAGTTTATCCATTCCGGCGCCGGCAGCCAGCAATAGCCTGACGAATGTGACAACTCATGCAGAGTTACCCGTATTGAATTAATACGCCATTCGGCTATGCCAGTTCTCCGCTACGTAAGGCGGAGAACTGGTCGTTTATATTATTATGTAGCACGGATTGCGTTGCGTAAGGAAAACCCCAGCTAAATGAAGTTGCATTCTGTTCACGATACCAATACGCCTGACGAATCGGGCATCCAGGAACATAGCGACCCGCGTAGCCGGCACGACGATCCTCTGCTGGATAGCTTACTGATACTTTGCGCTTTGCAGGGGAAATCGGTCAGCAGATCAACACTCACGGCCGGTTTGCCGCTTGCCGCTCAACGTCTGTCGGTGAAATTACTCCCCAGAGCGGCGGCTCGCGCAGGCTTGCAAGGCAGAGTACTTAAGCGGCCGCTGGATAAAATTGCCGCAATGTCGCTGCCGGCGATGTTGTTATTACGCGAGGGAAGAGCAGCCATTTTATTGGGCTGGAATGCCGACGGCGATGCCCGCATCATGCCCAGTGAAACGGAAGGCGGGGAAATTACTGTCGATCGCCCGACATTAGAGCAGGACTATCTGGGGCTGGTGATGTTTGCCCAACCCCGCCATCAGTTTGATATTCAGTCCGACTCCCTTATCCCCCGCACAAAATCCTGGTTCAAAGATACGCTTAAACTCTCGCGCTTCCTTTATATGGATGCCGTGCTCGCCAGTTTGCTGGTTAATATTATCGCCCTGGCCACCCCGTTGTTTATCATGAATGTCTATGATCGGGTGGTGCCCAATCAGGCGACAGCCACCTTATGGGTACTGGCGACGGGGATTACCGGCGCGTTTATCTTTGATTTGATACTGAAGACCCTGCGCGGTATTTGTCTTGATATCGCAGGTAAAAAAACCGATCTGATTATCTCGGCCACGCTGTTTGAACGCATCACCGGGATGTCGATGAAAGCCCGTCCGGCGCGGGTCGGCAACTTTGCGCAGAATATCCATGAGTTTCAATCACTCAGAGATTTTCTTTCCTCATTAACGCTGACCAGCCTGATCGATTTCCCGTTCACGCTGCTCCTTTTGTTGGTAATCGGCATTATCGGCGGGCCATTGGTCTGGGTTTCAATCCTCGCCTATCCCATCGCGCTGCTTGCCAGTTGGGCGCTGCAAAAACCGCTAACGGCGGCGATTGAAAAAACCATGCACCTCGCCAGCGAGCGGCAAGCGACATTGATCGAAACGCTGAGCAGTCTGGACGCAATAAAAGTCAACAACGCAGAGAGCGAACGCCAGTATGTGTGGGAGCAAACCATCGGCAGCCTTAGTCGGCTGGAAATGCGCGCCAAAACATTGTCGTCGCTGGCCGTTAATCTGACCCAATGGATCCAGCAATTTGCCGGCGTCGCCATGATTGTGGTCGGCGTATATATGCTGATTGACGGCAAACTCAGTATGGGGGGATTAATCGCCTGCTATATGCTTAACGGCCGGGCGCTGATACCGATGGGACAACTGTCGGGGCTGGTCACGCGTTATCAACAAGCCCGTCTGACGATGACCACGACCGAACAAATGATGCAACTGCCGCAGGAACGCAATGAGCATGAACATCCGTTAAAGCGGGAAAACATTCGCGGCGGCATCGAGTTTCGCGATGTGACGTTTCATTACCCCGAGCAGAAAAACAGCTCTTTGCAGGGAATCAATATTTCCATCGCCGCTGGCGAAAAAGTCGGCATTATCGGGCGAAGCGGATCGGGCAAAAGCTCGCTACAGAAACTGATCGTCAATCTCTATCAGGCCGATACAGGCAATATTCTTATCGATGGCGTAGACGTACGTCAGCTGGATGTCAGCGATCTACGACACAACATCGGCTACGTGCCGCAGGATATCCAGCTTTTCAGCGGATCGCTGCGCGATAACCTGATTATCGGCGCTCGTTACGTTGAAGATGAAACCATGCTGCAAGCGGCGGAAATCGCGGGGGTTAATGAATTTGCCCGTCTGCATCCGGATGGCTACAACCTTCAGGTTGGCGAGCGCGGACAGCAATTATCCGGCGGCCAGCGTCAGTCGGTCGCGCTCGCGCGCGCGTTGCTGCTTGATCCGCCGATTCTGATTTTTGACGAGCCGACCAGCTCGATGGATAACACCAGTGAAGATCGGCTGAAAAAAGCGCTCGTTCCCGTCGTCGCCAACAAAACGCTGTTACTGGTGACGCATCGGGCGTCGATGCTGACGTTAGTTGATCGATTAATTATTGTTGATAAAGGGCGGATTATTGCCGATGGCCCGAAAGCCATCGTGATGGATGCCTTAAAAAAGGGACAGATCAATGCGTCTCGTTGAGTATGCCAAACGCATCAGGCGTTATTTTTCCGGACATGATGAAGACAGCCTTCACGCCATGCCCGAAGTCAGTCGCGCCATCGTGGAAGACTCTCCCAGAGTCATTCGCATCACCCTATGGAGCATCGGCGCTTTTTTTCTGTTTTTTATTCTATGGGCGGCTTTTGCCGACATTGACGAAGTCACCCGCGGCAACGGCAAGGCGATACCCTCCTCCCGTCTGCAAAAGATTCAGAACCTTGAAGGCGGTATCGTTACCGAACTGTTTGTTCGTGAAGGTCAGGTCGTTCAGCCCGGAGATCCTTTGCTGCGGCTTGATGATACCCGTTTCGCCTCCAACGTCGGGGAAACGGAAGCCGATCGCTTTGCGCTGATTTTGAGAATTGAACGTCTGAATGCCGAAATTAACGATCGGGAATTAACTTTATCCGCGGACATCGCGGCCCGATCGCCGGAAGTGGCCAAGGGCGAGCGGGAGCTATATAACAGTCGGCGTCAGCAATTCCACAATGAGATATCCGGGTTGGAAGAACAGTTGATACAACGCCGACAGGAACTGCGCGACTTCGTCGCCAAACAGAGCCAGTTTCGCAATAGCCTGAATTTGCTGCAACAAGAAATCAGGATGTCGGAACCGCTTATCGCCGAAGGCGCGATTTCAAAGGTGGAAGTGTTGCGCCTGCGCCGCGCGGAAGTGGAAACCAAAGGTCAGCTTGAATCCGTCACGCTATCCATCCCCCGCGCCGAATCGGCCATCAAGGAGATCGAAAACAAGATCCAGGAGACCGGCGGACGTTATAAAAGCGAGGCGTTAGCGCAGTTGAACGAAGCCCAGACCAATCTGAACAAGCTCTCGGCGACAGGCAAGGCGCTGGAAGACCGGGTCAATCGTACGCTGGTGGTGTCACCGGTACGCGGTATTGTGCAGCAAACTCTGGTGAACACCATTGGCGGCGTTATTCAACCAGGCAGCGATCTGGTGGAGATCGTTCCGCTGGATGACAAACTGCTGGTCGAGGCCAGAATCCGTCCTCAGGATATCGCTTTTCTGCATCCGGGGCAGGAAGCCATCATCAAACTCACCGCTTACGATTACACCATCTACGGCGGATTGAAAGGTCATCTGGAACAGATTAGTCCGGATACGGTAACCGACAAGGAAGGCAACAGTTTTTATATTATTCGCCTGCGCACCGATAAAAACTATCTGGGCAGCGAGGAGAAACCCCTGCTGATTATTCCGGGTATGATCGCAACGGTCGATATCATTACCGGCAAGAAAACCATTCTCAGCTACCTGCTGAAACCCATACTGCGCGCCAAAGCGGAAGCGCTGCGGGAAAGATAAATGCAAGGAGGTTACTGATAAACCTCCTGCCGCCATCATCATCCCCTACGTCAGCACGATCCCCGTCATTCCCGAGCAGTAGGCGGGAATCGGATTCTGCTGGCGACTTGTCGTATATGTGCAAGTGATCCCTGCCTACGCAGGAATCACGGATTAGGATTCGGTAGGTAGAGCTTCCTTTAATGACTTATTCAGTGAGCCGCAGTTCGGTAAGCGAACCGGCAATGGCGGCGAAAACGGCGGGCAAACTACTTACATTACTGGCATTGAAGTAAAAGTCCACCCCGCTGGCACAGTTGCTCATGACTTGAGTACCTTGTGACCCTACGTCATTACCCAAGGTTACCGTGTAGATTCTGATGCCGTTACCGTCGTTTTTAACATTCTGGCACAAGGCATTGATAAAACCGTCATAAGCACTGGTGCTTAATTTACCACGCTCTCTTTTCTCAACAACCGGCTCCATATATCTGTCTATATAGTCAGTATGGTAACCGATATCGGTACGGGTATCGGTATCATTGCAGTCTGTTTGCAAAGAACTGAACTGCGTTATCTCCCGCGGATCGTACATTTTTAGTGCATCTATCGGACACTGACGAAAAGGAATGATGCTATCGTATACATCTTTGACTGTACCTTTGTCTTTGACAGTGACTGTTGGATGAATTGTCTCCGAACGCGTCTGCATTCCTCCTTGCTCTTGATAGTCATAGGTCAATGTAAATTCCTCCGAATAGGAAAGATAAACAGGGGGTTTACTTATATTTTTATCGTTTAAGCCCTCGGGATAACCCCGTACTACAGGCCTATTCTCTCCATCCGATAGCAGTACGATAACCTTGTTCAACCTGTCGGGATTGGGATTACGCGGCCTGACGACATCCCCCCATCCCTGTTCGCCACGCCACGCTGGCGTTATCATACGCCATGCCCAGAGCAGACCAACGGGGACACCGGTATCGCCGTAAGAGGACATGCTATCGATAGCACTATCAATCACTTCCTTATTAGCACTCAGAAAAATCGCCGGAGCTTTGGTTTTTTCGGCTGGCTGTTTACAATAATTCGATTCCACCGCCAGATTGACCCGTATGGCATTATCGTTTTGTTCCGCCCATAAAATCTTCGATCCGCTAAAGCTACTAAGCCGTTTTAGCGTCTTACCGGAGCTGCTTGCAAACGGTTCATAGTTATAGCTATAAGTTAAAAATAGGGGTTGAAATCCGGCATCAGGCGTCAAAGCAGCGGCAGGCATCGGATTGTCTTGCGACCAGTTACCGCCTGGTTCGGCAATACAGCCCGACCAGATGTTTTGCAGATAATCTTCCGTTATCCTGATCCTGTCTTTTTGACTCGGATTTTTAACCCAATCCGCGTTCAACCATTTCAGCGCCTGTTCCTTGTCGCCAATCTTGACTGTGCCGGTAAACGGCACCAAACCGATATCGACCGTGTTTTGGGGTACGCCAGCCACCTGTTTATTGGCGGCGGTAAACAGGGTATTAACCAGCGTCTTGCTTGAGCTTTTTAGCACATCCATACGAGTCTTATAATCCACCCCGCTGGGATCGTCCATCGAACCGGAATTATCCAACGCCAGCACCATCTCTATGTCGCTGCGGGTGCGGCGCACCGCCTCATTTTGCGCCGAGAGATTAAATGCGGTTCTGTCGATCATACCCGTCACCAGCAGCGGCAAGGTGCCGGTGGCGGACATCGAAACAAGTTGCCCCCCGGTGGCATTGCCTGACTCATCCGTTTCTAAATCATACTTTATTATCACCTTATCTTTCGCGACGGAACTGCCGAGAAAGCCCTGCGGCATATTGCTGAAAAAGTAGCTGATGGCGTCGGCGCGCCAACTGGTTTCTTCATCCGAACCGGTGGGAACCGGTGTATAAGTATCCAGATTGCGTCCGGCGGAAATGACCGCCGTATCCAGCGCGTTCTGTAATTTACTCTGCGCCATGCTGTAGCGGATAAAGTCGATAGAGCCCAGCAGCGCCAGTAATATCACCGGGAAACAAAGCAGATAGGTCAGGGTGACGGCGCCACGCTGATCCCGTTGCAGGATAAGTAAAAACCGCTTTAATACGTTCATGGTTCCCTCCCTTGTCGTCATCATTCCAGGACGCACAATGAACTGAAACGCGGGCGATAGAATACCTCGCTGACAATTCGCTTCTCACCGCCCAGCGCCTGCCACAAGGCCGAACTGATGGCGAACGGGGTGTAGTTATAGAAAACTTCCACCGCGATCACCGAATCCTCCTTATTTTTAATGGCAGGAGCAGGGAAGTCTGTCGACGGTGTAAGCTGTGAAACGATACTGTGGCTATTGGTGCTGCCTTTATAGGCTCTTGACCAACAATTAGGCTTATCAGGCCAAACTAAATTGCCATTTTTATTAGAGGTCACTTGATAGAGACTGATAACCATTCCCCCGTTATTGTTATAATCAAGCGGAGTCATCAAGTCCGAGGCGATGGAGCTGTAGGTGCAAACCGACTTCAACAACGTACAGTCGGTGCCGTCATTTAACTTCGACTGCATAGACAGGCTGTTGGCCACTAAAAATGCCGTGCGATCCACCACCGACGCGGTTCTGAAATATTGGTACAACTCCCATGAGGCGATAATGACAAATACCCCGATAGGAATAAGCAATGCCGTTTCAACCGCCACGACGCCCCGATTGTCACGCCGAAAGCACCGTAATGTCGGTTGAATACCACGTTGCCAAAACTGGGAAAAAATGTTCATTACCAGGCTTCTCACTCATTCCGGATCAGGACGACCCGCTCGAAACGCACCTTGCTCAGCCCCAGCCAGGAGATAAAACCGGTCAGGCCGGGGCGATCGAATCCCAGACGATAAATCACCATATCGCCTCGTCCTCCGCTATCACATACCGGGATATAGTTCTCGTCGTACGCATCGCCGAACGCATTATCCCCCCCCGGGGTATAGACCTTTGCCTCGGCATAAACGTTACTGTCATCACTAATCCAGCCTGACAGGGTCTCGTTCATCACCTTGTTTACCGCCAGTTGGCACTCCCCGGTAATGCCGATACGCCCCAGGCGCGCCACCCGGTTGGCGGCCACATCCAGATGGGCGTCCGCCAGCATGATGAATGCCACCTCAATGGCGACAAAGATCACCGCAAACAATAGCGGCGCCGCCAGCGCGTACTCCAACGCGGAAACCCCTTGCTGGTTGCGGCGCAACCGCGACCACTGCCGTATCAAACGCCTCATGGCCGCCCCGCGCCGGCTTGCCCCATGTTCTGGCGCAGGTAGCGGTAAAACGCCAGATTATCCTGCACCATATCCTGCGACTGCGTGCTCATCAGGATATCTTCGGCGGCGTCGTCCCGCCCCAGCATGCCGTAAGCCAGCGCCAGATTATCCCTCTCCTGCGGCAACTTGCCGGATACGCCGGTAACCCCCAACAACGTGTTGATCGCCTCGCGCGGTTTGCCGCCAAGCGCCAGCGATAATCCCAGGTTATTGCGCAGCGCCGTATCGTCGGGATATCTCTGGAGTCCGCGCCGATAGGTGCTCTGCGCCTGACCATGATCCCCCGCCAGATCATAACTGACGCCCAGGCCGGACAACGCCCGAGGGTTGTCTGGAAAACGCGTGAGGATTGACTGGTAACGAGCAATGGCTTCCGGCAGATTGCGTTGGCGGATCTGGATCCTGGCGGAACCTAACCAGGCATCGATATTTTCCGGATCCAACCGTTGCGCCTTCACATAGGCGTTGTCAGACGCGCCAAATTCCCCCTGGAGGAAATGGGCGTCTCCCAGCCCCATCCAGACAGCGACGACGCCCGGATTACTCTGCGCCAAACGGCTATAAATCGACATCGCCAGCGTAAAGTCGCCGCTCTGCAACGCGCTGGAAGCGATGCGCAAATCGCCGGACTCCAACTCAGACTGGCTCTGAACACGTTTGCCGGACAACTGTGCGGATGGATGCATGGCCGCACAGCCCGTAAGCAATGTTGCTAAAAACAGCGCCATCGCTATTCGATATTTCCCGTCCATCGGTCTTCCCCTTTCCATTGTTTTTTCATTATTGTTGCTGAGCAAAAAAAGCGATCAGTCCCAGTACCGCCGGCCCCGCCGCCACAATTAACACCGTGGGCAGAATAAACAGCATCATTGGCAGGGTGATTTTCACCGCCAGTTTGGCGGCTGCTTCCTCCAGCCTCATCATCCTGGCGGTACGTTCGGTTTTTGCCAGAATGCGCAACGCCTGGGTGATAGCCGTGCCGTACTGGCGGGATTGCAGCAAGGTATTCACCAGGGTATTCATCGATTCCAGACCGGTGCGTTGCGCCAGTCGTTTCAGTACGACTTCGATATCGCTGCTGATCTGCAATTCGGCCGAGGTTAAACGTAATTCATCCGCCAACGCCGGACAGACGGTTTCGATTTCCACTGCGACCCGATGTATAGCGCTGTTCAGTCCCAATCCGGCATTGGTGCAAATCACCAGCAGATCGAGCGCATCCGGCAACCCTTGCTGAATCATGCGCTGACGCCGCACCACCATTCTGTCCAGCAGCACGCGCGGCAGCAGCAGCCCCAGATAGACCGCCGCCAGACAGAGCAGGACGCCGTAAATCCGCTCTCCCGCCAGCAAAGGCCAGATAAACACCCCCACCAGTGTCAGCAATACAGCGATTGACAGCAGAGCCAGCGCAATCATCACCATCAGCGCCTGCGGGTTGCGAAATCCGGCGGACACCAGCTTGCCGGCGATTTCCGTACGCTGGGCGATACTGAACAGAGGAACGGAACTGCCGATCGAGTTCAATGTGCTCATCAAACGCTGAGCCAGTCGACGCCGCTGTCCTGACAGCGTCGACGCCAGTTGCTGACCACTCTTGCGTGTTATTTCACCCCGCATGCGTTCCGTAAGTCTGGCGCGACGACTGGTGCGGGCATACAAATACAGCCCTACGCCCAACAGGGCGAACAGCAGGGAGCTTAGTTGCAGCAGAATCATGTCAAACCTCCATGCTGGCGATCTTGCGAATCGAGATCACCCCCAGCGACAGCATAATCCCTGCCGCCCACAGTAATTTTTGCCCCATAGGCGTATCGAACAACACGCTGATGTAATCCGGACTGAGCACAAACAGCGCGCCGGCGATAAAGAAAGGCAACGCGGTCAGGATAATGCCGGATAAACGCCCTTCGGCCGTCATGGCTTTGGTTTTCAGTCGCAGGTCGCGCCGGGCGCGAATAATGCCGGATAAGTTATCCAGGGCTTCAACCAGCGAGCCGCCGGTGTCGCGTTGTAATGCCAGGCAAACGGCGAAAAAAGAAAAATCCGGCAGTTCAATGCGCAGCACCGCATCATCCATGACCTCCTGAATATCGTTGCCCAGCAGCAGGCTATCGCCCATGCGGCGAAACTCCGGCCCAAGCGGCGCGTTGAAGCGTTCTCCGACATTGCGAATGGATTGCACCACCGGGATCCCGGCCTGACTGGCGCGGGTAATCGAATCCATCGCATCCGATAGCTGGCCAAGGAAATTGACCTGAAAGCGCTCCACCAGTTTGCGATAAAGAAAAACGGCGATCGCCAGCGGCGCCAGCAACAAAGCAACCGGGATGCTCCACCATGTGACCGGGATGAAACCCAGAAATAGCGACAGCATCATCAACAACAGCGTCGCCAGTGCGGCGCCGAACAGCTTCCGGCTACCCTGCGCGCCGCCGACGGTATCGATCCGGTTGAAATAGTAGCCTAAGGTACCCATCGCCTTACGCCGCCGATAGCGACGCGCCTCTGTCTGCGCCCGTTCCAAATCCTGCAAGATCTTCTTACGCGATACGTGACGCGATATCCCGGTAATCTCTTTCAATTTCTGGCGGATACGAACGGCGGATCGGCGGCGCAATACATCCATCAATACGATGATCGCCAGCCCGATCAGCAATGCGAAGGCGAAACATATTATGGTGACGACATCAACCGTGCTCATGGGTGCATCGCCTCCAGCAGTGCGGTTTCCATACCGAAATAGCGGGCGCGTTCGGAAAAAATGGGCCGCATGCCGCTGCTATCATAAGTTCCCCTGACTTCTTCTTCGTAAGCGCCGGCATCATAGTTGAAGCGGAATAACTCCTGCATCACGATGACATCGCCCTCCATGCCCGCCAGTTCGGTAATACTGGTGATACGCCGTGTGCCGTCGCGCATACGCTCAACCTGCACGATCATATGTACCGCGCTGGAAATCTGGCGACGAATGGAATACAGCGGCAGATTGCCGTTGGCCATCAATACCATGCTTTCCAGACGAATCAGGGCATCGCGCGGATTGTTGGCATGCAGGGTGGTCATCGAACCATCATGGCCGGTGTTCATCGCCTGTAACACATCAAGCGCTTCCGCGCCGCGGGTTTCCCCCAGAATGATTCTATCCGGCCGCATACGCAGGGCATTACGCACCAGGTCTCCCTGCGTTATTTTACCGCCGCCTTCCAGATTGGCCGGCCGCGTTTCCAGCCGTAACACATGCGGCTGCTGCAACTGCAATTCAGCCGCATCTTCCACGGTAATGATGCGTTCGGAAACCGAGATAAAACGCGACAACGCATTAAGCAGCGTGGTTTTTCCCGATCCGGTGCCGCCGGAAATGAGGATATTCAGCCGACTGGCCGCCGCGATTTCCAGCACCCGCGCCATCGCCGGGGACAGGCTGCCTTTCGCCGCCAGCCGCTGCAACGTCAGGTTTTTACGCGAAAACTTACGAATCGAGATCGACGCGCCGTCAATCGCCAGCGGCGGTAGAATCACGTTGACGCGGCTGCCGTCAGCCAGACGGGCATCCACCATCGGGCTGCTTTCATCCACTCGCCGACCCACCGATGAAGCAATACGCTGGGCGACGCTGACCACATGCGCGTTATCGCGAAACTTCAGCGGCGTCAGTTCCAGCTTGCCGAAACGCTCGACATAAATTTGATCCGGACCATTTACCATGATGTCGGAAATGGTGTCATCCTGTAGCAACGGCTCAATCGGCCCGACGCCGAACATATCATTAAGGATCTCCTGTCCCATCAGCTTCTGTTCGCTTTGCGTCATCGCCATCGCTTCCGCGACCACCGTTTCCGCGATGATCGCTTCCACGTCGAGCCTGACTTCATCACGCGTACGCTGTAATGCGCTGGAGACATCGATAGTGGCGAAGACGGTCTGCCGTATTCGGGCATAATGCACGGAGCGCACCACCGTATCCTCATTCCCCGGCAGACGATAAGTCGCCGGCGGCATTTCCTTGTCCAACAGCGCCTCCTGCTCGGTCAGTGCCTTGTTAGCTTGCTTGACATGCTCGCGTACGTTCGTTGCCGATACGCTTTCATCCGGCGGCGACACATCGTGATCCACGGGTTTACGGCCAAAACTCATGAAGACCTCTTAAGGCTCAGAGGCGACCACCATGCCGCTTTGGATTTACCCGGCGCTTCGCCGGTCAGGATGCCGGCAAGCTGTTTTATTCCCTGAGCAAACTCGCCGCGATCCGACAGCGGCTCCGCCAGATTCTCCGCCAGCGACAGCGACTGCGCGTCATAGCCGATCTGCACCGCAACCGGCAGATCCACGGCTTTGATAAAATCATCGCGATTGACTTTGTTACGGTTCAGCGGTTGCGGCTGGTTCACAATGTTGTATATCGTCGCCGGATTCGGATGCGCTTCGATATGGCGCGCCAGTCTGACCAGGGCTCTGGCCGAATAAACCGACTGCTCCGCGACGATACAGGCCAGGCTGGCATGGTGAAACGCCTCTGAGGACAGCGCGCCGCCCCGTTGCGGCACATCCAGAACGACATAGTGAAAATGCTGGCTCAGCGTTTTCAGTAATTCCCCCAGAACCCCTTCCGTCGCCTCATAGGGCTCCATGTAATCCAGTTCGGCGCCCAGCGCGTATAAGCGGTTGTCCGTGGTGCTGAGCGTTCGTTCCAGATACTGAAGATCCAGCCGACTGACATTTCCCAGAATCTCAACCAGCGCATTTCCTCCCGCCAGACCCAGCATGCTGATGCCATTGCCGCCGTAAAAATCGAGGTCGATATAAACCACCCGCCGATGGGCGCCGCCGGAGGATAATTGTCTGGCCAAATGCACGGCGACGCTGGTCGCGCCCACGCCGCCGCGCGTGCCGACGACCGCAATGGATTTGCCCAACCGCCGCTGCCGCACCGGATTGCGATCGTCGTCCTCCAGCACCCGGCGCAACAATTCCGTCCCCAGCGGTTTCACCAGATAATCCTGTACGCCGCGCTGCAACAGGTTACGATAGAGGCCGATATCGTTGCGTTCCCCCACCACATACACCTGTACTGAGGGTTCACAGGCATTGGCCAACCGATCCAGTTCATCCAACGGCCCGCTGGAACCGGAGATATCCACCAGCAGACGTTGAGGCGAACGACCCATTTTCTTCAGCCAGACGATAGCCTCGTCTATATTGCCTCTCTCAACCCGGCTATCCGTCACCGTACTGGTTTTGAGAAAACGAGTCAGTTCATCTTTACTGTCCGTATCCAGCACAAAGGCCGCAAAGCTCACCATACGCAGCTCACTGCGCTCTTTATCACCCAGTACACTCATATATCCGTATCCGTTTTAATCGCTAATATCCGCCGTGGACTCGGTTTCCCGCAGTGGTTCAACTTTATTTTCGCGATAGCGCGTTACCGCCAGCGACGCCGCATCCGCCTGCATACCGCTGTACCGCCGCGGCGACGTCAGATCCTGCGGACGGGCCAGGCTGGCCGCAAGATTGGTGTAAGTCGCGCAGCCGAAGGCAATCCGCCAGCGATCGTCATCCCGCCAGTCACGCTTAGGTTGCAGCATGCTCCGGCAATCAGGCGGAACCGCCACCCACGACTTCCCTCTCTGTTGCAGCTTGATAGAGGACACATCCGGCATGCCGTCGTCATCACGTTGCCATGAGCTACAGCCGGTGAGCAGACCTATCGCCCCGCCGATAAACAGTAAAACGAGATACCGACGCAGCCCGGTAAACATAACCATCATCACACTCCCTTTGCTATGGACGAACTTCCTCGACAGTGAGTTTTTAATACACAAAACCGGCCGATCCCGCTAAACGGGGAACCTTATTCTGCAAGGGGTCGACGCCGCTCTTTTTATTCAGAATATATTCGATGTCTGAATTCGCTCTCATGCTGTCCAACGGCGTCGCCAGTTGGTTGGCGGCGGTCGGACGCACCAGATACGGCGTCACAATAACGACCAACTCACTCTTGTTGTTTTGATAATTGGAAGAAGAGAACAGCTTGCCCAACACCGGAATGGAGCCCAGACCGGGGATTTTGGAAAGCACATCTCTGACGTTGTTCTGCAACAACCCGCCGATGGCGAAGCTCTGCCCGCTGGCCAGCTCTACCGTGGTTTCCACCCGCCGGACGGAAATACCGGGCACGCTCAGCCCATCCACTACAATGCTGCTATTGGAGTCGATCTCGCTGATTTCGGGACGAACCTTGAGACTGATGCGATCGTCCGACAAGACGGTTGGGGTAAAATCAAGCGCGACGCCAAACGGTTTGAACTCGACGGTAGTGGTGTCCGACTCCTGTCGGACCGGCACCGGAAATTCTCCGCCGGCCAGAAAACTGGCGGTCTGACCGGAGATGGCGGTGAGATTGGGCTCGGCCAGAATGCTGATCAGCCCCTCTTGATCCAACGCGTCGATCATGGTTTCAATCGAGGTACTGCCCGACTTGAACCCGCCGACGACGCCATAGTTGCCTGATGCCCCGGTATAGGTCGTCACCCCGCTGATGGCATCGGTTGAAGCAAAATCCCGCAATCCTCCCAATCCAAGCAGAAAGTTTCCCGGACTGGAGAGCACTTCCCAGTTCACGCCCAGTTGCTGCGTGACCGAACGCGACACCTCGGTGACCCGTACCCGCAGATGCACCTGAACCGGACTGGCGATCGCCAACGAGCTGAGCAATTCATCTTTCTCACCGAGATAGGGTCGAATGGTACGGGCAATCGCCTCGGCCGTTTCGGCGTTAGGCACCTGGCCGGCCACCATGATCGAACCTGGCGACGACGTCAGCGTCAGACGCAGTTTCGGAAAGCGCTGGCGTAATGTCGTTTGCACTTCGGACAGATTATGTCTCACCACAATGGTACGTCGAGCCAGTTGCTTGCCGGCATTATCCAGTATGTACAGCGATGTGGTACCCACCCGTTTGCCCAACACCAGCACCGAACCCGGCGTCGGCGACTGAACATCGGCGATTTCCGGATCGGCCACGAATACCGACGCCATATCGTCGGATATGTTAATCAACTCCCCCGCGCCGACGGATAGCGTCATCGCCTGCGTCTTGACGGAAACGCCCAATAATAAGCCGGCCAACGCCAGCACCAACATATGCCATGAAATTCTAGCGAGCATTAGTGACAAACTCCTGTTCCTGTCGTTGACTGCCGCGCATGATGATCACCCGTAGCGATCGAGGCGGACTGATTTTCCCTTCCGAGTCTGATACTGGCGCCCCATGTTCTCCGGCGCCCAATGCGCGGGAAACATCCCCGCCCCACACCGGGCGACTCTCATTTGCGCGCTCGCTATCCCACGCCACGACCGAGGCGGTTGCGCTCTGCACATTGTCTGAGATAACCGCATCCCGATCGTCCAGCGCGAAACTACGCAGCGCCATCGATAGATTCCCCAACTGCGCCGCCACGGTGACGGCTTCGGCGGCGCGCGGCGCCACTTCGACGGTAACGGTTCTGGCGCGGTTGGCTTTGCCGTTATCCTCCGTTTGCCGCTGAATACTCGAACCCACGGCAATAATACGCACCCGCTCGACCACCGTTTCACTGACGACCTGGCGCGCATCACGTCCGCGACTACCCGCCTGCGGGTTAAGACGCTGGGTCAGAATAATATCGACGAAATCGCCCGGCTGAATCAGTCCGGCATTGCCGGAAACATCATCCACCGGCACGGAAACCGCGCGCATGCCCGGCTTTAATACCGCAGCCAGAAAACCGGGGGCATCCGGACGGATAACATCACCGGTCAGAATCAACGCCCCTTCCTTTAATGGTTTCCTTACCAGCGCGCCATTCAGATTGGCGCCGGTACTGCCTTCACGCAGCGCGCCTTCCGGCACATGGTCCTCGGAATAGGCTTTCCAGCCCAGATCGCCCTCGCGCAGCAACAGTCCGGCCGGTAATTCAGCGGCGGCAACGCGCACCTGCACCGGTTTTTGCGGCGGCGCGCTGGCGCTGACAAACCAGATGCGGGCAACCGCGGCCAGCATTGCCGCCGCAAGCAGGATCAAGGAAAATTTCAATACTGAAGACATCAACAGGCCACTCCCGGCTTGATGATCAGATGGCTGAAAAAGCGACCTGTCGTTAAAAATCGAGGGTCGGATGGATGATGGATTAAGGCAACAGACCCCATCCCTGGCTGATTAACGCCGTTATCCCTCCGGCCACCAGTGCGACGCCGTAAGGCACCCCGCGCCGCGCCGACAGAATATGGCCAAACGACGGCAATGATTCTCTTGCCGGCGTCTCCGACGCCACCTGCGGCTTTCTATCCGCCAGCAGGTCCGCCAGCCACCCGGCAATGCCCAACAGCGCGCCGACCAGACCGATCGCTACCAAAACGGCGGCCGCCGACTGCGGCCCCGCCCATAACATTACCGCCACGCCCAATTTGACATCGCCGCCGCCGATGCCGCCGCGTACAAACGGCAACAGCAGCAGCAGAAAAACCACGACGGCGACTAAACCGTGCATCGCAAACTGAATCCAACTTATTTCCTGACTCCAGGCATAAACGGGAAACAACAGCGCGTAATAACCAATCCAGCGGTTAGGCAAACGTCGTTGGGTCAAATCGGCGCGTATTAATAGCCCAAACAGGGCTATTAATAACGCGGTGATAATTAGCTTTAAAAAAAGCATTTATAAAAAACGTTAGCCTTTAGGCGTAGCATCCACGGCCTTTTGAATAGATGTATTAGCACTTTTGAAAAGTGTTTCAATCTTCCCGCTAAATTGAGTTACACCTGTAGCCACTACCACCACAATCACCCCAGCCAGAATGGCATATTCCAGAGCCGATACGCCGCGCTCATCCTTCTTTAATGACTTAAATAATTTACGTACCATTTTTTCATTCCTTAAAAAATTAATATTAGTTAAACAACATCCGCGCACAATCAACCCGCGCCCGCCGGGTAAAATAACTCAACAGAGCGCCAGGTAAGATTATTTGCTTATACTTAATGCCCAAGGGTAATAATGAAAATTTCCTTATGTTACCCCAAAAAGACAAAACGAATCCTAATCCAAATTCAGGGCTTATCTCAATAAATTTGAGTTAAGTTTTTATTAAAATTTGATGAACATCACAAAAAAATGCAAGAAACAATTCAATAATTGTGCTATTAGCACAATAACTTACATGCAAACGTTACATTAGCATTGTTTAATAATTATTAATAAACACAACTATTTTAGCGTCAATGAGAAAAAAGTATCCTCCTTATACCTGACTCTATACGCGGATAATGACAAGAGTCTTACCCTGCCCTAGATATAGTGAAAAATTATTGCAATTAGTTCCTTTCGCCAATGGTAATTTCTCTATTCCGGTCAACAATGTTGTCTTTGCGACGATGATGACAAAATGACGAAAACCATTAAGTTAAAAAACACATTAACAATTTTATGGAGTGGAAAACCGGCCTTTTACCAGCCGGGTTCTTAAACTAATTATCACTGATGACGAAATCGGCAACGTCATCGGCAATGAATATCAGGGTAACGCATAGAGAAAGATATTAATTTAAAACCAATACTTTTAATTGCAATTATTGCATTATTAATGATTACTTAAATCATGATAAATTTGCGTCTGACCGGCCCCCATTGCTTTCGCCTGATACATTGCAGAATCAGCATTAATGGCTAATGTCAGGGAGTCTGTGCCGTGCTCAGGGTAAAGCGCAATCCCGATGCTACAGGAGATATCCATTTTTTTCCCTTCGATATCAAAAGGTTCATTTAATGCATGATGAATTTTTTCAGCAACGTACAGGGTGTTGTCCACCTCTTTGATACCTTGCAATAAAATAATAAATTCATCGCCGCTGCGCCGATATACCGTATCGGATTCTCTGACGGCGGTGCGCATACGCGCCGCTGCTTCTTTTAGTAACAGATCGCCGACGGCATGACCAAACGAGTCATTTATCTGTTTGAATTTATTAAGATCGAGGAACATCAACGCAATTTTTCTGCCTGTTTGCTTAGACAACAAAATCGCCTGTTCCATTTGTTCGGCAAAGGTTAAGCCATTTGCCAATGACGTTAATGAGTCATAATGCGCCAACTGGCGATAGTGTTCTTCACTGCGCCGCAACATATCAATGGCACGGTATCGCTCTATCGCGATGGATATTAATTGGGCCGACTTCTCTATGGAAAAAATCTCTTCATCATTAGGGACATAGACTTTTCGGTGATAAACGCTCAGTACGCCTAATACTTCTTTATTCTGCCCGTAAACCGGTTCAGACCAGCACGAGCGCAAACCCGCATAAAGCGCCAGACCTTTATGCAGAGACCAGTCCGGATGAACAGAGATATCATCTGTTATCACGCGTTTTCCGCGATAAGCGGCGGTACCGAACGAAGCCACGCCATTGGCAATCTTGACGTTATGAATCGCATTTTTATAAAAGCCGGGCAAACTGGGCGCCGACCCCAGAATCAGGCATTTTTTTTCTTTATCCACCAGCAACACCGAACAGACAATCCGGCCGGGATTTTTCTCTTCTATGCTGAAGATAATCGCATCAAGAATATCTTTTAACGGCGCTCCGCTTGATAAAAGCTCCAGAGCCCGATTATAGGAGTTATCGTGATGTTCCTGTATTTTTCTCTCCGTGATATCCAGCTTAACGCCGACATATTGCGTACAATTATTGGTTTTATTGTATATCTTTGCGATATTGGCCTTCTCCCAATACAGCTGTCCATCTTTGCGGCGGTTTATAAACTCGCCGCTCCATATTTCACCTTTATTTAAGGTAGACCAAAGATCTTCATAAACAGCCGCGTTAGTCATTCCTGAGCTTAATATATTCGGTTTTTTGCCAATAACCTCGTCGGGCATATAGCCGGACATACTCACAAACTGACGATTTACGTAAACGATCTCACAATTTTCATTCGCGATTACAATAGAAGCTGGGCTATATTCCGTTGCAAAGAACATCATATTGACAAAATCTTGTCTTTTCTGCTCTGCATTCAACTTTTGTTTAAGCTTTCTATTCTTTACAACAGACAGCAGTAGGAGTGCTGATAATATGGTTATTATTATAATTTCAGACACAATAACACTCTCCTCAGGTCCGAGAGGTCCTGATCGTGCAACTCACGGCACAGACGACGAAAAATCCCGGCAATAGCCCCTTTCCCCGTCGTTTTGCAGGATAACTGGCACATTTCCAGAGAGCGGAAAGGATAAAAGAAAAAAATCTCCAGATGACTGGAGGACTCAGAAGCATGGAAACATCAACATAAAAACCCCGCATTTCACTGTGTGCAGATAAGAAAAAAAATCCCAAAAAATGTTTAAATTTAATATTAGTAATGCTTGCGTTATAAGTTTCTCTAATGGGATTTAAAAATATGTCATGATCTACCTGATAGTACATTTTGACTATCCCGCCTTTGTAAGCAAATCATTTATACCAATAAATTTCATCGTTTTAATAAAAAAAATCTATCATAAAGCCGTTTTTGATCGTTCATAACAAACATTGATTTTTTTATCATTAAAAATCAATTAATTAAGTTAATAAAAAAGTCTACTGACTGGTGTCCTGACCTCGTTATCTCTTCCCCTGTAACCAGTCATTAAAACCATGTATCCAGCCAGTTAACAACATAAATCACGTTAAATAACAAAAAATCAAGATAAAATAATTATAAAAAGAACATCGACGAGATAACTTATCATTTATATTCATAAGTATAATTTATTGTTAAACATAGACCATTTATGCAATTGGCGAAAATTAATACCAGACAGGGAGGAAAATAAAAGAGGGATACAAATGCAGAGGAAATAGTGGTGTTGCAGGCAGATCACTAAATTAAATGTTCATTATTCAGAACTCTGTTTTTAGCGCCTCAAAGTTATCGAATGGTTGTGGACGCGACAGATAATACCCTTGTGCGGCATCGGCCTGCGAGGCTTTAACAATGGTCCACTCTTCCTGGGTTTCAATACCTTCGATAACCACATAGTTGCAAAATCGAGCGAGTAAAGAGATTAGCGCGGGAAAAACCTCACGACCTTCTCCACTTTGCTGTAGCAGGATAAAAAGTTCACGGGCAACTTTGATGCAATCATATTGCGCCAACATTAATGATGAAAAGTTCGCCACCCCGCAGCCAAAGTCATCCAACCATAACGTTTGTACTTCCGGAAGTTTGGTTAATGCTTCTTTCGGCAGTCCGCCCTGATTTTCCACCATTTCAAAGCGGAGCCAGGGCATGGCGGCAACAAGACGTTTAGCTTCATGGCTCTTCTGTAAAGCAAGCAACGTCATGCCATCAATGTTGACCGACGCCAGTAGATCGTCACGGGTAAAACGCAAGTGCCAATTCGATAGCAACTGTAGCTGTTCGACAATAATCTGTAAGCGTTCTTCCACATTGATATTGGCAAAGTATGTTTCGGGAGAGATAAAGGTTTGCGGCAAAGTCGGAGAAAAAACGGAGGTTAACAATTCAATAGCCATAAGCTTACCTGATGTGCGGTAAATTGGCTGAAAAGTATACCGCCGCAGGCATTGATTCCAGTAATCGGAACCCAATGACTCAACGTCCCCTTGCTGAGGCAGCAATAGCTTAAACTGATTAACATTCCCTTCCTGCTGCACTATGCGTTCCGCCATTAGACTGACATTGTTAATTATAAAAAAACTACGCTATACAGGTTATATCGTTATCGACTCTCCGGTCGTAAACTTTATTGACGATACAGAAAACCTGCCCCACATGAAAGCTGAAAACACAGGAGGATCAATATCATAATTAACTTAATTTGATTTTTAAATCAACAAATTAAAACCTAATAATCACACTTATATCAGTTGATTCGTATAGCCTAACGGATAAATCCAGCAGCAATTTAACGAACAGATAATGATTTTACCCCGTAACTTCGCACATCAAGAACGGTAGCGCGTGTTTTAACGGCTTTCAGCAGGTATAATCTGCGCCCTGTTTGTAAGGTAGAAGATTATCATGGCGTTACTCATCACCCATAAATGTATCAATTGCGATATGTGTGAACCGGAATGCCCAAACCAGGCGATATCAATGGGAATGGGCATTTACGAAATTGATGCAACCCGATGCACGGAATGTGTCGGACATTACGACACACCAACCTGTCAGAAAGTTTGCCCCATCGACAATACCATCATCAAGGATCCCGAACATCAGGAAGGCGCTGAACAGTTGTGGGAAAAGTATGTGCTCATGCACCATGCAGACAAGCTCTGAGCTTAACTTTCGATGATAACCGTTGCACAAGCGTAACGTCGCTCATCAGCTAATGTCACATGCACATGTTTTACGCCCAGATGGGTTGCCAACTCGGATGCTTTAGCAAAAAAACGCAGACTGGGTTTCCCCAGTTCATCGTTAAAAACCTCAAACTGAGCAAAAGCCAGTCCATTGCGAATGCCTGTACCAAAAGCCTTCGCCGCTGCCTCTTTTACGGCGAAACGCTTAGCAAGAAAACGGACTGGCTGTTGGTGCTGCTGGTATTGCGCCCATTCATTTTCAGTCAGGATACGACGAGCCAGACGCTCGCCCGAGCGCTCAATCACCGATTCGATACGGGCAATCTCGACAATATCCGTCCCAAGGCCGAGGATCGCCATTAACGACGGGCTTCCCGCATCAGCGCTTTCATTTCGGCCACCGCATCGCTCAATCCGCTCATAACCGCACGTCCGATGATTGAGTGGCCGATATTCAGCTCGTGCATTTCCGGCAACGCCGCGATGGGTTGTACATTATGGTATGTCAACCCGTGGCCCGCGTTCACTTTCAATCCTTTTTCGGTCGCATAGGCGGCGGCTTCGCGGATACGGTCAAATTCATATTGCCGGGTCCGATCGTCAGCGGCATCGGCATAGGCGCCGGTATGAATTTCAATATAGGGCGCGCCGCTCGCGATAGCCGCATCGATCTGTTTTTTATCCGCATCAATAAACAAGGAAACCTGGATCCCCGCCTGACTCAATCTGGCGACGGCGGCGTTCATCTTTTCCTGCTGGCCTGCGACATCCAATCCCCCTTCGGTTGTCACCTCCTGACGTTTTTCAGGCACCAGACAGCAAAAATGGGGCTGCAACTCACAGGCGATGCCGACCATTTCGTCAGTCACGGCCATTTCCAGATTCATTCGCGTTTGAATGGTTTTTCTCAGGATACGGACGTCACGGTCGGTGATATGGCGTCGGTCTTCACGCAGGTGAACCGTGATCCCATCCGCGCCCGCCTGTTCGGCTAAGAACGCAGCCTGTACCGGATCGGGATAGGCTGTGCCTCGGGCATTACGAAGGGTTGCGATGTGATCAATATTAACGCCCAACAACAGTTCTGACATGGTAAATCCTCGATAAAATAATGCGTAATACGAGGCAGTTTACACCGATGTCCGCGTTTCTGGGTATAAGAGAAGCTGGATTATTTATCAGAAGAAGGCGTTTTGGATAAATTAAGATTGGGTAAAAACTGGCGAAACAGTTCACGACTTTTCAGCGGTTTACCACCGAGGTAAGGTTTTAGCGCAATACGCGTAAACCGCTTGGCCGCCCGTAACGTCGCCGAATCGGGAAACTCGCGTGACGCAAGCGCACGCAATTCACGTCCGGTAAAACTAGCGTTATCGACGACCAGGCTGGCGATAAATCCTTTCTCTTCACGATATCGGTAGGTCATGGTATCCGCGACCGGCTCGCCGCTTCCCGCACAGTGCAGAAAATCCACGCCATATCCCAGATTCCCCAGCAAGGCCAACTCGAAACGACGCAGCGCCGGTTCGGGAGACGCATGTTGAGAAGCAAGCTGCTGTAAACAATCGAGATAATCAAAAAAGAGAGCGGAATAGCTGGTTTCATGCTCAAGAACGCGAATAAGCAACTCATTCACATATAAGCCGCTGTAGAGCATGATGCCGGAAAGCGGAAGCGCCAGAGAAACCGGCTCGGCATTACGTAAGGTTTTCACTTCGCCCCGACCGCTCCAGCGCGCCAGTAGCGGAGTGAAGGGTTGTAAGCTGCCTTTCAGACTGGAGCGACGGGCGCGGGCGCCTTTAGCCAGAACGCGAACCCGGCCGTCGCTTTCACTGAATAGATCCAGTAATAAACTGGTTTCGCTATAAGGTCGCCCATGTAAGACAAATGCGCGCTGCCAGCCTTCCATCGGCGCGGACCTTACAAGTCTTCACTGTAACCCAGGCTGCGCAGAGCACGCTCGTCGTCTGCCCAACCTGATTTTACTTTTACCCATAATTCGAGGTGAACTTTGGCCTCAAACATCTCTTCCATGTCCTGACGCGCTTCAATGCCGATGGTCTTGATCTTGGAGCCTTTATTCCCGATCACCATTTTCTTCTGGCCTTCGCGCTCGACAAGAATCAGACCGTTGATGTCATAACCGCCGCGCTCATTGGTTACGAAACGCTCAATTTCCACCGTCACCGAATAGGGCAGCTCTTCCCCCAAAAAACGCATCAGTTTTTCGCGAATAATTTCCGAAGCCATAAAGCGCTGGGAACGATCGGTTATATAATCTTCCGGGAAATGATGTACAGCCTGCGGCAGATGTTTGCGTACAATGCTGGCCACCGTATCGACATTGGTCCCTTTTTCAGCGGAAATCGGCACTACATCCAGGAAGTTCATTTGTTGGCTGATAAATTGAATATGCGGCAACAGTTTGGTTTTATCCGTTACGTTATCCACTTTGTTGATCGCCAGAAGAACCGGGCATTTCTGGTCACGCAGCTTGTTCAGAACCATGTCATCGTCATCGTTCCAGTGCGTACCTTCTACGACAAAAATGATCAGCTCAACGTCGCCGATAGAACTGCTGGCCGCACGGTTCATCAGGCGATTGATGGCCCGTTTTTCCTCAATATGCAGCCCTGGGGTATCCACATAAATAGCCTGATAAGGCCCTTCGGTATGAATCCCCATGATACGATGTCGTGTCGTCTGGGGTTTACGCGACGTAATAGAAATTTTCTGCCCCAGCAGCTGATTCAATAATGTGGACTTCCCCACATTAGGCCGGCCGACAATTGCGACAAAACCGCAGTATGTCTGTTCTTCGCTCATTCAAGCTCCAGTTTTTTCAACGCTTGTTCTGCCGCAGCCTGCTCAGCCTTCCGGCGGCTCGAACCGGTGCCTACGACCGATTCACTAAAACCACTCACCTGACAGTGAATAGTAAACTCTTGATCGTGAGCTTCACCTCGCACCTGAACAACCAGATAGGTCGGCAGCGGCAAATGACGCCCTTGCAAAAATTCCTGTAACCGCGTTTTAGGATCTTTTTGCTTATCGCCAGGACTGATCTCATCCAGACGGCTTTGATACCAGTTCAGAATCAAGCGCTCAATGGTCTGAATATCGCTGTCGAGAAAAATGCCGCCGATCAACGCTTCCACCGTATCCGCCAGAATGGAATCGCGGCGGAAACCGCCACTCTTCAACTCTCCGGGGCCCAGACGCAAGCATTCGCCCAATTCAAATTCTCGCGCAATTTCCGCCAGCGTATTACCGCGCACCAGGGTAGCCCGCATCCGGCTCATATCCCCTTCGTCAACCTTGGGGAAACGATGATACAGCGCATTCGCGATAACAAAACTCAGGATGGAATCGCCCAGAAATTCAAGTCGCTCGTTGTGCTTACTGCTGGCACTCCGATGTGTCAGGGCTTGCAACAAAAGTTCGTACTGCTGAAAAGTATAGCCCAGCTTTCTTTGTAAACGGTTTATTAGGATGGGATTCATGCGTTACCAATAGATCAACAATGCGTCAAAAACAACAGCACACGGAACAGCCCTGCTTGGCTAGGACCAGCCAAAACTGTTTCGTTTGCATAGGCTCCCGACCGGGAGCCAACGTTCATTTCTGAGAATATTCTACAACGGACAGCGTAATAATGCTGCGTGTTTATCATCACTGATTAGTGAATACTGCCGATTCGGCTTAACCGAACGCCCGTCGGCCATTCACCTTCTTGTTTTTCAAAGCTCATCCAAATTGCGGTGGCTTTACCAACAAGATTCCTTTCCGGGACAAAACCCCAATAGCGACTATCCAGGCTATTATCGCGATTATCCCCCATCATGAAATAATGGCCGGCCGGCACAACCCAGGTCGCGAGCGGTTGTTGTGACTGCTGATAATAGCCGCCGAGTTGATCCCGCACGCCGGGAACAATCAAAATATTGTGCGTGGCATTACCCAACGACTCTTTGCGAATGCCCAGTCGCGCGCCGGCGATTTTATCTTCACCGACCGGAATTTGGTAAAACCCGCTGCGGGACTCCAGTTCAGGTTGATTAAATGTCTGCACGAAATCGCTGGGCTGAATATTATTATAGGTAACCGCTAATGCTTTATCGCAAGTTTGCGATCCATCGCAGCCTGGATTAATCGTCACTTGCTTGGTCAACGGATTATAGCTGACACGATCGCCCGGCACGCCCACTACGCGCTTGATAAAATCGACCTTGGGATCGGCCGGATATTTAAATACCGCAATATCGCCACGCTTAGGGTGACCCGTTGCAATTAAAGTTTGCTGAGTAAAGGGTTCTTTAATACCGTAGGCATACTTCTCAACCAGGATAAAGTCGCCGATCAGCAATGTCGGCATCATGGAACCAGATGGAATCTGAAAGGGTTCATAAATAAAAGAACGCACAATTAAAACCAGCGCGACAACCGGAAATACCGATGCAACCGTTTCAACCCATCCTGGCTGCGCAACGACTTTTGGCAATTCGCTGCTGTTCGTCCCTTCACTTGATACCGCTAATTTCTTGCGGCGCGCCGGCGCCCACATAAAGCGTTCCAAGCACCAGACAATTCCCGTGATTAGCGTTACCAACGCCAAAATTACGGCAAACATATTGGCCATGCCAACTCCTCAGGATTTATTTGTTGTCTTTGCCAACGTGAAGAATAGCAAGGAAGGCTTCCTGCGGTAATTCAACGTTACCCACCTGCTTCATACGTTTCTTACCGTCTTTCTGTTTCTGCAACAGTTTCTTCTTACGGCTGACATCACCGCCATAACATTTCGCCAGCACGTTTTTACGCAACTGCTTAACGGTCGAGCGGGCAATGATGTGATTACCAATCGCCGCCTGGATGGCGATATCAAATTGCTGGCGTGGAATAAGCTCTTTCATTTTTTCCACCAGTTCGCGTCCGCGGTATTGCGAATTGTCCCGGTGAGTGATCAGCGCCAGCGCATCCACGCGCTCGCCGTTGATAAGAACATCAACACGCACCATATCGGAAGCCTGGAAACGCTTGAAATTATAGTCCAGCGAGGCGTAACCGCGAGAGGTTGATTTCAGTCGGTCAAAGAAGTCGAGCACCACTTCCGCCATCGGAATTTCATACGTCAGCGCGACCTGATTACCGTGATAAACCATGTTGGTCTGTACGCCGCGCTTTTCAATACACAGCGTAATGACGTTGCCCAGATATTCCTGCGGCAACAACATATGACATTCAGCGATAGGTTCGCGCAACTCCTGAATATTATTCAGCGGCGGCAGCTTCGACGGACTGTCGACATGCACGATCTCTCCGCCGGTCGTTTCGATTTCATAAACAACCGTAGGCGCGGTGGTGATCAGATCCAGATCATATTCACGCTCCAGTCGCTCCTGAATGATCTCCATGTGCAACAGCCCAAGGAAACCACAGCGGAAACCGAATCCCAGCGCTGTCGAGCTTTCCGGTTCATAAAACAGAGACGCGTCGTTTAAACTCAGTTTACCCAGCGCATCGCGGAAGGCTTCATAATCATCGGAACTTATCGGGAATAACCCGGCATAAACCTGTGGTTTTACTTTCTTGAAGCCCGGCAGCGCTTTTTCCGCCGGCTGACGGGCCGATGTCAGCGTATCGCCGACCGGCGCGCCCAGAATATCCTTGATGGCGCAAACCAGCCAACCCACTTCACCACAATTAAGCACGTCGCGGTCAACCTGCTTCGGCGTAAAAATGCCCAGGCGGTCGGCGTTATAGACCTGACCGGTACTCATTACCTTGATTTTTTCACCTTTGCGCATCGAGCCATTTTTAATGCGCACCAGTGAAACAACCCCCAGATAGTTATCAAACCAGGAGTCAATAATCAGCGCCTGAAGCGGCTCTTCCGCACTCCCTTGCGGCGGCGGAACATCGCGCACCAGGCGTTCCAAGACTTCGGGTACGCCTATGCCGGTTTTAGCCGAGCAGCGCACCGCATCCGTGGCGTCAATACCGACAATATCTTCAATTTCCTGCGCGACCCGATCCGGATCGGCCGCAGGCAGGTCGATTTTGTTTAACACCGGCACCACTTCCAGATCCATATCAAGCGCGGTGTAACAGTTCGCCAGCGTTTGGGCTTCAACCCCTTGACCCGCATCAACCACCAGCAACGCGCCTTCGCAGGCCGCCAGTGAACGGGAGACTTCATAAGAGAAGTCGACGTGGCCGGGCGTATCAATGAAGTTTAACTGGTAGGTTTGACCATCCAGAGCTTTGTAATCCAACGTCACGCTCTGCGCTTTAATCGTTATACCGCGTTCGCGCTCCAGATCCATTGAATCCAGAACCTGCGCAGCCATTTCACGTTCGGTTAAACCACCGCAAATCTGGATAATTCGGTCAGATAACGTCGACTTACCGTGGTCGATGTGGGCAATGATGGAGAAATTTCGTATATGCTTCATTATAAAAAGTTTTCTACCTTGATATTTCTGAAATTCTTGCCGATGGGCATGCGCATGAGGTGAAAACGACAGCGATGAGCTTCCACCTGAACCGCTGCATTCTACATGCCGAACGTCCGAAAACCTAGTCATGTCCGGCGCATTACTCCCGATTATGGCGGTTTTATTGGGAATAGCGGAACGACAGGATGAAAGAAGGTGTTAAATTGATGACAACGGCTGAAAAATCATGGGAATTACTCGGCTACGGTTTTGATTTTCAGTAACTCGCCCGGCAACGCGACTTGCAAGATAACGGGTTGATAACGACCATTTTTCCCCAGGTGATCCACCCAGCGCCTCACCGATAAAAAAGCCAGTCCGCCGCCCAGCAACGCGCCGAGAATGGCAGACAGCTCATTGGCGAAGAGCAACTGTAAAAGCGCCGCGCCGGCGAGCAATCCCACAAGCGGCACAAAATAAACCATAACGGCAGACTGTAGCAGACGCGCTTCGGCAATACCGAGCTCAACCCGCTGCCCGATTTGCAAAGGCTGCTCACAGGGTACCCGCAACTGATGCTCGGCAGGCGCCCCCAGTTGGTTCAGCAGCCCGGTTCCGCATGTTGCGCGCGATTGACAGCCGCCGCACCCCGAACGCTGCTCACAGTGCAAGACGGCAATGCCATCCTGCCATGAAATAACCGTCGCCCACTCTTTAATCATTTATTGCGCCTTCAGAATAATATTTTCCGCCACACGCTTAGCCGTGGCCGGCGGAAGCTCACCGACTACGGTGATCTCATTCTTATCACGAATTTCAGTATGTATGGTGCGTCTCCCGGTACGAACGGATTGTTCAGACTGCGTTTCGGAAGAGGGACTGATATTGATGGAGAAACTAAACAGACCATCGCTGTACAGGCGCGTTTCAATCGGAATATTGACGCCCGGCAATGTCCTTCGACTGTGAGAAACCTCTTTCATTCCCGCAGGCAGCCACTCGGCCAACCAGGCGAAGTCGCCGCTTGTTTGTCTGGGCCTTGGCAAGGCGGGCGGCAAGTTTATACTTTCCAGCGGGCGCAACGCCTTGGCAAGGTTATCATCCACGATCAGCGACGTCGCCAGAAACTGTTCCAGACGCTCGCCATTACGATCCTGCAAATCAACCCGCAGCGGCAGTTTAGACTCGGCGTCCATCCAGACCGCATAACTGTAACGCGTCGCATCCTTGGAGATGATCCTGACGCCGACGGCCAGACGATCGGCGATACGAACGCGCCCATCGGCAGGAATGAAATCGTAATACTGCGCGATGTTTTGGTAATTCGCATAGACCAGCGCGGGTAATGAATCGACGATGTGATCGCTCGACAGCGTGAAGGGCTCCAGGTCTGAATCGAAATAGCTGATTTCATTGCCGCGCTGTACGATTTCACGCCGCGGGCCGTCCATGAAAACCAGTTGCGCTAATGCGCGATCGTTCACCACGACATGGCGATAGCGCAACGACTCAAATCCCTGGAGGGTAATATTGATGAAAGAAATTTCGTAGTTTAACGAGCGACTGGCTTGGTTCATTTGTTGCAACAACGCCCCGGACGCAGTTTGCGCCGGGGCGATGCTGGAATAAAACAAACTGCCGATCAGCAAACAGACGGTTAACCAGACAGGCTTCATTACTGAGGCTGAGTTCCTAATGATTGAGTTCCTGGAACCTGGATTGCAGCTTGCTGATCATCATGATGCTGGAGTTGTTCAGCGTGCAAACGGCGCTGTAGTTCATAATCTTGCAAAATAGCATTGAGGCGATTGCGTTGCGCGTCAAATTTTTGCTGACCATTATGGGAAGCTACGCTTTCCGACGGTACGCCGAAGCTGACCGGCGAAGCGGTTCCCATTGCCGGTAACGTACTAAACGCGGCGGGTTCCGTTATCCCGCTTGCCGAATCAACCTGATTATAGTTTTGCACGCCGACAATAACGGCCAAAGATACGCAGGCTGCGACCCCGACCTGAGTCAACTGACTAGCCCACGGCCGAATTTTGTGCCAGAACGGCATCTGGGACCAACGCTCAGGGTGTGGCTGAGATTCTGGTTGCGCTTGCGGAACCAGACGAACAGGTTCTTTTTCAATCGCAGCAGCCACACGGGAGGCTATATCAAGGTGAATAACATTTTTGCCTTCACCGATATCCCCACGCAATGTATCGCGGATTAGATGATAACTTTGCCAACTTTGCTGCAACTTGTCATCTTGTGACAAGGACTTCAGCAGTTCGGAATCAACTGCCTCACCATCCATTAAAGCGGAAAGTTTCTCTTTCTGCATACCGACACCCTTACTTTGTCAAATCCATCATTAATCATACGCCATGGCTGGAACAGGCTAGCGCTGAATAAGCGGTTGTACTTTATTATCAATAGCCTCCCTGGCCCGGAAGATACGGGAACGAACAGTGCCGACTGGACAATCCATAATGGCGGCGATCTCTTCGTAACTCAGTCCATCTAATTCACGCAGCGTAATCGCCAGACGTAAATCTTCCGGTAAAGACTCAATGGTACGGAAAACAATACTTCTCAATTCCTCTGACAACATTAAATTCTCAGGGTTCGATATTTCTTTCAATGCTCCTGCATTTTCATAATTTTCCGCATCATTGGCGTCAATATCGCTGGAAGGAGGACGTCTTCCCTGGGCCACCAGATAATTTTTCGCCGTATTCACGGCGATACGGTATAGCCATGTATAAAAAGCACTATCGCCACGGAATGATTCCAATGCACGATACGCTTTGATAAATGATTCCTGTACCACGTCCGGGACGTCCCCTTGGGGGACGTAACGGGATACCAGGCTCGCCACCTTATGCTGGTAACGAATAACCAGTAAATTAAACGACTTTTGGTCGCCTTTTTGGACCCGCTCAACCAGAACCTGATCTGCTAGCTGCTCGCTCATCCGAGGTAATATCTCCTCAAACCGTTCTCCACACGTAAATAATACCGCCAGCCATAAATATAGTTATCCCAGAGCAAGCTCTACGTTAGAGCCGATATCCCGTATAAAGTTCCAGCCAAACCGTTTTATTCCCGCTATCTTGCAAGTTGCAGGCGCGTTGACATCAGTGCCCGGTTCATCGCAGAGCCCCGTCTTCATCCGATCGCCGCAAGCGGCGCTCAAGTCCGCTCCCGGCTTATTTGCCGCCCCAGCACGCTGGTTTTTATATTTATCATCAAGCATATCTGATCGATCATACGATAAATCCGCGGCATTAGCACCAACCGACCCGGTTTGAGGGTGGGTATTTATACATCTTTACAGGGGACACAAAATCAATGCATGGATAAAACATTGAGTGCTACCATCAATTCCCCTCTTTCTCATACGTGACGATACGAACATGCAACCGACCACTGAATACACTTGTGATGTATTGATCATCGGCAGCGGCGCTGCCGGGCTGTCTCTCGCGCTTCGTCTGGCTTCTCACGCAAACGTTACCGTTCTCAGCAAAGGCCCGCTGAATGAAGGTTCGACCTTTTACGCCCAGGGCGGTATCGCCGCGGTTTTTGATGAGACCGATAGCATCGAATCGCATATCGAAGATACATTAATCGCGGGCGACGGACTGTGCGAACGTGAAGCCGTCGCTTTCATCGCCGGCAATGCCAAACACTGCGTACAATGGCTGATCGAACAAGGCGTATTGTTTGATACGGAAACCGGCGCCGGCGGTGAAGAACGTTATCACCTCACCCGGGAAGGAGGACACAGCCATCGCCGAATTCTCCACGCCGCGGACGCCACCGGGAAAGAAGTGGAAAATACGCTGGTAAAAAAAGCCCTGTCGCATCCCAACATCCATATTATGGAACGCTGCAACGCCGTTGATTTAATCACCTCCGACAAACTGGGCCTGCCGGGATCCCGCCGGGTTGTCGGCGCCTACATCTGGAACCGTGAACGGGAAGCGGTTGAGTCTTGTCGGGCGAAAACCGTGGTTCTCGCCACCGGCGGCGCATCCAAAGTGTACCAATACACCACCAACCCTGACATTTCATCCGGCGACGGCATCGCCATGGCATGGCGTGCGGGTTGCCGGGTCGCCAATATGGAATTTAATCAGTTTCACCCGACCTGCCTGTTTCACCCGCAGGCGCGCAATTTTCTGCTGACGGAAGCGTTGCGTGGCGAAGGGGCTCACCTTAAACGCCCCGACGGCAGTCGCTTTATGCCGGACTTCGACGCCAGAGGCGAACTGGCTCCGCGCGATATCGTCGCCAGAGCCATCGACCATGAAATGAAGCGCCTCGGCGCTGACTGCATGTATCTGGATATTAGCCATAAGCCGGCGGAATTCGTCAAACAACACTTCCCCACCATCTATGAAAAGCTGTTATCGCTGGGGATTGATATCACTATAGAAGCTATTCCTATTGTTCCGGCCGCGCACTATACCTGCGGCGGCGTTATGGTCGATCGGCGCGGCCACACCGACCTCGACGGGCTGTATGCTATCGGCGAGGTGAGCTACACCGGTCTGCACGGCGCGAACCGCATGGCGTCAAACTCGTTGCTGGAGTGTCTGGTGTACGGCTGGTCGGCATCGGAAGATATCCGGCAACGCCTGCCGCACCTCGAGTTGATAAAAACGCTCCCGGCCTGGGATGAAAGTCAGGTTGATAATTCGGACGAACAGGTTGTTATCCAGCACAACTGGCATGAGCTCAGACTCTTTATGTGGGACTATGTCGGGATCGTTCGAACCACAAAACGGCTGGAGCGGGCGCTGCACCGCATTAATTTGCTTCAGAATGAAATTGACGAATACTATTCGCACTTCCGTATTTCCAACAATTTGCTGGAATTGCGCAATCTGGTTCAGGTAGCCGAGTTAATCGTTCGCAGCGCATTGGACAGAAAAGAGAGCCGCGGATTGCATTATACCCTGGACTATCTCAGCCAGTTCGATAGGCCCAATCCTACCGTTCTCACGCCATAGCACAGCCTGTTTATGTGGATTCCTCGTGGAATCTACATAAACAGATAAAAATATTGCGTCAGTGCCTGAAAGGCGTCGGAATAACGCTGCTCGGCATCACGTATCGCTAATTGCCGAACCAGAGTCTCTCCCGGCTGTCGTGAAAACGCGCACAAGACGCGGTGCGCGGGTCGGGAAGACGACTCCGCTACATCCATGCGCCGGCGCATAAACCAGCCCTGCCGCTGCGCCTGCCGCACAAAATCGTCAACAACCTGTATCGGCAACACCACGCAAAACAATCCGTCGGGCGTAATCAAACCGCGCGCGCAGTCCAGCAGCCGTTCGTGCGTCAGCGCGACGGTATAGCGAGCCTGAGTACGCTGCATCGTGCCGCAAGCGACGCCCGGCGAGAAATAAGGCGGATTGCTGACAATCAGGGAATAGTCCGCGCGCCGCCCCTCGGCAAAGGTCGCGATATCATCAAGGTAAACCTTCATCCGTGCCGACCAGGGAGACGCGGCGATATTTTCCGCCGCCTGCTGGGCCGCGGCGCTATCCAGTTCAACCGCATCAATCAGAACCGCATCATGAGTCCGTTGCGCCAGCATCAGCGCGATCAAACCGGAACCACAACCGATATCCAGAATTCGCCGCGCAGCGGAGACCGGCGCCCAGGCGCCCAGCAATATGCCGTCGGTGCCGACCTTCATGGCACAGCGATCGTGCGCGACAAAAAACTGTTTGAAGGTGAATCCGCCGCGACGCAGCGCCGGTTTATTATCAGATTGCTTGCTCATTATTACTCGTTCCCGATCAAAACCGTCGTAGCATAGGGTAAACATCTATACAGTAAAAGCGCGGTTGTCTGTTTAAACAGGTGAAGAACCCGGCCAATACGTCTATAATCGGCGCCCCAAACAGAGGTAGACCATGACAGCAACGAATTTTTCCGAGTTAGATCTTGATGACAGCCTGTTAGACGCCCTGCGCGATATGGGTTATGAACGTCCGACGGCCATTCAGATGGCGGCAATTCCGCCGGCGATGGACGGTCGCGATGTGCTGGGCTCTGCGCCAACCGGCACAGGCAAAACCGCAGCGTACCTCTTGCCGGTTTTGCAGCATCTGCTCGATTTTCCTCGTAAAAAATCCGGCCCGCCTCGCATTCTTATTTTAACGCCGACGCGCGAACTCGCCATGCAGGTCGCCGACCAGGCTCGCATTATGGCCGCACATACCCACCTGGATATTGCCACCATCACCGGCGGCGTGGCGTATATGAACCATGCCGAAGTATTTAGTGAAAACCAGGATATCGTCGTGGCAACCACGGGCCGCCTGCTGCAATACATTAAAGAAGAAAACTTTGATTGCCGCGCGGTTGAGACGCTGATACTGGATGAAGCGGATCGCATGCTGGACATGGGCTTCGCGCAGGATATCGAGCATATTGCCGGTGAAACCCGTTGGCGGAAACAAACGCTGCTGTTCTCCGCAACGCTGGAAGGCGAAGCGATTAAAGACTTTGCCGAGCGCTTGCTGAACGACCCCGTCGAAGTTGAAGCCGATCCCTCGCGTCGCGAACGTAAAAAAATCCTGCAATGGTATTACCGCGCCGACGATATCAAACACAAAACGGCCTTGCTTTGCCATCAGTTGAAACAACCGGACGTCACCCGCTCCATTATTTTCGTCCGCAAGCGCGAGCGGGTACATGAGCTGGTGGCCTGGTTACGCGAGGCCGGTATTACCGCCTGCTATCTTGAAGGCGAAATGGTACAGACCAAACGCAATGAAGCGATTAAGCGTCTGAGCGACGGACGGGTAAACGTTCTGGTGGCGACCGACGTTGCCGCCCGTGGTATTGATATCAACGACGTCAGTCACGTGTTCAACTTTGATCTGCCGCGCACCGCTGATACTTATCTGCATCGAATTGGCCGTACGGGCCGGGCTGGTCGTAAAGGCTGCGCCATCTCTCTTGTCGAAGCGCACGACCATCTGCTGCTTGGCAAGATCAGCCGTTATCTGAATGAGCCGCTCAAACCCCGAGTGGTTGATGAACTGCGTCCGGCGACCAAAGCGCCAAGCGCTAAAACAACGGGCAAACCATCCAAGAAAGCATTGGCCAAGCGGAAAGAGAAAAAAGAGAAAGAGAAAGAAAAAGAGAAGGTCAAGGTGAAGGTACGTCACCGGGACAGCAAAAACATCGGCAAACGCCGTCAGCCGGCCCAAAAAGCGGGCGAGTCTGGCGAATAAAGCGTCGGGATGTAAAAAAGGGAGCCTCGGCTCCCTTTTGTATTTACGTCACGCCCTCGAATAAAACGAGTTACAGGCTTTCGGTAAAAGTACGAGTAATAACGTCGCGCTGTTGTTCTGGCGTCAACGAGTTAAAGCGCACGGCATAGCCGGAGACACGGATAGTCAGCTGCGGATATTTTTCAGGATGCTTAACGGCATCTTCCAGCGTTTCACGGCGCAGCACATTCACATTCAGGTGCTGACCGCCTTCCACGCGCACTTCCGGTTTAACTTCCAGAGGTACTTCACGATATTCGATCTGGCCCAGATCGCTGACTGGAACGATTTGGTCTTCGCTATAACCAGATTTAGCGCAAACACAACGTGCTTCGGATTTTTCTTCATCCAGCAACCAGAAAGAATTGATCAGCGCGCTGTTGTCCGATTTGGTGATTTGAATACCAGTAACCATTATTGCCTCCGTAAAACGGCGTATTATTGTCTAAATTGAAGCGGCGTTAGTAACAAACCGCCATCAATTTTTAACGATTATATAAAACAAAAGAAATCTGTCTTCTTGTATACCAGTACGATAGCCGGCTTTCTTTGATTTAAATCAATTTTACTTGACTGTTAAATTTTGCCTCCACGGCAATTTATTGTTTCATATCAATTTTAACGCCAACCGCCAGCTAAAATATTTTTGTAAATTTTCAATTTTTTTCAAGGCAATCAATGTCTCCGCGCATTTTCCTGCCGTTACGGTTTTACCTCGGAACAATTGAACGGTAAGCTACGGGCAACAGAATCTCGGATAAAATAAAGAGAGCATGATGGCGACTTCCCTAACCTGGCACGACGTGCTGGCTCAAGAAAAACAACAACCCTATTTTATGAATACACTGGAATTCGTTGCTAAAGAGCGCGCGGCGGGAAAAACGATCTATCCACCGCAGAAAGATGTTTTTAATGCTTTCCGCTATACCGAACTTCATCAGGTTAAGGTGGTTATCCTCGGTCAGGATCCTTATCACGGCCCGAATCAGGCCCATGGATTATCCTTTTCGGTTCGTCCCGGCGTGCCTGCCCCGCCATCGCTGGTCAATATCTATAAAGAGCTGGCTAATGACATTCCCGGTTTTGACATCCCGAAACATGGCTTTCTACAAAGCTGGGCGGAACAAGGGGTGCTGCTGCTTAATACCGTTTTAACCGTTGAGGCGGGTCAGGCGCATTCTCACGCCAATCTGGGCTGGGAAACCTTCACCGACCGCGTTATCGCTGCCCTGAATGAAAATCGAGAAGGCATCGTCTTTCTACTCTGGGGATCGCACGCGCAGAAAAAAGGCAACATTATTGACCGCCAGCGCCATCACGTTCTGAAAGCGCCGCACCCTTCCCCGCTGTCGGCCCATCGGGGCTTTCTCGGATGCAAGCATTTTTCCCAGGCTAACCGATTACTGGAACAGCAAGGTCTTGCCCCGATAGACTGGACGCCGCGTCTGCCGGAGAATCAATAAAGCAACGCTGCCTTCAGCCGCTGGAGGCAGCAATATCAAGGCATTGAAAGAGATAATAACCCAGGGAATGATATAACAAGGAGAAGGCGTGATTTGGTGGAGCTAAGCGGGATCGAACCGCTGACCTCTTGCATGCCATGCAAGCGCTCTCCCAGCTGAGCTATAGCCCCACATCAAGTGGCCTGTTCGCGATATAAAACCAAACAGAGGGATTGTTTGGTGGAGCTAAGCGGGATCGAACCGCTGACCTCTTGCATGCCATGCAAGCGCTCTCCCAGCTGAGCTATAGCCCCGTATCTTACAGACCGTATCTGTGCGAACGGGTCGCATAATATGAGACCCGATTAGCGGTGTCAACGGCTAAATCCTTTTATGACGCCAACCGCTGAAAAAGACGCCAAACACACGCATAATCGATAACATATCGGCGTCGACCAGCGGTCGGAATAGCGTTTGAGAATGTCGCCCATCAAAAACGGCTTATATTCATCCAAGCCGGCTTTCTGTCCCGCAGTCTATTTCAGATATTTGTATTTACCCGAATGGCCGTCAGTCATGACGCCGGGCTTCTGGATAAAAAAGCCCGGCAGATTTGCCGGGCTTGCGTTGAGCGAATGCCATCAGCGGTTACTGCTGCGCTTCACGTTCCGTAATAAACGCCAGCGCTTTATCAATCCGCGCCAGCGCTCGCTGCTGACCAACCGCATGTACCGTGACATCCACGCCGGGCGACTGCCCCGCGCCGGTGACGGCCACGCGCAGCGGCATACCGACCTTACCCATGCCGACACCTAATTCATCCGCGGTTCCCTGAATCGCATGATGAATGTTTTCAGCCGTCCAGTCCGTAATCGCAGCCAGCTTGCCGCGCACCAGCTCCAACGGTTGACGCGCCACCGGACGCAGGTGTTTCTTCGCCGCATCGGCGTCAAACTGCTCAAAATCCTCATAGAAATAGCGGCAGGAGGCCGCCATTTCTTTCAGCGTCTTGCAGCGCTCGCCCAGTAAAGTCACCAGTTCGCTCAACTGCGGGCCGGTACGCGTATCAATGCCGGCCTGCTCGATATGCCATGCCAGATGCGTCGCCACATATTCCGGCGGCAGATGATTAATATAGTGGTGGTTCAGCCATTGCAGTTTCTCCGTGTTGAAAGCACTGGCTGATTTGCTGACGGCGTCTAATGAGAACAGCGCTTTCATCTCATCGACCGAGAAAATTTCCTGATCGCCTGATGACCACCCCAGGCGAACCAGATAGTTCAACAACGCTTCAGGCAGATAACCATCATCGCGATATTGCATAACGCCGACCGCGCCGTGACGTTTGGACAGTTTTTTACCGTCATCGCCCAGGATCATGGAAACATGCGCGTATTCCGGTACCGGCGCGCCCAATGCTTTCAGTATGTTGATTTGACGAGGCGTATTGTTGATATGATCCTCACCACGAATAACGTGAGTGATTTCCATATCCCAGTCATCAATCACCACACAGAAGTTATAAGTCGGCGAGCCGTCCGTACGACGGATGATCAGATCATCAAGCTCCTGATTGCTGAATTCGATGGGGCCGCGGATGCGATCGTTAAAGATAACGGAACCTTCCTGCGGGTTACGAAAACGCACCACATGAGGTTCATCATCCGCATGATGCGCGTGGGAATCACGGCAACATCCGTCATAACGCGGTTTTTCGCCGTTTTCCATCTGTTTTTCACGCAGCGCGTCCAGACGTTCTTTCGAGCAATAGCATCTATAAGCGGTGCCGTTTTCCAGCATCTGGTCGATAACGGCGTTATAACGATCAAAGCGTTTAGTCTGATAATACGGACCTTCATCCCAGTCGAGATTCAACCAGTTCATGCCATCCATAATGGCATCGATCGCGTCCTGAGTGGAACGCTCCAGATCGGTATCTTCAATTCGCAAAACGAACTTGCCGTCCTGATGACGAGCAAACAACCAGGAATAGAGCGCGGTACGGGCGCCGCCTACATGAAGATAGCCAGTTGGACTGGGCGCGAAACGGGTTTTAATTTTCATTTGGGATTACAGCCTTTTTACACAACGGCTGTCGGCAGATACCGACATGAGTTCAAATAACAGAAAGTGGGCAACATTCTATCATTCTGCTCCGATTCCTCAACGCTGTAACGCAGCGTCGCACGCTTTATTCCTTACAGAATTGAATAAGGAAGCATCGCCATCGCCCAGAAATAAGACGTCCTGACTAATTTTACAACGAACAGCCATTTTACTTTTAAAAAGCGTTGACTCACTTTCAACTATCCCTATAATGCGACTCCACACAGCGAGGGTGATTAGCTCAGCTGGGAGAGCACCTCCCTTACAAGGAGGGGGTCGGCGGTTCGATCCCGTCATCACCCACCACTCTTCTAGAGTGCCGCGTTGTGTGAAGTAAGAAGAATTGAGATTGGGTGATTAGCTCAGCTGGGAGAGCACCTCCCTTACAAGGAGGGGGTCGGCGGTTCGATCCCGTCATCACCCACCAATCTCATTCCAGCTATCTTCTTACTGAAAATGAAGTACGGAAGTGGGTGATTAGCTCAGCTGGGAGAGCACCTCCCTTACAAGGAGGGGGTCGGCGGTTCGATCCCGTCATCACCCACCACTTCTGCGGGTCGTTAGCTCAGTTGGTAGAGCAGTTGACTTTTAATCAATTGGTCGCAGGTTCGAATCCTGCACGACCCACCATTATCCGCAAAGTTTTTCCTTTCTGAAATACATTCACTCAAAATCACCATGTCGTACGCGTCGTCCAGATGAGAAAAAATCGTCGGAAACGACTTTTAACAATGCTTGCGTTATCCCAGCAAGGGCAAGACGAATAACCTGCGCTCAGGTTCAAGCCAAGCGCTTTGCAACAGCAACGCGTCCCAGGCCATAAAAAAACGCCCTTTGCAGAGCGTTTCTTCAGTATTGCGATAATCATCAGACTTAGCGGTAACGATCAGATTTCCCAGTCATGGTTATAACGTTTGGGTTTGAACTGGATAACGTCCCCTTTTTGCAAACCACGCAGGCTCAGATCGTCGCGCGCCACCTCGGCCTCTATCAGTTCCTGTTGATTGCCAATCTTTAAGGACAGGCGGGTTAATGCGCCCAGCGGACGAATATCGCGAACAATCACCGGCTGATAGCCATCCTGCGCCTGAACGGACAAGGCCACTTCATGCGGCCGGAACAGAATGGTTTCATCCGTCTGTTCAACCTTCAGCAGGTTGCTGTCGCCCAGAAAATGATAAACAAACTCGCTGGCCGGATGGTTATAGACCTCATCGGGCGAGCCGATTTGCTCAATAACGCCTTTATTCATCAGCACGATGCGATCGGCGACTTCCATCGCCTCTTCCTGATCGTGCGTAACGAATACCGATGTCAGGTTGATATCCTCGTGCAGTCGCGACAACCAGCGGCGTAGCTCCTTGCGCACCTTGGCATCCAGCGCGCCGAAAGGCTCATCCAACAGCAGGATGCTGGGCTCGACGATCAATGCCCTGGCCAGCGCGATACGCTGGCGCTGACCGCCGGATAGTTGCTCAGGATAGCGATCCGCCAGCCAATCGAGTTGAACCAGACCGAGAAGCTCATGCACTTTCTTTTCAATATCGCGTTTTGACGGACGGATATTTTTCGGCTTCATCCGCAGCCCGAACGCCACGTTGTCGAATACCGTCATGTGACGGAATAAGGCGTAGTGCTGGAAAACGAATCCCACATTACGCTTGCGCACATCATGCACGGAGACATCTTTGCCATGGAAAATAATGTTGCCGCTATCCGGCTGTTCCAGACCGGCGATAATACGCAACAACGTGGTTTTACCACACCCGGACGGCCCCAACAGCGCCACCAGCTCGCCGCTCTCAATGGCGAGATTAATTTGATTCAGAGCCTGAAACTGACCAAATTGTTTATTAATATTGCGGATCTCAATGCTCATTTTTGGTCAACTCCTGTTGTTTCTCAAGTTGCTTCGTCAGGCGGCTCTCACTCCACTGGCGCAGCAATAGAACGATCAGCGACATCACTAACAGTAGAATCGCGACGCTGAAAGCGGCGACAATGTTGTACTCGTTATAAAGAATTTCGATATGCAGCGGCAGCGTATTGGTCAGCCCGCGGATGTGGCCGGAAATCACGGAAACCGCGCCGAACTCGCCCATCGCTCTGGCGGTACATAATACTACGCCATAGATTAACGCCCACTTTACGTTGGGCAGCGTGATGAACCAAAACATCTGCCAGCCGTTGGCGCCCAGCAGTCTGGCCGCTTCTTCCTCCTGCGATCCTTGCTGTTCCATCAAGGGGATCAATTCGCGCGCCACATAAGGCAGCGTGACGAAAATGGTCGCCAGCACAATGCCCGGCACCGCATAAACAATCTCCAGATTATGCGCGGTCAGGAACGGATACAGCGAGCTCTGCGCGCCAAACAGCAGGACATAGACCAGACCGGCGACCACGGGAGAGACGGAGAACGGTAAATCGATTAACGCCAGCAAAAAACTTTTGCCGCGGAATTCAAATTTGGTCACGCACCATGCCGTCGCCAGGCCGAAAACGACATTCAGCGGCACCGAAATGACCGTTGCCAGCAATGTCAGCTTCAGCGCGGAGATCGCATCCGGTTCGGTAATGGCATCCCAGAATGCCCCGATCCCGTTATTTAATCCCTGCGTCACCACCATCAATAGCGGCAAAACCAGAATCAGAAAAAAGACAATCCACGCCAGTGAAACCAAAACATAATACGCCACCGGATTTTTTTTGGATTTTTTCAACTGGGTTTGAGTAGAAATAACCTGTTCCATTACCACTGCCTTACAGTTTCGGTTGAATACGACGCTGCAATAAATTAATCAGCAGCAGCATAATAAAAGAAACCAGCAGCATAAATACGCCAATTCCGGTCGCGCCTTTATAGTCATACTGATCGAGTTTAGAGACGATCAGCAGCGGCAAAATTTCTGTTTTAAAAGGAATATTCCCCGCGATAAACACCACGGAACCATACTCGCCCACGCCGCGGGCGAACGCCAGCGCAAAGCCGGTCAGCCAGGCGGGAAGCAATGCCGGGATCAGGACATGGCGGAACACTTGCAGCGGACGCGCGCCAAGACAGGCCGCGGCTTCCTCGATTTCTTGCGGAATATCCGCCAAAACGGGCTGCAACGTCCTGACGACAAAAGGCAGGGTGACGAAAATCAATGCCAGCGTGATGCCGATGCCGGTATAGGCGATTTTAAAGGGAAACAGCGAGCCAATCAGTCCGTTCGGCGCATATAAGGCGGTCAGCGCAATCCCCGCCACCGCCGTCGGCAGCGCGAACGGCATGTCGATCATCGCGTCAATGACCTTGCGGCCGGGAAAGGTGTAACGCACCAGCACCCATGCCAGCAGCGTTCCCAAAATACCGTTGATAAACGCGGCCATCAGCGCCGTACCAAAGGAGAGGCGAAGAGAGAAAAGCACCTGTCGGCTGGTAATCAGATCCCAAAACTGTACCAACGTCAATTGGCTGGCGTAAAGAAACATCCCTGCCAATGGAATAAGGACAATCAACCCTAAATAACTCAAGCTGAAACCTAAAGTTAATCCAAAACCGGGAATTACCGGGGAGCTACGTTGTGACATACGGTGCCTTTAATAGTCATACTCAATGATTCTGGCAAATTAAACTTTGCCGACGAATCAAAGCCGCTGAATTCAGCGGCTTTTCAACATCAGAAATCCGTTACTGCTTATTTATTAATTTCCTGGAAGATTTTGTCAAATACCGCGCCATCCTTGAAGAACGTGTCCTGCGCGGCTTTCCAGCCGCCGAAGTCTTTATCGATGGTCACCAGTTTCACCGGCGCGAACTGACCTTTAAACTCTTCGGCAATCTTTTCATTGCGCGGACGATAGAAGTTTTTGCCGATAATCCGTTGCGCTTCGTCGCTGTACAAGTATTGCAGATAGGCTTCCGCCTGTTTGCGCGTGCCTTTACGCTCGACCACTTTGTCAACCACCGCCACCGGGGGTTCGGCCAGAATGGACAGCGACGGCGTCACGATTTCCAACTGATCGCCGCCCTGCTCTTTCAAAGAGAGGTAGGCTTCGTTTTCCCAGGCCAGCAGCACATCGCCCAGTTGGCGCTGCACAAAGCTAATCGTCGAACCGCGGGCGCCGGTATCCAGAACCGGAGCATTGCGATACAGATCGGTGACAAACTTCAGCGCCGTTTCATCATTACCGCCGGGTTGCGCTTTGGCATAAGCCCAGGCCGCCAGGAAGTTCCAGCGTGCGCCGCCGGAGGTTTTCGGGTTTGGCGTAATCACTTCAATACCCGGTTTGACCAGATCGCCCCAATCCTTAATTTGCTTCGGATTGCCTTTTCTCACCAGGAAAACGATGGTGGAAGTATAAGGCGTACTGTTGTCAGGCAAGCGCGCCTGCCACTTCGGATCGATAATTTGCTGATTCAGATTAAGCGCATCGATATCGCCGGCCAGCGCCAGCGTTACCACATCGGCCTGTAAGCCGTCGATAACGGAACGAGCCTGTTTACCCGATCCGCCATGCGAATTTTTGATCGAAACATCCTCGCCGGTGGTCTCTTTCCAGTGCTTGATAAAAGCGGCGTTATATTGCTGATAAAGCTCACGGGTAGGATCATAAGATACATTCAGTAACTCGGTTGCCGCGGAAGCGACGCCGGAAAAGAGCAGCGTCGCGGTCGCAAGAGATAGTCCCAGACGGCGTATTGACATCATTATCACTCCCTAAAATTGAACTGTATTTTTAACTGTCGTTTTTCAAGTTATAGCAATATCGGCTTCCCTTCCGCCTCAGGACAACGGCTTAATGCATTATCATTTCTGATGTATTGCATCAACCGATGCCCAAAGGTGGCAGCGAATACCCGCCATGAAAATAACGATGGATGTGACTGATTAGCGCAGCTTACACAGGCATCAGGCCAACAACATAGGGGTGACAATAGAGGATATGGGAAAGGGGCAAAAATACTGTTTCGCGATAATTTATACCCTCGCGTTATATTGTTTATGGATATGTAATAGTTTTCAATCTAAGTAAATAATACCGGCCAGAACGGCGTTTCCACGGCCTCATACCGCGCCAGCGTGGTCGACAGCTACTTTTCCTCATCCAGTTGCAGAGCGATATACAACAGCAGACGGTCGTCGAAATTGCCCAAATCCAGCCCGGTGAGCTCGGAAATGCGGTTAAGGCGATATTCCAGCGTATTGCGATGAATAAATAAGGCTTTTGCCGTTGCGCCAGGCTGCACGTTATGACGAAACCAGGCGCCTAGCGTGCGGCGCAACAGACCATTGCCGTCCATCGCCGTCAGTCTGGTTAACGGACGCGCCAGTTCGTTCGCCTGCCAGCCGCCTCGCAGGCTATCCAGCAATACCGGCAACATTAAATCCTGATAATAGTAACAGCGCTGAGCAGGCATACGCTGCTTGCCGACGCTCATGGTCGTGCGGGCGGTGCGATAGGAACGGGCAATGCTGCCGGGACCGGAGAAATAGTTCCCCAACGCCAGACGAACACGCAACCGGCTGCTTTCCGCCATGCGGGACAGCAGGGTGTCCACGCGCCGGCGATGTTCTTCCGCATCCCAGCGCCCGTGGCTGTTGAGTGCGGGCTTCAACACCACCATTTCCGTCAGGGACACAATGGCGATCAGGTTGTCGCGCTCCGGCGTCGTCAATAGCGTTTGCAACTGTTGAAGTTCGGCCATCGCGCTGTCTACGCCTAGCTGTCCGCTATCAACCTCAATCACGGCCACGACGCGCGGTTTATTAAGATCGATACCTAAACGTTGCGCCCACTCCATCAACGCGGGTGACAGCTCATCCGTTCGCAACAGGTTAAGCACCAGTTCTTCACGCAGGCGACTATCCTGCGCCAGGATATGCAGCAATCTTGCCTGCTCAAGCATCATTTCCGCCGTCATGCAGACCAGTTCGCCATACTGGCGTAACTGTCCTGGATTACCGGTCAAACCAATCACCCCGACGATATCGCCGTCAATGCGCAATGGCAGATTGATGCCGGGACGAACGCCATGTAAATGCCGCGCAACCGCGTCATCGATATCAACCACCCGTCCCTGAGATAACGCCAGTAAAGCGCCTTCATGCAATTCACCCAATCGCGCCCGATCGCCGCTGCCGATGATCTTGCCGCTTGCATCCATCACGTTGATATTACTATCAATAATTTGCATGGTCCGCGCGACAATATCCTGTGCCATTTGGGCATTGAGATGATACGACGCCATTTTTACCTCGAAGAGGAACATTGACAATCGCACCAGCATAGCGCCGCGCCGGGCGTCGCACATTGTGCAAATCAACAAAGAATCGCGGATTCACCTGAAACTGTGGGAACTCTCACAAAATACAGGCGGAAGGAGAAAGGAAAGGCATAGCCGGGTATCACGATACCCGGCGGAGGTTGATGACAAAGTGCGTTGAGCGTTGAGAATGGATAGATCGTAAAGACGCTGCGAGTACATCCCTGTAAGCTCGAACCGCGCGAATAGGAATCTCATCCCTGAGATTCCCCCTTGCAGGGCCGTCGCAAGCGACGTTCAAAGGCGTTCCCAACGCCTTTGTCCCTGGCGCGGACGCTTTACTCTTCTATACCATTCTCACCGTTCCGATTCGGCAGAGACTGTTGAGGGTTATTGCATCAGCAGATAAATATTACTTTCACCGCGGCGGATACTCAGCGCCAGCACCGCCGGCTTGCTATCCAGAATTTTACGCAGCTCGCCGAGATTCTGAACCGGTTGCTGATTCACACCCAGGATAATGTCATCCTTTTTCAAGCCGATTTTCGCCGCCGCCGAGCCGGCTTTCACGTTATCGACTTTGACGCCTTTCTGACCATCGATCTGGGTATTGCTCAATTCGGCGCCTTCGATGCCGGAATACAGGTTACCCGATGCGACCTGAGCCTGAGTGCTTTGCTGCAACGTGACCGTCACCGTAACGGGTTTGCCGTCGCGCAGCAGCCCCAGCGACAGCTTGCTGCCGACCGGCAGCGAACCGACCTGCGCCCGCAATGCCGCGAAACTGCTTATCGCCTTGCCGTTTAGCGACACAATGACGTCGCCGGCTTTAATACCGGCTTCAGCCGCGGCTGATTTCGGTTGAACCTGGCTGACGAACGCGCCGCGCTGCGCATCGACTTTCATCGCCTGCGCCAGGTCTGAATTCAGCTCCGTCCCGGTAATGCCCAGTTCACCGCGTTTTACTTCACCAAACTCGACAATCTGGGCAACCAGACTTTTCACCATATTGCTGGGGATGGCAAAACCGATACCGATATTGCCGCCGTCAGGCGCCAGGATCGCGGTATTTAAACCAATCAATTCGCCATTCAGGTTGACCAGCGCCCCGCCGGAATTACCGCGGTTGATGGCGGCGTCGGTTTGTATGAAGTTTTCATAATTTTCGATATTCAACCCGCTGCGCCCCAGCGCCGATACGATCCCGGAGGTCGCCGTTTCGCCCAGGCCATATGGGTTGCCGATCGCGACAGTGTAATCCCCTACGCGCAGTTGATCGGAGTCGGCCAATTGGATCGCCGTCAGATTTTTAAAGCTTTGCAACTGCACCAGCGCAACATCGGAGCGAGGATCTTTACCGATCACTTTGGCGTCATATTTACGGCCGTCATTGAGACGAACCTGAATTTTATCCGCATTGTCCACCACATGGTTATTCGTTACCACGTAGCCTTTTTCCGCATTGATGATTACGCCGGCGCCCAATGCCTGAAAGGCCTGCTGGCGGGATGGCTGCCCGTCGCCGTCATCTCCGCCCTGACACATGGGGGATTCCTGAAACGGCGAGCCGTCCTGACAGAATGGCGAGTCTTCGCCAAAAAACGGCTGCAACTGCTGCGGGATCTTTTCCCTGGCGACGCTGGCATGCCCTTCTACAGAGATACTCACCACCGACGGCATGACTTTTTCCAGCATCGGAGCCAGACTGGGCAGTTGATTGGATGAAGATAAGGAAGGGGTCGGCTCCGCCGCATTCGCGCCAAGCGATCCCATCGCCATTGCGAGACTTAATGTCAGCGCACTTAGAACCAATGATTTTCTTTTCATGGGAATAGGTCTCACAGTAATCAACAGGCAAGCTCTCACCGCCTTTATACCCTTCATCGCGCAAGATGCGGGGTAGATGCAGAGGTGTGCTGTATAAGATAAATATGGATCAACTTGGTTCATTAATGGAAGACGCTGAACCGTAAGAAAATATTGGCGCTCTTTACAAAAGTTATTATTCCGCCGCCATCAGTCGGCGATATTCGTCATAGGCATAAAGATCGGTCATGCCGCTGATATAATCCTGTAGCAAACGCGCGCGGAAATAATATTCGCGAATTTCCCGCTCTTCATATGATAAGTGCCGCAGATTCTCCACGGCTTCGCGGTAAGCCATGCAATGTTTGCTGGATAATTTATGAAACAGCCGGGTTTCAATCGGATAGCGTTTGTGCGTTTCCTCGTTGACCAACTGACTGAAATCCTGATACGACATATCCAGCAGCGGGCTATAAATCTCCAGCAACCCGCGGATAACCCGGTAGCCCTGAAGCTCCAGTTGTTCCACTTCATGGTGATTAAAGACGTGTTTCAAGGCGACGTTTTTAAATATTTTCAATAATCGATTCTGCGCGCTTTCATCCTCCAGCAGCGCCTGATTAAACGCCCCCGAATAAATATCCGGCAGGTTATCGATAAAACGCTGGGAAGCATGCGGCACCAGCGTGGCGACCGTATTCACCCGCAGATTCATAAAAAACTGATCGTTGATGCTGCGCCAGCGGTGACGATTTCGGGTCTCATAGGATTTTCCCACCGTTTCGCTGAATAAATCCCCCGGCTGAACGTCGCCCCAGGAATGACGCAAATGCTCATAGAGCTGTTCGATGGTGAGAATATCTTTCTCGACGGCATCTTCCAAATCGGCGATGCAGTAAGAAATATCATCCGCCGCCTCCATAATATAAGTCAGCGGATGGCGATGGAATTCCCCCATCGACAGCTCTTCGCGCAGCTTGGTGACGAAGGCTTCCTCCGCCAGATAATAGCCTGGCTTTTTCATCAGATAAGAAAATTCCGGCGGCGGAGTTTCGCACCGGTACGCGGGCCTGGTGTATTTCAATATGCAGCCGACCTGGCCGTAGGTCAGATTCAGCTTAAGCAAGGTATGCACCAGGCGAATGGCCTGCGCGTTGCCTTCGAAATGACTTAAATCCTGCCGAATACGCCGCCGCAGTTCATTGAGGCCATCCTCCCGGCAACGTAAAAAACCGACCCGGCATTTATCTTCGCGTGCGTCATCCGTGACCGCATGCGCGACGTCCATTAACTGTCCGAACCAGTTATTGATCGCCGACTCGCCGAAATGACCAAATGGCGGGTTACCGATGTCATGCATCAAACACGCCATCTCCACCATGCTTTCAAACGGGGTTTGTAGTTGGGCGAGTCCCAGCGCCTCCAACCGATTGTCGCGCTTGAGGCGTTCGAGTATATCCTTGACGATGTAGCGGCCGACCTGTTGCACCTCCATGGAGTGGGTCAGACGAGAGCGCACCGCGGCATTGCGTTCCAACGGAAAAACCTGGGTTTTTTGCTGCAAGCGGCGAATGGCGGCGGAGTTGATAATACGTCCGCGATCGCTCTCGAACTGACGAACAATGGCATATTCATCTTTAGCCGCAATCGGACGACTGAGCGGACGCTGAAAACTCATCTTTTTCGCGAAATCGATATCAGACATAGGACTCCCCATTTAGTGCCGCCGCATCGCCATCTAACCCCGTAAGCCATGATAGACTAGCGGACGCTATACTCGTGCTATTTATAACAAAATTTGTGGGGAATACTATGAAAGTCGGCATTATCGGAGCTATGGAACAAGAAGTTACCCTGCTTCGCGATCGTATCGAAAACCGTCAGACCATACAGCGCGCAGGTTGCGAAATTTACACCGGTCGGTTAAACGGCGTTGATGTCGCCCTATTGAAATCCGGCATTGGCAAAGTCTCTGCCGCGCTGGGCACCACATTATTGCTGGAGCACTGCCGCCCGGACGTGGTGATCAACACCGGTTCGGCCGGCGGATTGGCCGCAACGCTGAAGGTCGGCGATATCGTCGTTTCCGATGAAGTGCGCTATCACGACGCCGACGTCACCGCTTTTGGTTATGAACCCGGCCAGATGGCGGGCTGCCCGGCCGCCTTCACCGCGGACGAAGGGTTGATTACGTTGGCCCAGGACGCCATCGCCAAGCTAGATTTGAACGCGGTGCGCGGTCTGATCGTCAGCGGCGACGCGTTTATCAATGGCGCGGAACCGCTGGCCCGCATCCGTAAAACCTTCCCTCAGGCCATCGCGGTAGAAATGGAAGCCACGGCGATTGCCCATGTTTGCCATCAATTCGCCGTCCCTTTCGTCATCGTGCGGGCGATTTCCGATGTCGCCGACCAGGAATCTCATCTGAGCTTTGACGAATTTCTGGTTGTCGCCGCCCGGCAATCCACCCGCATGGTAGAGACCATGTTACAGGCGCTGGCTGAACGTCGGTAACGCCACAATGCAATTGCGGATTCATTCTCTGTTCGGGCTTCTGCTGTTTTTCACCATCGCCGCGGCAAACGCGCTGCCGCAGCGCGTGATCAGTCTGGCGCCGCACGCCACCGAACTGGCCTACGCCGCCGGGATGGGAACCCAGTTGGCGGCGGTCAGCAGTTGGTCAGACTATCCCCCGGAAGCCCGAAAACTGGAGCAGGTCGCCTCCTGGCAGGGAATTAACCTTGAGCGGATCCTGACGCTGAAACCCGATCTTATTCTGGCCTGGCGTGAAGGCAATCCGCAAAGACCGCTGGAGCAACTCGCCAATTTTGGTATTCCCGTGGTCTATCTGGATGCCAAAACGCTCGATGATATTCCCGCAATGCTGAAGACGCTGGCGCAATACAGTTCGCATCCTGAACAAGCGGAGCAGAACGCCGCCGCATTGCGCCGGCAACTGGCGGAATTGCAGAGCCGCTACGCCGATAATCATCCTCTGCGGGTTTTCATGCAGTTTGGCGCCCACCCGCTGTTTACGTCGGCGAAAGGCACGTTGCAAAGTCAGGTTGTTTCGTTGTGCGGCGCGCAGAATATTTTCAGCGACAGCACGGTTCCCTGGCCGCAGGTCAGCCGGGAACAGGTCTTAATGCGCAAACCACAGGCTATTATCATCAGCGGTTCCGCTGATGATATCGCCGCTACGCAGGCCTTCTGGCAACCGCAATTATCCGTTCCGACGATCGCGGTGAATGAAGATTGGTTTAATCGCAGCGGGCCGCGCTTACTGCTGGCCGCGCAACAGATATGCCGGCAATTGGCCGAACTGAAAAAAAATGATTAGCAGAGTCATCATCAGCCGGGCTTAGGCAACAAAAAACCCGTGACGCGATGCGGACTCACGGGTTTTGCTTTTTTGCCGGCTGAAGCCGAATCAGATACTGAAAGAAGAACCGCAGCCGCAGGTCGTTTTGGCATTCGGGTTGCTCACGATAAAACGCGAGCCTTCCAGACCTTCGGTATAGTCGACCGAACCGCCGACCAGATATTGCAGGCTCATCGGGTCGACCACCAGCGCGACGCCCTGCTTTTCAATGGTCATATCCCCTTCGTTGATCTGATCATCAAACGTAAAACCATACTGGAAGCCGCTGCAACCGCCGCCGGTAATATAAACCCGCAGTTTCAGATCCGGATTTTCTTCATCAGCAATCAGGAGTTTCACCTTGTTCGCCGCTGCATCGGTAAATTGCAGGGGCAATGCCACTTCGTCGCTCATACTTTTACTCCCAACCTACATTCTTATCGGGTGATACGTTATTCACTCAATTATACGCTTATTATTCAATAGCGGGTTAAAACGTGCAAGATTTGACGTCAGTCAGCGCGTGACGCCGCGTATTAAGCCTTGTTCCCGCCGCAATCCGCCGCGCTTGCCGTCGAACCGCGGCGTTGTATTTTCAGTCCGTATCGCCGCACAACGATTTTCATAACCGCGGCCAGTTGATTAGAATGACCTTACTTTCCACGACAAACGTAAAGTCAGGATCCTTTAATGAACAAATCTGAAAGTCTGTACGCCGCGGCACAGCAACTTATTCCGGGCGGCGTCAATTCGCCGGTTCGCGCATTTAACGGCGTGGGCGGCGTGCCGCTGTTTATCGAACGGGCGGACGGAGCCTATCTTTACGATGCCGATGGCAAATCCTATATCGATTACGTGGGTTCCTGGGGACCGATGATATTGGGACACAACCACCCCGCCATTCGTCAGGCGGTCATCGCCGCCGCCGAGCGCGGGTTAAGTTTTGGCGCTCCGACGGAAATGGAAGTGCGGATGGCGCGGCTGGTGACCTCGCTGGTGCCGACCATGGATATGGTGCGTATGGTCAACTCCGGCACCGAAGCGACCATGAGCGCCATCCGTCTGGCGCGAGGTTTTACCGGACGCGACAAAATCATCAAATTCGAAGGCTGTTATCACGGACATGCCGACTGCCTGCTGGTGAAAGCCGGCTCCGGCGCGCTGACGCTGGGGCAGCCCAACTCGCCGGGCGTACCGGCGGATTTCGCCCGCCATACGCTGACCTGCACCTATAACGATCTGGCTTCCGTGCGCGCCGCCTTTGAACAATATCCGCAGGACATCGCCACGGTTATCGTCGAACCCGTGGCCGGGAATATGAACTGCGTGCCGCCGCTGCCGGACTTTCTGCCGGGGCTGCGCGCGCTGTGCGACGAGTTCGGCGCGCTGCTGATTATCGACGAAGTGATGACCGGTTTTCGCGTCGCGCTGGCCGGCGCGCAGGCGCACTACGGCGTGGCGCCGGATTTGACCTGTCTGGGGAAAATCATCGGCGGCGGCATGCCGGTGGGCGCCTTCGGCGGCCGGCGCGACGTGATGCAGGCGCTGGCCCCCACCGGGCCGGTTTATCAGGCGGGAACCCTGTCCGGCAACCCGATAGCCATGGCGGCGGGTTTCGCCTGCCTGAGCGAAGTCGCCAAACCCGGCGTGCATCAAAAACTGACCGCACTGACGGAACAACTGGCGGCGGGTCTGTCCGCGGCGGCGCAGGCGGCGAATATTCCGCTGGTGGTCAATCAGGCCGGCGGGATGTTCGGGCTATTTTTCACCGATGCCGAGCGCGTCACCTGTTATCAGGAGGTGATGACCAGCGACGTAGAGCGCTTCAAGCGCTTCTTCCATCTGATGCTGGAGGAAGGGATCTACCTGGCGCCTTCCGCCTTTGAAGCCGGCTTTATGTCGCTGGCGCACAGCCCGCAGGATATTGAACGCACGATAGAAGCCGCGCATCGTTCTTTTGCGCGGCTGTAATCAAATGGCAGGCCCGGTTGTCCTCACTCCGTGGGGCTTTATCGGGCCTGCCGGCGCAGCAGATAAACGAAATACGGCGCGCCGATAAAGGTCGCCAGCAGCCCGGCCGGAATCTGGTTCGGGAACAGCAACATTCTCCCGCACCAGTCGGCCGACACCATCAGCCCCCCGCCAAGCAGCGCGGAAGCGCAGATCTGCGGCATGATACGGCTGAACCCCATCATGCGCGCCAGATGCGGCGCCATCAGTCCCACAAAGCTCATCGGCCCGACGATTAACGTCGCCGCGGCGGTCAGTACCGAGGCCAATAACAGCACCAGCAGACGCACCGGGGTAACCGCCACCCCAAGCGAGCGGGCGGTGGCGGCGCCTAACGGCAAAATGCGTAGCCAGCGCTGACACAGCGGGACTATCAACAGCAGCGATACGGCGATAACCACGGATCGCACGGCATCCGGCCCTTCCACGTTATAGGTCGACCCGGACAGCCAGGTAAGCACGCTCGCCACCCGCGGATCGCCGCTGGCCAACAGCAACGTAATCACCGTGGCGAACACCATGCTCAGGGCGATACCGGCCAGCAGCATGCGCTGGGTGGAAAAGCCGCCGCGCCCGGCAATCATCACCATCGCCAGCAGCGCCGCCGCGGCGCCGGCGCTGCCGGCCGGGATCAGCCACGCAAAGGCGTCGCCGGGTACGAAAAACAGCAGAATGATGACGCCGAAGGAGGCGCCGGAGCTGATCCCCAGCACTTCCGGGCTGCCCATCGGGTTGCCGGTCAGTTTCTGTATCAGCGTGCCGGCCACCGCCAGCATCACCCCGGCGGCCAGTGCCGCCAGCACGCGCGGCCAGCGCCACGGCAATAGCTGCGTTAACTGATCGCCGCCGCTCCAGTGCCACCCCTGCGCGTTTTTTCCCAGCGTCAGCGCGATTAACGCCACGGCGATCAACAGCGCGCCGCCCGCCAGCATCCACCATCCCCACCGGCGTCGCTCCGTCTCCCGTATTCCGCCCGGCTCCATCATCGAAGGCTGTCCGCCGGTGCGCAAACGCGGCAACAGCCACAGCAGCAGCGGCGCGCCAATCACCGCCGTCGCCGCGCCGGTCGGCACTTCGCGCCATACGCCGCTCAACCAGATGACGAGTTGATCGGTCACGCCCAGCAATAAGGCGCCGAGCAACGGGGCCAGCCAGAGCCGATGCAGTAAACGCCTGGCGCCCAGCATTTTGGCCAGCAGCGGGGCAAAAAGGCCGATAAAACCGATAATGCCGGCCGCATTGACCAACTGAGCGCTAAGGAAAATAGCCAGTCCGAGAGCGCCCAGCCGCGCCAGCGATATGCCCAGCCCCAGATTGCCGGCGACGGCGTCGTCCAGTCCCAGCAGGGTTAGCGGACGCAGCAGCAGCAACGCCAGGCAGAAACAGAGCAACAGACGCGGAAAGATAAAGCTCACGTTACTCCAGTCCTGCTGATTCAGCACTCCGCTGCTCCACAGGAACATATTCTGTAGCTGGTCATGATAAAACAGCGCCAGCAGTTGGTTGAGCGCGCCGCAGTAAAAGCTCACCACCAGCCCGGCCAGAATCAGCGTAACCGGCGACAGGCGTCTTCCCCAGGCGACGCCGAACACCAGCGCGCCAACCGCCAACGCGCCGATCATCGCCGCTATTTGCTGCATAAACACGCCGCCGGGCAGCGCCGCCAGCGTGACGGCCGTCACCCCCAACTGCGCCCCGGTGGCGATGCCCAACGTCGAGGATTCCGCCAGCGGATTGCGCAAAACCTGTTGAAACAGCACCCCGCTCAGCCCCAGCCCGGCGCCCACCAGCAGCGCCAGCGCCATACGCGGCAGCAGACTATAGTGAAACAGCAGTTGGCGAATATCCTCGGAGGAAGGCCGCCATAATCCCTGCCACCACTGCGCCGCGGGCAGTTGCCGCAACAAATTGTAACCGCCCAACAGCAGTAGCGCCGTCAGCAAAAAACCGATCGGCAACACGGGCGACAGCCGGTTTCTAGTTAACGTCACGCCGCGCCTCCAGAGCCTGTTCCAGCAGACGGCAGAAGCGCATGGCCGACAGCGTGGCGCCATACAGCCAGACCGGGGGTACCCGCTGCAAGCGGCGTTCACGCACGAACGACATCGCCTGCCACAGCGGGCTGTCCGCCAACTGCGCCATCACGGCGTCGTCGCCGTGACCGAAGCAGAGGGCGTGGGCGCCTTCAATCCCGGCCAGACGTTCAATGCCGACAATGGTGCTTCCCCAGAAACTGGTTTCGCCGCGCCAGGCGTTTTCTATCCCGACTTCATCCATTACTTCCTGAAACAGGCTGTTTTCGCCGATCACCACCGCGTGACGCAGATCCAGCAGGGTAAACAGCAGCAACGGACGACGGGTATAAGGCTGTAAACGCGTTTTTGCCTGCTGCATAAATTCGGCGAACTGGCGTAAATGCCGGTGCGCCGCCTCGGGCATGCCCAGCGCCTCCGCCAGCTTCTCCAACGAGGGCTTGGCCAACGCCAGCGGCTTGCCGCTTCCATCGTTAAAACCGAACCCCATGGACGGCGCGATACGGACGAGTTTCTCCGCCGACGGGCCGTAACCTTCGGAATGCAGGATCAGCGAGGGGCGCAGTTCGGCCAGCAGTTCCAGATTCGGTTCGGTACGAAAACCGACATCAATCACCCCCGGCGGCAGTTCGGGTTCCGCCACCCACAAGCGGTAATTATGGATATCCGCGACGCCCATCGGCGCAATCCCCAGCGCCATCAGCATTTCAACCTGCCGCCACTCCAGCGCCACGATGCGGCGGGGGTCGGGATAGGCCGCGGCGCGGCCGGCGGCGGAATAAAGAAGCGGGGAGAGCGCCAGCGCGGTCAGCAGGCGGCGGCGCACAATATCGGCGCTACGGCCGGACGATAATGGATAAGACATAGTCAGCAAACGAAACTTACCGGCGCGCCGCCGCCGGGATGAGGCAATATTCCCATGGGAATCCCATAAATACTTTCCAGCACCGGACCTTGCATCAGCGCCAGAGGCTCGCCTTGCGCAATCATTTCGCCGCCGCGCAGCGCCACCAGATAATCGCAATAACGCGCCGCCATATTGATGTCGTGCAACACGGCGATCACCGTCAGCCCCCGTTGCCGGCTCATCCGCTGGATCAACGCCAGCACCTCGACCTGATGCGCGATATCCAGCGCCGACGTCGGCTCGTCCAACAGCAGACAACGGCTATCCTGCGCCACGGTCATCGCCAGCCAGGCCCGCTGCCGCTCGCCGCCGGACAGGCTATCCACCAGACGATTGGCGAAGGACTTCAACCCTACCAGCCTAATCGCCTCGTCGACCTTTTCCCGATCGGCGCCGCCGAAACGCCCCAGAGCGCCGTGCCACGGATAGCGCCCGATGGCGACCAGTTCGCGCACGGTCATGCCTTCCGCCGCGGGCAGTTGTTGCGGCAGGTAGGCCACCTGACGGGCAAAGGCTTTACTGTCCCAGCGTTCGAGGGAACGTTCGCCCAGCCACACCGAACCGCCGCTGGCCGGCTGGTGGCGGCCAAGAATTTTCAGCAGTGTGGATTTGCCGGAGCCATTGTGTCCGATCAGACCGCAGACTTTCCCCACGGGAAAAGTCAGGGTCAGCGGACGCAGCAGCATACGGTCGGCAATAGAAAAGCTGACATCGTCCAGCCTGAAGGTGGTATCGGGCAGTGCATGTTGGTTTTGCATAACGTTTTGGATTTCACCGCCGGCCTGAAATCAAGGCGGCTAATGGTTATCAAACTAAAGGACAATGATAATAATTATTATAAAGATTGCATAATAGGCGTAACGGAATGCGCTCCGCAAGGAATTTACACGGCAGGAAATCAAAGAAGGAGACGCCGAAACGCCAGAAACAAAGCGGAAAGCCCCCCGGCGACGCGCTGTCTCTTATACACAAATGCGGGAGCGCTGACGGAAGTGGGTGTTACGCGGCGTAAAAAATTATGCTGAGGCGATAGCAGGCTTAGGATGAGCCGCAAGGATGCGGCGAAAGCTTGCGCCACGTCTGGAACGTGTCGCAAGCGGTCCGTTAAGCCTGATACCGACGAAGGCACCGCACAGCGGCATAATTTAGCCGCAAGCCCGGGTTCATAGGGGGCTGGCGCTTGAGCCACCTATGTCGGGCGCGTGCTACGACGTAGCATGGAAATGGCGGCATTGTGGCGCACGAAACTGCCTCTGAGTCCGCATAAAAATGTGACTAAGAGACAGCAGCGACGCGGGGGCGGAAGCAAAAATTATTGCCCGAACATTTCCCTGATCCAGTCCGCCACGCCGTCGCCGTTTTGCTGTGCTGGCTGCGCCGGTTGCGTCGTCTGCGGCTGGCTGGCCTGACACAGCGCCTGCGGATTATCCGTCCAAATCGGTAAAGACCGCCCGGCGCTGCTGCCGTTACAGATAAAATTGCCGCTGGCATCCACCGTCATGGCCGCAATGCCTTCCGGCGGCGTCAGCATCAGCGGCAACGGCGTCTGATTTTCCAGGTAGCGGCGGTAGAGGGTCAATGCGCCGTTCGCGCCGGTCAGCTTCGCCGGCCCGTTGTTGTCGCGCCCCACCCAGCTTATCGCCACTTCCTTGCCGTCCACCCCGGCAAACCAGCTATCGCGCAGATCGTTGGTGGTGCCGGTTTTCGCCGCCAGGTGGTAATTCGGAAATTTAACCGCCAGCGAACGCGAAGTGCCGCGTTCCACCACCTGCTGCATGCCGTACAGCGTCAGGTAGGCCGCCTGGGCGGGAACCGCGCGCTCGGCCTGCGGGAAACTCTGGAACAATACCGTGCCGTCTTCGGCAATCACCGAACGTAAAGACGATAATGGCGCGCGATTGCCGCCGCCGGCGATGGTCTGGTATTCCTGCGCCACTTCCATCGGCGTCAGGCTGATCGCCCCCAGCAGCATCGAAGGCATCGGCGAGATCACATTTTCAGGAATCCCCAGCCGTTTCAGCGTGGCGGTAACCTGATCCAGTCCCACCGCCATCCCCAGATTCACCGTCGGCACGTTAAGCGAGTTAGCCAGCGCATCGACCAGCATCACGCGTCCGCGGAACTGGCGATCGTAGTTTTTCGGCTGCCACAGCTGGCCGTTGGGCTGCTTGAGCGACAGCGGCTCATCCGCCAGCCAGGTATTCAGCCGATAGGTATCCGGCTGGCTGAGCGCCGTCAGATAAGTCGGCGGTTTAGCCAGCGAACCGACCGGACGACGCGCCTGCAAGGCGCGGTTGAACCCGGCGTATTGCGTCTGCGATCCGCCGACCATCGCCCGGATCTCGCCGCTGAAACGATCGACGATCACCATGGCGGCTTCCAGATCGTTAACGCCGCGCGCGGCCCTTAATGCCGGAATCCCCTCTTCCACCGCTTTTTCCGCCGCATCCTGCGAGACCGGATCAAGGGTGGTGAACACCTTCACGCCGGACAGATCGCTGACCTTATCGCCCAGCTTTTGCTGTAATTCCTGCCGCACCAGTTGCATAAACGCTGGCTGAGGACTGATGACCCCGCCCCTGGGCTGTACGCCCAGCGGACGCGCGCTCAGCATGTTATACAGTTCGACGTCTATCACCTGCTGGTTCTGAAGCAGGCGCAATACCAGATTGCGGCGCTCCAGGGTGAGTTTAGGGTTGCGCCACGGATTATACAGCGACGCCCCTTTCACCATCCCCACCAGCAGCGCCTGCTGATCGAGACTGAGCTCATTCACCGGACGGCCGAAATAGTAAAGGCTGGCCAGCGGGAAACCGCGGATCTGATCGCCGCCGCTCTGACCGAGGTACACTTCGTTGAGATACAGTTCCAGAATGCGATCTTTGCTATAGCGATAATCCATGATCAGCGCCATATAGGCTTCGTTGGCTTTACGCCACAGGGATCGCTCATTGGTGAGAAACAGGTTTTTCACCAGTTGTTGCGTCAGCGTACTGCCGCCCTGGATCGCCCGTCCGGCGGTGATATTGGCTAAAAACGCGCGCCCGATCGAGAACAGGCTGATACCGTCGTGCTCGTAGAAATGACGATCTTCGGTCGCCACCAGCGTATCCACCAACAGATCGGGGAAGCCGGAACGCGGCACAAACAGACGTTGCTCGCCATTCGGCGACTGCATCATGGTGATCAATTTCGGATCGAGGCGGAAGAAGCCGAAGTTACGCTGATTCTCCAGATTCTGGATCTGCGACAAACGCTCGTTGCTGAACGTCAGACGGGCGTGAATCTGCCCCTCTTTGCCATCGGGGAAATCAAAAGGACGGCGCAGCATTTCAATGCTGTTGCCGCGTACGCTGAATTCCCCCGGGCGGGTAATACGGCTCACCTGACGATACTGCATCCCTTCCAGCAGACTAATCATCTCTTTCTGGTTATAGGGCATGCCGGGTTCAAGATTGAGCATTCGGCCGTACACCGCCGCCGGCAACTGCCACACCTTGCCCTCGATACGGGTGCGGATTTGGCTGTCGAGATACACGCCGTAAATGGCCAGCGTCACGGCAAAAATCAGGGCCAGTTTGATGAACAGTCCCAGCCAGCGACGTTTCTTACGCGGTTTGCCGGTCATGCTGTCCTCGTCATCATAGCCATTATCATCGTCATCAAAATCATCCTGATCATCTTCATAATCATCATCATAGTCGTCATTCCTGCGGCGCCGAACTGTTTGCCTGCGCGCAGGTTTACGTCCCGACGCTTTTCCCTTGCGTCCAATAGGTTCGCGATCATCCCCAGACATGCTTGTTGCTTCTCCGTCAGGTTGTCACAGCCATCCGCTTTACGCTTAAGCCGCCTTACTCTGTTTCCCGCGCCTTTCTCAAGGAAGAGGAAACATCTGAAATTAATGATTCTGATACTTTTTGGTGCGTCGCGTCGGGAGCGCATTCGCCGGGTCGTCCGGCCAGACGTGCTTGGGATAACGCCCCTTCATCTCTTTTTGCACCTCGCGATAAGCGCCTTGCCAGAAAGCGGCCAGATCGCGCGTAATCTGCAAAGGGCGTTGAGCCGGCGATAACAGCTCCAGCACCAGCGCGACGCGGCCTTCCGCCAGCAGCGGACTTTGCCGCTCGCCGAACATTTCCTGCATCCGCACCGACAATACCGGCGGTTTGTCTTCATAGTAGGTAATCGCCAACCGGCTGCCGCCCGGCACGGTGTAATGGCTGGGCAACGCGCTATCCAGCCGTTGCCGCAACGGCCAGTCCAGCAAACGCATCAACGCCTCGACCAAATCGATTTGCCGCAATGCGCGCAGATCCCTCACGCCGGATAAAGACGGCTGTAGCCACTGTTCCAGCGTCGCCAGCAGGGTTTCGTCATCCACCGTCGGCCAATTCGCCTCGGGCAACCACTGTCGGGCGCACAACAGCCGGACGCGCAGCTGTTGCGACGCCGTATCCCAATTCAGCGCGGCAAGCCCTTGTTCCCGCAGCCAGGCCAGCAGCGCCAACTGCAACTCCTCATCGGAGGGCTTATTTAACGGCCGGGAACGCAACGTCAGGCATCCTATCCGACTGTGTTTGCCGGCGCGCAGCGTACCTTTTTCTTCGTCCCAACGCACCACATTATGTTCGCTAATCAAGCCGGGCAACTGTTGTTCCAGATGCGCGATATCCAGCGGCAGCGCCAGCAGGATGCGCGCATCCGCACTATGGTCGTTCTGTAATAAAGCCGGCGCCATCAGCCAGTCGGCGCCGGACAACGCTTCGTCCGGCGACATCATCGCGCCGGCGCCGTTCGCCAACTGGTAGCGGCCGTCCTGACCGCGCCGCCGGGCGATGCGATCGGCAAATCCCTGCGCCAGCAGCCAGGCGGCCCATCCCGCATCGATACGGCCCGCCGCCGCCGATAAACGGCGCGTAAGCTGTTGCGAACGCCGCAGCCAGTGCGGCAGCGGACGATGCAGCCAGTCCAGCAGATTCATCGACCCGCCGCGCGGCGGCTCTTCCAGTATCGCCGCCAGACAGCCCGCCGTCGCCAGCGCATCTTTCTCCCGGCGAGCCGCCGCAACCAACATCGTCGCCAGCCGCGGATCGCAGCCGAGAGCGGCGATTTTGCGGCCATCCGACGTCAGCTTGCCCTGCCCGTCGGTAGCGCCGAGTTGACGCAAAAGCTGACGCGCGGCCTGCAAGGCGGGAAGCGGCGGCGGATCCAGCCAGACTAACTGTTCGACATCCGTGCAGCCCCACTGCAACAGATCCAGCCAAAAACTGCTGAGATCGCTATTCAGTATTTCAGCATCGCTTTGCGCGGCGGCGCGTTCGGCCTGTTCTCGGGAACATAAGTGCCAGCAGATACCGGCGCTCAACCGGCCGGCGCGCCCGGCGCGCTGCACCATTGACGCCTGGCTGACGCGCTGCGTCACCAGACGGGTTAAACCGCTTTTGACGTCAAAACGCGTGGTGCGTTCCAGACCGCTGTCCACCACCAGGCGGATCCCTTCGATGGTCAGACTGGTTTCGGCGATATTGGTCGCCAGCACCACCTTGCGCCGTCCGTCCGCCGCCGGCAGGATGGCTTTCTGCTGCTCCGCCAGCGTCAGGGCGCCGTATAAAGGACACAGATCCACATCCGCCGCCATGCTATCGGCCAGCAAGGACTGTACCCGTTTGATCTCCGCCACGCCGGGCAAAAACAGCAACAGCGACCCGGACTGTTCGCTCAATAAGCGTCTTACCTGGCGGGCTACGCCCTCTTCCAGCCGTTCGTGGCTATTTAACGGATGATAGTGCCGTTCCACCGGATAACTGCGCCCTTCGGAAACCACCGTCGCCGCCTCAGGCAGCAGCGCCGTCAGCCGGGTATTGTCCAGCGTGGCGGACATGATCAACAGCTTTAAATCCTCACGCAGCCCCGCTTGTACATCCAATAATAGCGCCAGCGCCAGATCGGCCTGCAAACTGCGCTCATGAAATTCATCCAGAATCACCAGCGCCACGCCGTTCAGTTCGGCGTCCTGTTGCAGCATGCGCGTCAAAATGCCTTCGGTCACCACCTCCAGACGGGTGGCGGGGCCGACGCGGCTTTCACCACGCATCCGATAACCCACCGTCTGACCTGGCTCCTCGCCCAACTGCTGCGCCAGACGCCAGGCGACGCTTTTCGCCGCCAGACGACGCGGCTCCAGCATAATTATCTTGCCGTCCGACTCTCCCAAGCAAAACAGTTGCAACGGCAGCCAGGTTGATTTCCCCGCACCGGTCGGCGCATGCAATAAAACCTGAGGCGACACGCGCAGCGCTGTTATCACGTCATTCAGTACGGCACTGACGGGCGGTAAAATCACAGAAATCTCCGTAAAGGTTAACTTTCGACGGCGGGCATTGTAGCATCGGATGGAATCAGAACTTAAGAGAGCGACATGCACCCGACCCGACGCCTGTTTTTTGCCCTATCATTGCCGGAAAAAATCCAGCGGGAGATCGTGCGCTGGCGCGCCGACCATTTTTCTCCGGAGGCCGGTCGTCCGGTGGCGGCCGCCAATCTTCACCTGACGCTGGCTTTTCTTGGCGAAATCAGCGAACAAAAAGAACTGGCGCTGCGTACGCTGGCCGGGCGCATCAGCCAGCCTGAATTTACGGTCGACCTGAATGACGCCGGCCAATGGCCGCGCCCCGGCGTGGTATGGATGGGTTGCCGGCAGGCGTCCCGGGGGTTATTGCAACTGGCCGACCTATTGCGCTCGCAGGCGGCCCGCAATGGCTGCCATCAAAGCGCGCAACCGTTCCACCCGCATATCACGCTGTTACGCGGCGCGACCAGACCGGTCGCCCTGCCGCCCGCGGATTTCAACTGGTCGATCCCCATGCGCCGTTTCTCCCTGTATCAGTCGCTGTTTGAACATGGCAAAACGCGCTATCAGACCATCGCCAGCTGGCCGCTGACCAAACAAAAATAGGATACCGATGCAATACACGCCCCGCTTACAGCCGGCCCGGTTAATTCAACGCTACAAACGTTTTCTTGCCGACGTGGTGACGCCGGAAGGAAAAACCCTCACCCTTCATTGCGCCAATACCGGCGCGATGACCGGCTGCGCCACGCCCGGCGATACCGTCTGGTACTCCACCTCGGACAACCCCAAACGTAAATATCCGCACAGTTGGGAGTTGACCGAAACGCAGCGCAACGACTGGATTTGCGTCAACACGCTGCGCGCCAATACGTTATTGCACGAAGCCTTGCTGGACAATCGGGTGGCGCCGTTGGCGGGTTATACCGCTTGCAAGACCGAGGTGAAGTACGGCGCGGAAAACAGCTGCATCGACCTGCTGCTACAGGCGCCGGACAAGATTAACTGCTATATTGAGGTGAAATCCGTTACATTGCTGCAACAGGGACAGGGCTACTTCCCCGATGCAGTCACCCTCCGGGGGCAAAAACATCTGCGCGAACTGCAACAGGTCGTCGCCAACGGTGAGCGGGCGGTGCTATTTTTCGCGGTGTTGCATTCCGGCATCAAACAGGTTTCCCCTGCCCGTCATATTGACCCGCGTTATGCCGAATTATTCACCGCAGCGCGGCGACAGGGGGTTGAAGTTTTATGTTACGGCGCCACATTATCTCCCGATGGCATCAAGTTAGCCGATCCGTTGCCGTTATTGATATGAAAGATAAATAAAGTGGCCATGCAATAACACGCTAACACGTTGTTTATCATCCGATGATAATACGTTGTTCCTCACACTTTATCAGGCCGGTGTCAGGAACCATTGCCAACCTAATCTTCATCTGCTATTTATAGCGGCCTGTTTTTCCCCCTTGGGGGATCGATATACCCAGTAATTGGATTTGCAGTAAGCAAAACGAATGAATCTGACGCGCCGGCGAAAGTCGGTCAGTCAGGTAAATACGGGCCGCTGAACAATGCTGTAACTTCGAGTGAGAAGGGTATAGTGCGTGTCGTGTTATGTAGGAGAAGCAACATGCAAGAAGGGCAAAACCGTAAGACATCTTCTCTGAGCATTCTCGCAATTGCCGGAGTAGAGCCGTACCAGGAGAAGCCGGGCGAAGAGTATATGAACGACGCTCAGCTGGCTCATTTCAAGCGTATTCTTGAAGCATGGCGCAACCAACTCAGGGACGAAGTGGATCGTACTGTATCGCATATGCGCGATGAAGCAGCGAATTTTCCCGATCCGGTGGATCGTGCCGCTCAGGAAGAAGAGTTCAGCCTGGAGCTGCGCAACCGCGATCGTGAACGTAAGCTGATCAAGAAGATCGCCAAAACACTGCAAAAAATCGAAGACGAAGACTTCGGTTATTGCGAATCCTGTGGCGTAGAGATTGGCATTCGTCGTCTGGAAGCCCGTCCAACGGCTGATTTGTGTATTGACTGCAAAACGCTGGCAGAAATACGCGAAAAGCAGATGGCAGGATAATTATCCATCCTGACAGCCTACGCCTGCGGGCAAGGTCATCTGACCCAGGGGTAGGCTGTACGGGATTTACCCCGCTTAATTGATTGAAACTGCCGCCGTACTTTGATGTTCACCACGCAATAGCGGCGTCGTGCTTGTCTATATGTCCGAAACAGATCATTACATCGGTCGCTTTGCGCCTTCCCCGTCCGGCGATCTGCACTTTGGTTCACTGATTGCCGCGCTCGGCAGTTATCTGCAAGCTCGCGCCAAACAGGGACGCTGGCTGGTGCGCATTGAAGATATCGATCCCCCGCGTGAAGTTCCCGGCGCCGCCGCACGAATACTCTCTCAGTTAGAACACTACGGCCTTTATTGGGACGGTGAAGTCACCTATCAGTCGCAGCGCCGCGCGCTTTATCAGGAGACGCTCCACTGGCTCGCCCAACAGGGATTAAGTTATTACTGCACCTGTTCCCGCAGCCGTATCCAGCAGTCCGGCGGCCGATATGACGGCCACTGCCGGGAACTCGCCCTGCCGGCGGAAGGCGCCGCTATCCGCATACGCCAGACTTCGCCGGTATTCAGCTTCCATGACGGCCTGAGCGGCGAGATTCACGCCGATCCCGCGCTTGCGGGCGAGGATTTTATTATTCATCGCCGAGATGGTCTGTTTGCCTATAATCTGGCCGTGGTGGTCGACGATCATGCGCAACAGGTTACGGAGATCGTGCGCGGCGCCGATCTGATTGAACCAACGGTACGGCAAATTTCGCTATACCGGCTGCTGGGATATCAGGAACCCGATTATATTCACCTGCCGCTGGTGCTGAATGCGGACGGCCACAAGCTCTCCAAACAGAATCACGCTCCGGCGCTGCTGGATAGCGATCCGCGTCCGGTATTAATCGCCGCCCTGGAATTTCTCCATCAGCCGTTGCCGGAAAGCTGGCAAGACCTGACGCTCACGGCATTGCTGGCCTGGTCCGTGGCCCATTGGTCGCTCTCTCCCATTCCCCGTCAGGGGGCAAAAACCGGTCCGCGATCACTTCAGCATTCTCAAATCGAGCCTGGTGAGCTATGATTAGCCGCTATTTTTTTGGTTGTGTTTTTAATTATTGATCACTATCGAGGTGTATTATCTTTACCCGAGTCGCTAATTTTTGCCGTAAAGTACTGAATCGTGAGCACGAAACGGTCAAAGCCGAGGAGCCGCGTCAACATCTGACCGTGATCCCTCGCGACCAACATAATATTTCACGCCGCGACATCAGCGATAATGCGCTGAAGGTACTTTACCGTCTGAGCAAAGCGGGCTACGAAGCTTATCTGGTCGGCGGCGGCGTGCGTGACCTGCTGTTGGGCAAAAAGCCTAAAGATTTTGATATCACCACCAGCGCAACCCCCGATCAGGTACGCAAGCTGTTCCGCAACTGTCGTTTGGTGGGCCGCCGTTTCCGTCTGGCTCACGTGATGTTCGGGCCGGAGGTGATCGAGGTCGCCACGTTCCGCGGACACCACGATCAGCATCAGGAACAGAGCGAAGCGAAGAATTCCGCCCAGCAGGCCCAGAGCGGCATGCTGCTGCGCGACAATATTTTCGGCTCCATTGAAGAGGACGCGCAGCGCCGCGATTTCTCCATCAATAGCCTGTATTACAGCATTGCCGATTTCACCGTCCGAGACTACACCAACGGCCTGAACGATCTGCGTCAGGGCGTGATCCGCATGATCGGCGACCCGGAAACCCGCTATCGCGAAGATCCCGTACGCATGCTGCGCGCCGTTCGCTTCGCCGCCAAACTGGATATGACCATCAGCCCGGAAACGGCGGAGCCGATCCCTCGCCTCGCCTCGCTGCTGCACGATATCCCGGCGGCGCGGATGTTTGAGGAGTCGCTGAAGCTGCTACAGACGGGTTACGGTCATCCGACCTACAAAATGCTGTGTGAATACCAGCTTTTCCAACCGCTGTTCCCATTGATCAGCCGTAACTTTACCGAAGCCGGCGACACCACGCTGGAACGGATGCTCGAACAGGTGCTGAAAAACACCGACCAACGTCTGCAAAACAATATGCGGGTCAATCCGGCGTTTCTGTTCTCCGCCATGCTGTGGTATCCGCTGATTGAACATGCGCAGAAACTGACGCAGGAAAGCGGTCTGGCTTATTTCGACGCCTTCTCGCTGGCGATGAATGACATTCTGGATGAACAATGTCGTTCGCTGGCGATCCCCAAACGCATTACGTCATTAGTCCGCGACATCTGGCAATTGCAACTGCGCCTGTCGCGGCGTCAGGGTAAACGCGCCTACAAACTGATGGAGCACCCTAAATTCCGGGCGGCCTACGATCTGCTTTGCCTGCGGGCTGAAATAGAAAAACATCAGGATCTTCTGCGTCTGGCGCAGTGGTGGGGAGAGTTCCAGGTCGCCGCGCCGCCGCGTCAGCAGACGATGTTGCACTCGCTGGATGACGGCCCGACGCCACACCGTCGCTCTCGCCCGCGGCGATCGCGCAAACCGGCGGCCGCACACAGAGAAAAAGCCTGATGACGCGCGTTTATCTGGCGCTGGGCAGTAATCTCGCACAACCCTTACAACAGGCGCATGCGGCCCTGACGGCGCTGGATAACCTGCCGCAAACCCGTCTGGTCGGCTGCTCCTCTTTTTACCGCAGCCGGCCATTGGGTCCGCAGGATCAGCCCGATTACCTGAACGCCGTCGCGGCGCTGGAAACCGGTCTGGATGCCGAGCGACTGTTGGATCATACGCAAGCCATTGAGCGGGAACAGGGCCGGGTGCGTAAAGCGCATCGCTGGGGGCCGCGCACGCTGGATCTGGATATTTTGCTGTTCGGCAACGACGTCATCCGCACGGCGCGGCTCACCGTCCCGCATTACGACATGAAAAATCGCGAGTTTATGCTCTATCCGCTGGCGGAGATCGCCCCTGAACTGGTTTTTCCCGACGGACAATCCCTTGCCCATCTTCTGACAAGCATCGATCGCAACGGCCTGACGCTGTGGCATAACGACGCCGACTGACCGCTGTTCGTCCAAGTGGGCGCTTGATCGCTATCGCTGCCCGCCTGCATCCATTAGAATGATCTCCCTCTATTCTTTGTCCTATTGATTGAATCAGGAAGGCTGTCATGAAACCGACGACCCTATCTCACTTGCGCCGATGGAAACAAGAGCAGCGGAAGTTCGCTTCAATTACGGCTTACGACGCCAGTTTCGCTCGTTTGTTTTTTGAACAAGGCATCCGTGTGATGCTGATTGGCGACTCGCTGGGAATGACATTGCAAGGGCATGATTCCACCCTGCCCGTCACCATCGACGACCTGGTTTACCACACGCACTGCGTGCGCCGCGGCGCGCCGCTGGCGCTGATTCTTTCCGATATGCCGTTTATGAGCTGCGCGACGCCGGAACAAGCCTGTAATCAGGCGGCCAAACTGATGCGCGCCGGCGCCAACATGGTGAAACTGGAAGGGGGCGCCTGGCTGGCCCCTACCGTGCGGATGCTGACGGATCGCGCGGTTCCGGTCTGCGGCCATTTGGGCCTGACGCCTCAATCCGTCAATATTTTCGGCGGTTATAAAGTTCAGGGTCGGGATGAAGCGGCGGCCAATCAACTGTTTGATGACGCCCTGGCCATAGAGCAGGCCGGCGCGCAGTTGCTGGTGCTGGAATGCGTGCCGGTCGCGCTGGCAAAACGCATTACGGAAGCCCTCGCCATTCCGGTCATCGGCATCGGCGCAGGCAACGTTACCGATGGACAAATTTTGGTCATGCATGACGCATTAGGCATCACAGGCGAGAAAACACCCAAATTCGCCAAGGATTTTTTAGCACAAAGCGGCGATATACGCGCAGCCGCGCGTCTTTATGTGCAGGAAGTTGAACAAGGCATTTATCCAGCCGAAGAGCACGCTTTCTATTAATATCGCTGCGTTCGTTAAGGAGTATAGACGTGTTGATTATTGAAACCCCTCTGTTGTTACGTCGTGAAATCCGCCGCTGGCGCCAGGATGGGAAACGTATCGCCCTGGTTCCCACGATGGGTAACTTGCACGACGGACACATGAGGTTGGTTGATGAGGCCAGAGAACGGGCCGACATCGTCATTGTCAGTATTTTTGTCAATCCGATGCAGTTTGAACGACCGGATGATTTAGCCGGCTATCCACGAACCTTGCAGGAAGACTGCGAGAAGCTGACCCGCCGCGGCGTCGATCTGGTTTTCGCCCCCGCGCCGGAGGATATCTATCCGCACGGGCTGGAAGAACAAACCTTCGTCGAAGTCCCCGGCCTTTCCTATATGCTGGAAGGCGCCAGCCGTCCCGGTCATTTCCGCGGGGTCGCAACCATTGTGAGCAAGTTGTTTAATATGGTGCAACCCGATCTGGCCTGCTTTGGCGAGAAAGATTACCAGCAGTTGGCGTTAATCCGTCAGTTGGTCAGCGACATGGGTTATGACATCAGCATTATCGGCGTGCCGATTGTGCGCGCCAAAGACGGGCTGGCCCTCAGTTCGCGCAACGGCTATCTCAGCCCTGAGCAGCGCCGGATAGCGCCGCAATTAAATCAGATCATGGCGACCCTCGCGGCGCAACTGGCTGACGGCAATCGTCAGTTGGACGAGTTAATCGCGCAGGCTGAAGTGTCCCTGAGACAAGCCGGATTCACGCCGGACGAGCTATTCATTCGCGACGCCGAAACGCTGCTGCCGCTGACGGTAGACAGTTCCCGCGCGGTGGTATTAATGGCCGCCTGGTTGGGTAAAGCGCGATTAATTGATAACCAGCAGGTCGATTTGACTGTTTGAACCGAGGTGATAAACCATGATACGCACCATGTTGCAGGGTAAACTGCATCGGGTAAAAGTGACCCAGGCTGATTTGCACTATGAAGGATCCTGCGCCATCGATCAGGATTTCATGGATGCGGCCGGCATACTGGAATACGAAGCGATTGATATCTATAACGTCGATAACGGCCAACGCTTCTCAACCTACGCGATCGCCGGCGAGCGAGGCTCGCGGATTATTTCGGTCAACGGCGCCGCCGCGCGCTGCGCCTGCGTAGGCGACAAACTGATTATCTGTTCCTATGTGCAGATGTCCGACGAACAGGCGAGAGACCATCATCCCAAAGTGGCTTATTTCGCCGGCGACAACGAGCTACAGCGCCAGGCCAAAGCCATTCCGGTGCAGGTAGCCTGAAGAAAGGCGGCGACATGCCGCCTCAGGCTGTAAAAAGCCCTTCCGCTTCCAACCCCATTGCCTTCCCATTGCAGGAAGGCAATGGGCGTCGTTCTCCCCCAACCATCGATGGATGGTTATTCCTCCCGACGGCTGCTGCCGATCTGCCAGATAAAGGTGGGCGGCGTGGCGCTGATCTCCCAGGCGCCGATATTGCGTAGTTTATAAATGACCGGATTATGCGACGCCACGGTGCGCGCGTTGCGCCAGTGGCGATCCAGCGCCTTATCGGCGCGGGTATCGGAGGCGCCCAGCGCGTTAAACAGCTCCGTCGCCGCTTTGGGGATCAGCTCGGTGGCGATAGCCTGGGCTTTGGCCGCGTCGACTTCGGCGGCGATATTCGCCTCCAGCTCCAGCGCCTCGTCGCCGCTGAAGTGCGCCTCGTAGGCGCGCTGCAACGATGTCGCCGCCTGAAGAACCGAGGCTTCCACCGCGTAGGACCAGGCCGATATCTGCCCGACCACCTGCTGAACCTGTACGTCGTCCTTAACCAGATCGCCGTTGCCGTGGCTGTAGATGCGCTTGCGCCGGCTGACGCCCTGCGCCGCATCGCGGGTCACTGCCCTGCCGATGCCCGCCTGCACCGCCAGCAGCACCTGCTGATAAAAGGCGGTCTGGTAGCGGAAGCGATCGGCGAAATCATACACATGCTCGGCCTGCACGTGCGCCTGCTTAAAGCGGGTGGTGCCGCTGCCGGTCAGGCGCTGGCCGAAACCGTCCCAGTCGTCGTCGCGCTGTACCGCCGCCTGCGCGGTGCTGACCAGCGCAATCACCGATCCGCCGTTGTCGGCGCGCTCGGCGTAGACGTCAATCCAGTCGGCAAACAGCGTGCCGGTGCTGTAAAACTTCTCGCCGTCCAACCGCCAGCCGTCGGCGGCGGGCGTTACCCGGGTGTTGACCTCCCCCAGCTTCACCGCGCCGATTTCGCTCCAGGCGCTGCCGACGGTCTCGCCGGCGACGAAACGGCGCAGCCAGCGCTCGCGCTCCGGGCTGTCCGGCGCATTCAGACGATCCTCGACGAAGGCCAGATGTCCGCGCAGCGCCTGCGGCAGGTTGGGATCGGCCTCGGCCAGCTCAATCAGCAGTTGGAACAGCTGCGGCAGCGAGGCGCCGTCGCCCCCTTGATCCTGGGGAATACGCACCGCGCCGAATCCGGCCTCCTTCAGCCAGCGCAGCGGCTCATCGGGCAGTTGGCGCGTACGCTCCCGCTCCAGCGCGCCCGCGGCGATGCGGGTAAATATCGGACGAAACCGGGCGGCCAGCCGGACGTAATCGGCGCCGGTCGCAATCAGCGGATTTGCGCTCATGCTTCACTCCTTTCATCAGTTACATCGTCGATATCCTGTTTGGTCGGTTCATGACGCACCGCCAGCAGGAAAATAATCGGGATAATGGCGCTGAGCGATACCAGCCAGAACATATCGGTGCCGAAGCGCGCCTGCAAAATGGGCAACACGAACAGCGCCAGCGCGCTGCCTATCCCCGACAGCGAGCGGCTGAAGCCGACGCCGGTGGCGCGAATCGACGTAGGATAAGAGAGCGCCGGATAGATCATCAGCTGCGCCCCCGGCCCGAAGCCTTCGGCAAACAGCCACAGCGCCAGCATGCTGACCGCCAGCACGATGCCGATGGTGGCCTGCGGCTGACCAATCAACGCCAGCGCAATCAGGGCGATGAATTGCAGCGCGAAACCGGCGATCGCCACGTGGCGCGACGGAAATTTCCACGCCAGCCGCATGCCGAGCAAACCGCCGGTAAAGGCGAACAGCGCGTTCAGCCCCAGCGATGCGGAGATGGTTTCAAATACCCCGGCGCCGAGGAACTGGGCCAGAATCGAAGGCAGGAAGAAGGCGATGGCGGTATATTCGAAGGCGATACACAGGTTCATCACGCCCGCCACGATGGTGCGTTCCCGGTACGGTTTCTGAAACAGCACGCGGAAGCTGACCTTGGGCGGCTTGGGCTTCTCCTCCACCGGGCGATCCGGCTCCGCTTCATGGGCCTGGATGCCGTAGGACTCGCGCAGAATGCGCACCGCGCTTTTCAGGTCGCCCTGATTGGCCGCCCACAGCGGCGATTCATTCATGAATTTGCGCCGCACGGCGATAATCAGCAGCGCCGGCACCGCGCCGAACAGCAGCGAGGCGCGCCACAGCCAGTCCATATGCTCCGCGGGCAGCAGAAAATAGAGGCCGAAGATAATCAGAAAGCACATGGATGAGGCGGCGTACCACATCGGACACCAGGCGGCGAGACGCGCGGCCTTGTTGCCTTTGCCGCTGAATTTGGAAAACTCCGCCAGATAGGCCATCGCCACCGGCAGATCGATCCCGACGCCGATCCCCATCAGGAAACGCGCGCCGATCAACACCCAGACGTTCGGCGCCAGCCCCGCGGCGATCGCCGACACCACGAAGAACAGCATGTCGGCCATAAATACCGAGTAGCGCCCGTATTTATCGGTCAGCCAGCCGCCAATCAGGTTGCCGATAATGGTGCCGATCATGATAGACGAGGTGACCAGCCCGGTGACCACCGGCGTCAGCGAAAACTCTTTCACCACATCGTCAATACCGTAAGAGAGCGTGGTGAGGTCGTAGGCATCGAGAAATATTCCGCCCAGCGCCAAAAACACAATCATGCGCGCATAGCTGGTGCTATCGGTGCGGGTGTTAATCAGCCGCGCCACATCGCCGGCCGAGCGCACCGGCGCCGATAACGATGGATCGATTCCATCATCGATATTTAATGTACTCATAATTCCCTCTAGCTATCGTTTATTTATGCAGGTGACTCACTCGGCGGAAACCGGCACCAATACGCCTTGCACCAGCGGATCGTCGGTTTCCCTTAACCACTGCTGCACCCTTGCGTCGGCAAAGGCTTTTTGCAGTTTTATAATGTTTTCGTTATGTAAATAATCGGTGCCGATCACTAACTGCGAGGCGAAGGTTTTCGGCGCCGGCGGAAATAAAATGCCTTTCTCACGCGGCACTTTGCCGGCGTCGAATTGCGAAACATAACCAATGGCGGCGTCCACCGAATTCAACGCGCGCGGCATGGTGAGCAGATCCAGTTCCTTAAAGCTAAAGCGGCGCGGATTCTCCCTGATATCTTTTAATTTGGCGGTACGCGGCTCTATCGCCGGATCGAGGCCGATCACATTCAGCCGCTGCAACAGCCACAGCGCCTGCCCCTGATTGGCGCCGTCGTTGGGGATGACGATTTCCGCGCCGTCCGGCAGGTCGTCGAAGGAGCGATAACGATCGGAATAGATGCCGAACGCCCACTGGAACACCGGCAGCGTGGGGGTCAGCTTGAATCCGTTGGCGTCCACCACCTGTTTCAGCCACCACTGGTGCTGGTAAATGGTGGCGGCGTATTTCCCCTCCGCCACCGCCCGGTTGGCCTGCACCGGGTCCTGCAAGCCGCTGGCAATCAGCGTCAGGCCGTAGTCCGGCGCGATATGCTCGGCGACGAACTGGATCACCCGCTCCTCCCCGGCCATCGCCGGTTCGAAATGCACCTCCAGCGTGCTGCCGAAATTCACCGCCTGCGCCTTCTGCTGGGCGAAATACCCGACGCCGACGGCGATGGCCGCGACAACCGCCAGCGCCAGCAACCACGGCCAGCGTCGTTTTTTACGTAATGTGAAAGTCGTCTGATGGGTCATGATGAATGCGTTCCCTGTGGATGACGTAGTGCGGCAACCAGCCGGTCGCCGATAAACTGAATCAATTGAATGGTGACGATCAGCGCCACAATGGTGGCGATCATGATGTGATGATCGAAACGCTGATAGCCGTACACCACCGCCAGATAGCCGATGCCGCCCGCGCCGATGGTGCCGGCGATCGCCGAGTATTCGATCATCGAAATCAGATTGAGGGTGATGGCGGAGACCAGCGCCGGCAGCGCCTCGCTCAACTGGGCGCGGGTAATGATCTGCCAGTGGGAGCCGCCGGACACCAGCCCGACCGCGGTCACCTCCGGCGGCAGCTCATTCAGGGCGTTCTCCACCAGCCGGCCGAAGAACGGCACGCCGGCGACAATCATCGGGATCACCGCCGCCGGGATGCCGATGGTGGTGCCGGTCAGCCAGAAGGTAAAGGGTATAATCGCCGCCATCAGCACCAGAAACGGCAGCGAGCGCCCCATATTCACCAGCCAGCTTAATGTCCGATACGCCAGCGGACGGGGAAACAGACCGCGCGTCGAGGTGTTGAACAACACCACCCCGACCGCCCCGCCGACGGCGACCACAAACAGCATCACGATGCCGACCATCAGCCAGGTTTCGCCATAGGCCGGCAGCATCAGGTGATGAATCTGATCCCAGGGGGTATCCTGGCTGATAACCTTGCTTGCCGTTTGCGTCATACCGCCTCCCGCCATGCTTCAGACTCACCCGCCACCTGGGCGATAACCCCATAGTGGCTAAGCTGTTCCACCAGCGCCCCGGGCGCCAACGGCGCGCCCTGAAAATGCACCGCCAATTGCAGCCGGCCCGCCAGTTGACCGCCCACGCGTTCGATATGACCGCCGAGCAGATCGATGCGCAACTGCCGCAGTTGGCTGATGTGGCTGATCCAGTCGGCGGCCACCGGCTGCCGGGCGGAATAGGTGACGTGCAGCAGCAGATCCCCCTGGGCGTCGACGGCCTCCAGCGGGAACAGTTGCCTTCCGAGCAGCGAATCCGGCGCGGCCAGTAAATCCCGCACCGCCCCTTGCTGCACGATCGCGCCGTCGCGCAGTTCCGCTACCGCATCGGCGGCGTTGCGCACCGCCTCCATCTCATGGGTAATCAAAATAATCGACAGGCCGAATTCGTCGCGCAGCCGTTTCAGCAGCGTCAGAATGGCGCGCGTCGACGCCGGGTCGAGACCGGAAGTGGCTTCGTCGGCCAGCAGCACCGACGGGTTGAGCGCCAGCGCCCGGGCGATGCCGACGCGCTGGCGCTGGCCGCCGGAAAGCTGCGCCGGATAGTTCGCCGCCTTATCGCTCAGCCCGACGCTCTCCAGCAGATGGCCCACGCGCTGTTCGATTTCGGCCGGGATCACCCCCAGATACTCCAGCGGCAGCGCGACGTTTTGCCACGCGGTTTTGCGTTGCAGCAGCGCCGATGACTGAAATACCGTGCCGATGGCCCGCCGTTCGCGGCGCAACGCCTCGCCGGACAGGCGCGACAAATCCTGTCCGTTGACCTGAATGCTGCCGCTGCTCGGCCGCTCCAGCAGGCTGATGCATTTGGCCAGCGTCGATTTTCCGGCGCCGCTGGGGCCGACCACCGCGGTAATCGATCCGGCCGGCACCTGCAACGACACGCCTTTCAGCACCTCGACGCTCTCGCCGTTGCGCCCGCGATACTGTTTATGCAGTTGCGAAATATCGATCATGGCTGCCGCTCTCCCACCGGTTGTTCCGTCGGGTTGAGCGCCGGCCCGCGCCGGTAGGCGGCCCCCGGATGCGGCGCGGCGAGACGCGGCCCCTGTCCGAACAGTTTTTCCCGCAGGGTGCCGGGCGCATAGTCGCGTTTGAATACCCCCCGGCGCTGTAGCTCGGGAACTAACAATTCCACCACGTCGCTGAAGGTCTCATGGGTGACCGCATAGGCCAGATTGAAGCCGTCGACGTCGGTCTCCTCCACCCAGGACTGCAACTCGTCGGCCACCGTCGCCGCGCCGCCGACCAGCAGCGGGCCGAAGCCGCCGATCCCTACCCAATCCGCCAGCCCCTGCACCGTCCACTGGCGATGGGGATCGGCGGTGGAGAAGTTTTCCACCGCCGACTGGATGGCGTTGGTATGCAGATGCTTGAGCACCTGATCCGGCCGGTATTGCCCGAAATCGATGCCCGTCCAGCCGGAAAGCAGCGCCAGCGCGCCTTCATAGCTCACCCAGGACTTATATTCCCGCCATTTGTCCTGCGCTTCCTTGTCCGTCTCGCCGACAATCACGGTTTGCAAATTAAAAATTTTGATGTCGTAGGGATCGCGCCCGGCTTCGACGGCGCGGCGGCGAATATCCGCCACCGTCTTTTTCAGCAGCACGCGGGAGGGCGAGGCGACGAACACGCACTCGGCGTGCTGCGCGGCGAACTGTTTACCGCGGCTGGAGGCGCCGGCCTGATACAGCACCGGCGTCCGCTGCGGCGACGGTTCGCACAGATGAATGCCCGGCACCTGAAAGAAGTTGCCCTGATGGTTGATCGGATGAATTTTGCTCGGATCGCTGAAAATGCGCCGCTGGCGATCGCGCAGAACAGCCCCCTCTTCCCAACTGCCTTCCAGCAGTTTGTACACCACCTCCAGATACTCGTCGGCGTAGTCGTAGCGCGCATCGTGGTCGGTCTGGCTCTGCTGGCCGATATTGCGCGCGCCGCTTTCCAGATAGGAGGTGACGATATTCCAGCCGACCCGCCCTTTGGTCAGGTGGTCGAGGGTGGAGAGCCGGCGGGCGAAGGGATACGGATGCTCAAAAGAGAGCGAGGCGGTCAGCCCGAAGCCCAGATGCTCGGTGACCAGCGCCATCGGGGTGATCAGCGCCAGCGGATCGTTGACCGGCACCTGCGTCGCCTGGCGGATGGCCGCGTCGCCGTTGCCGTTCAGCACATCGTAAATCCCCAGCACGTCGGCGATAAACAGACCGTCGAACTTGCCCCGCTCCAGCAGGCGCGCCAGATCGGTCCAGTATTCCAGATCCTTGTACTGCCAGGAACGGTCGCGCGGGTGCGCCCACAGGCCGGGCGACTGATGACCGACGCAGTTCATATCAAAGGCGTTAAGCCGGATTTCACGTTGCGATGACATAGTTTTCTCCATAGCGATCCCGGACCGGTGCCCTGTCTTGGCCGGGTTATTGTTATCGGGTTAACTCAGTAGAGAAGATTCAGGATGGCGCGGGACATCGCTGCGCGTCGCCGGAAGTGACGGCGGCCAGCAGTTGGTGGGCGATGGCCTCGGCGTGGTCGGCGACCTGCGGCAAACCGATCAGTTCGCCAAAACGCCCGCGTGCCGCGGGGCCGGCCACCAGCAGGCGCGGATTCGCCCGGCCGTGCCGGTCAATAACCCGACTGTGCTCATCGACCAGCAGCCCCAGCCCGAGCGGGTCGGCGCGCAGCTCGCCGCGTTGAGCCAGCGCCCGGAACAGCGGATTGCTCTCCAGCAGCGTACCGTGGGCCGGGCCGGTGGTGACGACCAGCCGGTCGACATGCAGGGTTTCCGCGCCGCCGCCGCGTTTTCGCAGTTGCAGCGCGATGGCGTTATCGTCGCCCACCGACGCCTGTTGCAGCCGGGCGGCCAGCACCCGCAGGCTGCCCTGCGCGCGCTGTTGCGCCAACAGCGCGCTGACCTGCGGAGCGACGCGGTAACGGTGTACGTCCCAGTAGGCGCGCAGGTGGCGCAGGAAACGCCGCTGCTCGGCCTGCGGCCACTGCTGCCATAGCTGTTGCCCGTTGACGCGAATCTCATCCAGCACCTTTTGCCAGGGCTGCCGCTGGAGGGCGGCGCGCTGAACTTCCTGGCGGATGAGCCTCAGCAGCGCGCGCGGCGTGGCGGCCTGCGCCGGCGATATCTCCAGCGTCCAGTCGGGAAAGTCGCCGCCGACGTTGGGGCGGGACAGCAGGCCGCGGCGGGAAAACGCCACGATGGCGCCGCGATGCCCCCGCCGTTGCAACGACGCCACCACGTCGGCCATGGTTAAACCGCTGCCGATAATCGCCACCCGATCGTTCTCCGCCACCGCATCCAGCGCGTCGTGACGCCAGGGGTCGGCGATCAGTCCGGGATGACGTACCTGCGCCAGCGGACTCGGCAGCGACGGCTGCGGATGACTGACGGCCAGCGCCACGCCATCGGCTTTCAGCCTGACGCCCTGTTCCGTGACGATGAATCCGTCCCGCCAGTCAACGGCGCGGTCTTGCAGATGACGCAAATTCCCGCCCGCCGCCTGGGCGAATTTCTCCGCCATGTAGCGGCCGAACACGCCGCGCCGCGGGTAGATTTTGCCGTCCCGCCAGCGCGCGTCGGGGTCGTCGCGCAGGCCGCCGGTTTCCTCGAACCAGCGCTCGAAACTGTCTTGCTCGGCGCGCGACAGCCACATCCTTTCCGCCGGCACGTTGATACGGTGCGCCGCGTCGGCGCTGGAATAGGCCACGCCCTGCCCCACCTGCGCGCGCGGCTCCACCACGGTTATCTCCAGCTCCGGCCGGGCGGCGCGCGCCAGATGAATCGCCACCGCCGTACCGGTATAGCCGCCGCCGACAATCACTATCCGCCGTTTAGTCATGCGCTCTTCCCTCTCCATGACGCCGGCGCTCAACGCGCGCCGGCCTGTTTGTTAACCGGCCGTTTATCGCCGCCGATGGTTTCGCCGAACGGCCCGGTATTCACCTGACGCGCCTGACGCTCCGCCGCTTCGGAGACCGGCAGCAGCGGCATCACCAGTTCGGCAAAGCGGTGCGCTTCCTCCAGGTGCGGATAGCCGGAAAAAATAAAGTTCTCGATACCCAGCGCCTGATATTCGCGGATGCGTTCGGCCACCTGCTGCGGATTGCCCACCAGCGCGGTGCCGGCGCCGCCGCGCACCAGTCCCACCCCGGCCCAGAGATTGGGGCCGATGCGCAGACTGTCGCGCGAACCGCCGTGCAGAGCGCTCATGCGCTGTTGTCCGGTGGAGTCCATGCGGGCGAAGATTTTCTGCGCGCTGGCGATGGTCTCCTCGTCAAGATGGGCGATCAGCCGGTCCGCCGCCGCCCAGGCTTCCTCCTCGGTTTCACGCACGATCACATGCAGACGGATGCCGTAGCTTAGCGTGCGTCCCGCTGCGGCCGCCCGCCGGCGCACCCGCGCCAGTTTCTCCGCCACCTGCTCGACCGGCTCTCCCCAGGTGAGGTAGCTGTCGATCTGATTGGCGGCGACGTCGATCGCTTCCGGGGAAGATCCGCCGAAATAGAGCGGCGGGCCGTTCTCCTGCACCGGCGGAAACAGAATCTCCGCCCCCTCGACGCGGATATGTTTGCCGGTGAAGTCGACCTTCTCCCCTTTGAGCAAGCGTGAATAGACGGTGAGGAACTCCTGCGTCACCTCATAGCGTTCGGCGTGACTGAGAAAAATGCCGTCGCCGCGGTTTTCCACCGGATCGCCGCCGGTCACCACGTTAATCAGCAGGCGGCCCGCGGATAAGCGATCCAGCGTGGCGGCCATACGCGCCGCCAGCGACGGCGGCTGCAATCCCGGACGCACCGCCACCAGATAACGCAGGCGACGGGTAATCGGCGCCAGCGCCGAAGCGATCAGCCACGAATCCTCGCAGCTTTTGCCGGTCGGGATCAGCACGCCGTAATAGCCGAGGTTGTCGGCGGCCAGCGCCACCTGTTGCAGATAGGGCAGATCCACCGCGCGTCCGCCTTCCGTGGTTCCCAGATAGCGGCCGTCGCCGTGGGTGGGCAAAAACCAAAAAACGTTGATAGCTTGTTGCTGCGCCTGGCTCATTATGCATTTCCTATATAACAATATGTCTTATATGTAGATAGAAAAACCGCCTTTCGTTATAAACGATGTCAGCACAATGCATGCCAAGATTAAAAACGAATAAAAAATATAAAAATCAATAAATTAAAAAAATCACCGTCATGCCGTTGCTGTTGCATATGCAACAGCGCCTTGACCCTCACTGCTGCAAAAGCAGCATTTTGCCTCTTTAGGGCTCTCGCCCTTTACCGGCGACTCGGATAGGATTTTCACACCGCCGTAACCACGGAGCTACTTATGCATAACCGACGCCCCTTCTCTTCGGACAAACCAGTGCTGATCGATCCCGCTTCCATCGCGTTTCAGAACGTACTGGATCAACTGGCGCCCACCGATGCCACCGTGCTGATCATTGGTGAAACCGGCACCGGGAAAGAGGTGGTCGCCCGCTATTTGCACCATAACAGTCCGCGCCGCCAGCAGCCTTTTCTGGCCGTCAACTGCGGCGCGCTGAATGAAAGCCTGGCCGAAGCGGAACTGTTCGGCCATCAGAAAGGCGCGTTCACCGGCGCGACCGAAACCCATCAGGGATGGTTCGAAGCCGCCGAGGGCGGCACCTTACTGCTGGATGAAATCGGCGAACTTAGCCTGTCGCTTCAGGTGAAATTGCTGCGGGTGTTGCAGGAGAGGGAGATCACCCGCGTCGGTTCGCGTCGGCCCATCAAGGTCAACGTGCGGGTGATTGCCGCCACCCATGTGGATTTGGCGCACGCCATCCGCGAAAAACGCTTCCGCGAAGATCTCTACTATCGGCTTAACGTCGCGGCCGTCACCCTGCCGCCGCTGCGCCAGCGCCGGGAGGACATTCCGCTGCTGGCGGAACATTTCCTCACGCTGTACGCTCATCGGCTGGGGCGGCCGCTGCTTCAGCTCTCCGCGGAGGCGCATCAACTGCTGATGGATTACCCGTGGCCGGGAAATATCCGCGAGTTGGAAAATACCCTGCACAATGCGGTGCTGCTGAGCAAAGAATCGGTGATCACGCCCCGGCAACTGCGCCTGACCAGCACCACGGAAATCCCCGCCGCGACGGAGACGGAAGAACTGGACCGCTTTATCCGCCAGCACCTACAGAGCGACGCCGGACAGATTTTTCAGCGGGTGACCCAATCGCTGGTGCGCAATGCTTTCGACATCTGCAACGGCAACCAGATACAGACCGCGGCCATGCTGGGGATCAGCCGCAATACCCTGCGTACCCATTTGGCGCATCAGGGGCTGGTCAAGCCGCGGCGGCGTTCGGCGTCGAGCCTGAACTGGCCGCGGCGCTGCGCCGCCGGGCCATCGCTCGATCGGGAGCTGCGCATCGGCTATCAGAAATTCGGCAATCTGGGGGTGCTTAAGGCGCGGCAAAGTCTGGAGTCGCTGTTCGCCGGTCAGGGCATCAATGTGTCGTGGAGCGAATTCCCGGCGGGGCCGCAGTTGCTGCATGCCTTGCACAGCGACGAGATCGATTTCGGCACCACCGGCGAAGTACCGCCGATTTTCGCCCAGTCCCAGGGTTGCCCGCTGGTGTATGTCGCCTACGAGCCGCCGGCGCCGCAGAGCGTGGCCTTGCTGGTGGCCCGGGACAGCCCCATCGCCAGCGTCGCCGAACTGCGCGGCAAGCGCATCGCCGTCAACAAAGGCTCCAATGTGCATTACCTGTTGCTGCAACTGCTCGATGAACACGCGCTGACCTTGCAGGACGTGCGTATTATCTACGCCCCGCCGAAATATCCGTTGGCGCCCAGCGACTATCAGGCGGTGGACGCCTGGCTGTTATGGGATCCGCTGCTGAGCGACGCCGAGCGCAACGGCGATCTGCGGGTGCTGGCGGACGGCCGCCAGCGGGTGCAGAACCAGCAGTTCTATCTGGCCCAGCGCCAGTTTTCCGAACGATCCGAGGATATCCTGCAACAATTGTTCGCGGCATTGCAGAAAACCGGCAATTACATCGACAACCAGCGAGCGGAAGCCACCGCCCTGCTTGCGGCCGAGCTGGGCCTGCCGCGCGCCACGCTGGAACTGGCCCTGTCGCGCCGCAGCAATAAGCCGCGCTTTATGAATACCCACGTTATTCGCGAGCAGCAAATCATCGCCGATCGTTTTTTCGCCCTGGGATTGCTGCCGCGCGCCATCAATATTCGCGACGCCATTTGGCGCACCGGTTCGCCGTCGCCGCCGGCGCCGCTATATGCGGAACATAGCGCCGGGCGATATTAAGCGCCGCCGGGCTGAGAGATCCCCATAAATTGGAATATGCCACATCGGAGAATATTTCGTGCGCGATAAAGCCGCCGTTTCTCTGCTATGTCGTAGCACGCGCCCGACGCAGGGTGGTTCAAACGCCACCACCCTACGGACCCGGGCTTGTGGCTGAAATCACGCCGCTGGCGCGGTCCCTTCGGCGGTCGCCCCCTTTTCCGAACCGCCAGTGACGGAATACTCGTCTCATCCCTGAGACTCGCCCTACCGGGCCAGCGCAAGCGCTGTTCAAAAACGCTCCCGGCGTTTTTGTCCGACGCGGCACTGGCTTGAGCAGCATCCATGCTGCTCATTCGCGGGGTCGTCCACCTCAGCGTAATTTCTTACGCCATGGGGTGAATGGCTTAAACACTGAATTTGTATTTAATATGAAAACGTTAAATACAAAGATACAAACAAGGTATTTTTGTGGGGATCCCTCAGCGCCGTCGGGGGGATTATCCGCTATTTGCGGATTACGAATATCAACAGCCGGAAATCATATTTCTCCTGTTATCACGCGGGTATAGATTAGTTAACCATCTGTAAACCACGTTAATGAGTAGAGAGCGGCTTACGGCCGTTCTTCGACATGATGTCATCTTTAGGAGATAGAATGAACGTTATCACCCTGGCCGGCAGTCCGCGTATTCCTTCCCGCTCAAGCGCGCTGCTGACGTTTTCCCAACGCTGGCTTGAAGAAAAGGGTATTAACGTGATTCCCTGGAACCTATTTAATTTTAATCCGGAAGATCTGCTGTACGCCAAATTCGACAGCCCCGGACTAAAGGTTTTTATCGACCAGTTGGCCGCCGCCGACGGGGTGATTATCAGCACGCCGGTATACAAAGCCTCTTTCACCGGGGCGCTGAAAACCCTGCTTGATCTGCTGCCGGAGCGGGCGTTTGAAAATAAAGTGATTTTGCCGCTGGCCAGCGGCGGATCGTCCAACCATATGCTGGCGCTGGATTACGCTCTGAAGCCGGTGCTGAATGCGCTGAAAGCGCAGGAAATATTGCACGGCGTCTTCGCCGAGGACAGTCAGATTACCCACTACGACCACACGCCGCTGTTAAGCGCGTCGCTGGAAGCCCGCCTGACCGCCTCGCTCAGCGACTTTGCCCGCGCGCTGGATCGGCAAGCCCACTATCGCGCGCCGGCGTTTTCATAAACGATCCGCCGGGCGGCATGGTAAATCCATCCCCCCGGCGGATTGGCGGAACTCAGCTACGCAAGCCGCGGCCGTTCTCAATCAGCCACCATGCCAGCAGGTAAAACGCCGCGATAAAGGCGATCAATACCGACATGGTGAACGCCAGCGGCACATCCTGAATGCCGAGGAAACCATAGCGAAAGCCGCTGATCATATACACAATGGGATTCAGCTTCGATACCGACTGCCAGAACGGCGGCAACAGCGCCAGCGAATAAAATACGCCGCCCAGATAGGTTAGCGGCGTCAGCACAAAGGTGGGGATTAAGCTGATGTCATCAAAGCTTTTGGCAAACACCGCGTTCAACAACCCCGCCAGCGAGAACAACACCGCCGTCAGCAACAGCGTCACTACGATAATCCACCAGGCATGAACATGCAGGGGGACGAAAAACAGCGATACCGCCGTGACCAGCACCCCGACGCAAATCCCGCGCGCGACGCCGCCCCCGACATAACCGGCGATCACCACGTGCGTCGGCACCGGCGCCACCAGCAGTTCTTCAATATTGCGCTGAAATTTCGCGCTAAAAAAGGACGACGCCACGTTGGCATACGCATTGGTGATCACCGACATCATAATCAGTCCGGGGACGATAAACTGCATATAATCAAAACCGTGCATATCGCCAATGCGTGAACCGATTAGATTGCCGAAGATGATGAAATACAACGTCATGGTGATAACCGGCGGGACCAGCGTCTGTATCCAGATACGGCCGAAACGATGCACCTCTTTAATCCACAGGCTCTGCAACGCCACCCAATACAAACGCATCATGCTTTTTCTCCATTACCATTAACCAGAGCGACGAACAGCTCTTCCAACCGGTTGGCCTTGTTGCGCATACTCAACACCTGAATGCCCTGCGCGCTGAGCTGGCTGAATACGCCGTTCAACCCCTGTTCGCGCATCACTTCGACCTCCAGCGTGGAGGTATCCAGCAAACGATGCTTATACCCGTCAAGTTTCGGCAGCGGGCTCTTGAGCGCCAGATCGAAAATAAAGGTTTCTGATTTAAGTTTGGAAAGCAGGTGCTTCATGGAGGTATTTTCCACCAGTTCGCCATTCTGGATAATGCCGATGTTGCGGCATAGCATCTCTGCTTCTTCCAGATAGTGGGTGGTCAGAATAATCGTGGTTCCCTGCGCGTTGAGCTCTTTCAGAAATCCCCACATGGAGCGGCGCAGTTCGATATCCACCCCGGCGGTGGGTTCATCGAGAATCAGTAATTTCGGCTCATGCATCAGCGCGCGCGCAATCATCAGACGCCGCTTCATGCCGCCGGACAACATACGCGCGCGTTCGTCGCGTTTTCCCCATAAATCCAGCTGTTTCAGGTATTTTTCCGCCCGTTGCTGCGCGTCCTGACGCTTGACGCCGTAATATCCCGCCTGATTGACCACGATCTGCAAGACGGTTTCAAACGGATTAAAGTTAAATTCTTGCGGCACCAGCCCCAATTGACGCTTCGCGTTAACCACATCCTGCTCAAGATCGTAACCAAACACCCTGACCTTGCCGGCGGTTTTATTGACGAGGGAGCTGATAATGCCGATGGTGGTGGACTTCCCTGCGCCGTTCGGTCCCAACAGCGCGTAGAAATCGCCCGCCTCGACGCGAAGATCGATGCCGCGCAGCGCCCTGACGCCTCCTGAATAGGTTTTGGTTAACTGCGACAGTTCCAATGCATATGTCATAAAAAATGCGTTGCCTTATTATCAGTAAGTTCTACAGTTTCAATTCTTCAACTATCGTTTTTCAAACGGCGATTGTTGTCCTATATTACCTCTCTGCTATTTGTTTGTTACAGGTCATTTACTTTCATGAAAGAAATCGAAACGCTCATCGCCAATAACCAACGCTGGTCGACAACGATGGTGGAAGAAGACCCCGGTTATTTTGAACGACTGTCGCTGGCGCAACGCCCCCGTTTTTTGTGGATCGGCTGTTCGGACAGCCGGGTGCCGGCAGAAAGTCTGACCAGCCTGGAGCCGGGCGAATTATTTGTGCATCGCAACGTCGCCAATCTGGTGATCCATACCGATCTGAACTGTCTTTCCGTGGTGCAGTACGCCGTTGAAGTTCTGGAAGTCGAACATATCATCATCTGCGGCCACTACGGCTGCGGCGGCGTACAGGCTGCGGTGGAAAACCCGGAATTGGGCTTAATCAATAACTGGCTGCTGCACATCCGTGATTTGTGGTACAAGCATAGCTCGCTGCTGGGAGAATTACCCCCGGAACAGCGGTTGAATACGCTGTGTGAAATCAACGTGATCGAGCAGGTTTACAACCTCGGTCATTCTACCGTGATGCAGTCGGCCTGGAAACGCGGCCAGAAGGTGACAATCCATGGATGGGTTTATGGTATTCAGGACGGACGACTGCGCGATCTGGAAATCAGCGCCACCAGTCGGGAAACGCTGGAACAACGCTATCGTCGCGCGATGTCCTCTCTCTCCTGAGCGCTAATGACGCCCGGCGCCGGGCGTCATTAAGTCCATTTATTCCTGCGGAATAACCTTGCCGACATAAGGCAAGTGACGGTAGTGCTGCGCGTAGTCAATTCCATAGCCGACGACGAACTCATCCGGGATCGCAAATCCGACCCATTCGACCTGCACATCCACTTCCCGACGTTGCGGCTTGTCCAGCAGGGTGCAGATGGCCAGCGATTTCGGTGAACGCAGTTGCAGGATTTCCCGCACTTTGCTCAGCGTATTACCGGAATCGATAATATCTTCGACGATCAGAACATCCTTACCGCGGATATCCTCATCCAGATCTTTCAGGATCTTCACGTCGCGGGTGGTGCTCATACCGCTGCCGTAGCTGGAGGCCGTCATGAAATCGACTTCGTGTGAAACATCGATCGCCCGGCACAAATCGGCCATAAAAATGAATGAACCTCGCAATAAACCGACCAACACCATATCGCTGCCGCTGTCACGATAGTGTTCGCTGATTTCCCGGCCCAATTCGGTAACGCGCGTCCTGACTTCCTGTTCGGAAATCATGACTTCTACGGTATGTTTCATCATACTCATAACTCTTTGAATAAAGGTATTCAGCACCATCAATAGGGTTCAGGATTTGATTATTGACGATGCGCCAGTGCAGACGGATAGCGCCTAAGGGCGCGAAGTATACCAGAAAGCAGGGGCCAGCCCCATCCCCCATCTTTACCGACAGGAATTATCATGAGCCAACAAGAAACAGAGATTGATTACAAAGTAAACGTTCCGGTTTCCAGCCGGCAATTTATCGAACTGCTGACCAAAACCTCTTTGGGCGCGCGTCGTCCGCTGTCCGATAGCGAGACCATCGAAGGCATGCTGGAGAACGCCAGTCTGCTGGTTTCCGCCTGGCAGGGCGAGACGCTGGTCGCCGTTGCCCGTAGCGTTACCGATTTCCATTTCTGCTGTTATTTGTCCGATCTGGCGGTATCGGAAGCGCTGCAACATCGGGGAATAGGGAAAAAACTGATTCAGGTCACGGCGCAGCAACTGTCTCCGAAGTGCAAAATCATTCTGCTCGCCGCGCCGCAAGCGGTGGATTACTACCCCAGGCTGGGCTTTACCCGACACGATAGCGCCTGGGTCATTCCGGTGAAGGCGCTGTGATGCGCCCTGTCGGCATATCGATTATGCGACCGCCGGCCCAGTGGTTTTTCCGCTACTGAAGCCGGTAATGCTCATAATTGTTAACGAATATACAAGATTGCGTTATCGCAGAATAAATCTGCGTAAAGCGCATTGCAGCGTCGCCTGATTGCGTTTCTTATAGCTGACGAAAGACCCAATTATCGGAGGTTGTATGAAAAAACTGACCACGTTATCCGGCGTCGCCGCGCTGATGCTGGCGCTGTCCGGAGCCTCGGCCTGGGCCGCGCCTGACGCGGGCAAACCTGACGGCGCGAATCCGCAGAGCGTAATCCCCCGGCAACCGGCGCCGCTGGCGCAGTTTCCCCATGCCGGGCCGGGCTTACCGCCGCCGCCGGCGCCGCTGTATGAGGCGTCTCTTCAGACGCGTCATCCCGACGAAGCGTTGAATAAGCTGGTCGCCAATGCGCCGAAGGGGGCGGATAAAAACTACGAAGTCAGAGTCATGGTAAGAGAGCTGCCGCCCGAGCCCCCTATCGCGCCGGAGCAGGCTGCCAATAAATAATTTTCACCCGTTTGCGGAACAGACAAGATTGAAATCTGTTGAAACAAGAGCGATACGGAGTACGGTATGAAAAAATCACTGACGATGCTTGTGGCATTAAGTCTGCTACTGCCGGTGAGTACGATGGCGCACCCCGGCCCCGGCGGCCCCGGTGGTCCTGGCGGCGGATTCGGCGGGCCGGGGCCAGGCGGTTGGGGGCCGGCTCCCGGCGCGGCCTTCGACAGATTGCCTTCCGGCGTGGAAACCGTGCTTATCGCCGGACTAACCTATTATGTGCTGAACGGCATTTTCTACCAGCGCCAGCACGACCAGTACGTGGTTGTTGAAGCGCCTCCCGGCGACGCCGTCGCGACGACCCGCAACGGCATCACCGTGCTGGACATAAACGGCGAACGTTTCTATGTCAAAGACGGGAGCTACTACAAACGGAATATCAACGGCGAATATATTGAGGTTCCCAAACCCGCCGGATTATAAAGACAAGCATGTGGCTATGAGCCGGGAAACAGAATAGGTTGTTCGCTCTTTATGCTCAGCCTGACCCGTTGCCCCGGCTCGAACCCGATGCGGCTTTGCACCTGTATAACCTGTTCATCCAGCCTGATGCGATAGTGGTTGGACGACCCCATGAAGATGCGATCTTCAATCTCCGCCGCGCCGTCGGGATCCAGCGCCAAGGCGATATCATGCGGCCGAATCAGCCAATCACAGCGAGAATCGATGGCTTGCCCATGCGCATGCGGGGCGGTGTGATCGCCAAAAAGACTGTGCCACTGATGATCGCTCAGAATCGTGACCGGCAGGTAGTTGCTGCTGCCCAGGTAATCCGCCACAAAACGGCTGTTCGGCCGCTGATATAAGGTTGCCGGATAGCCTTCCTGCACAATGCCGCCGTTATCCATCACCGCCAGCCTATCGGCAAACGCGAACGCCTCATCCTTATCGTGGGTCGCCAATATCGTCATGACCGGCAGTTGTTTGAGTATCAGGCGCAGTTCAGCAATCAGATAATAACGGGCCGGGCTATCAATATGGGAAAACGGTTCGTCCAACAACAGGATCTTCGGCTTACAGGCTAATGCCCTGGCAATCGCCGTCCGTTGTTGCTGTTCGCCGGTCAGTTCATGCGGATAACGCGCTTCCAATCCTGCCAGCTTGAGCAACGCGATCATCTCGGCAACCGCCGTTGCGATAACCTCCTGCGGCTGGCCGTACAAGCCAAAAGCGATATTTTCCGCCGCCGTCAAATGAGGGAACAAAGCCGCGTCCTGAAAGATCATCCCCGCCTGACGCCGCTCAGGCGGCGCCAGCGTCTGCCCGTCGCTGATGATCTGTTCCGACAGCGCTATCCTTCCTTCGGCGAGGGGAATCAATCCGGCCACGGCTTTTAACAACGTGGTTTTGCCGCTGCCGCCGGCGCCCAGGAGACAGACAATCTCCTGTTCGCGCAGCGACAGGGAAACCGTGTTCAGCCCCTCATGTTGCGGGTCGCGACAGGTCACATGCTCAATGGTCAATATAGCGGGCGAGTCGATCATCTTTTATTTTCCAATACGGCATTCAGCCAAATCACAGGAACCAGCCCGACCAGCACCAGCATCAATGCGGGCAACGCCGCCTGCTCCAACTGCTCGTCAGCGACGAAGGTAAACACATAGGTCGCCAGCGTGTCGAAATGCAACGGGCGCAGCAGCAAGGAGGCGTTCAGCTCTTGCATACTTTCAATAAACACCAGCAACGTACCCGTCAGTACGCTCCGCCGCAGCAAAGGCCAGTGTACGCGCTTAAACATCCGTCCCGGCGTACCTTGCAGCATCCGACTCGCCATATCCAGCGAGCCGGGAATTTTCGCCATGCCGCCATCAATACTGACGATCATCATGGCGCAGAAACGGACGCTGTAGGCGAAGACCAACGCCACGATCGAGCCGGACAACAACAGACCGGGCAACGGCAGCGATAGCATGCCGGCCAGCGCATTCACGCCGCGATCGAACGCGGCAAGCGGAATCAATAACCCGATCGCCAACGCCGTGCCGGGTACCGCATACCCGAGACCGGCAAGACCCAGCATCGTCTCCGTTGAAGGCCGACCGCCGAGACGCGAATAAAACACCAGCAGCAGCGAGACCAGCAGCGTTATGCCGGCGGCCAGCGCGGAGAGCAGCACGCTATTCAACGCATAATGAAAAAAAACCGCGCTCCAGGCGTGCGTAAAATAGCGAAAGCTCCAATTGATCAACATCATATAAGGGATACCGGCCGCCAACAGAATAAGTCCCCAGCAGTATCCCTGCGCCAGTATATTCTTTATGCCGGACAAGGCCGGGACGTTGTCCCGCGCCTGCTCCGGATTTTTTTGATAAAGCATCTGGCGGCGTCGACTGTAAAACGCGGCCGTCACGATCAAAAAGACCAACGGCAACATGATGGCGGAAATCCGCATGGCCGTCCCCCGATCGCCATTCCCCAACCAGGCGTCGTAGACCGCAGTGGTCAACGTGGCCGGCGCCAGGTAAGAAACGGCGCCGAAATCCCCCAGCGCTTCCGCCGCCGCCAGCAATGCGCCGACGGCGACCGCCGGCCAGATGAGCGGCAAGGTGACGCGCCGCAAGATGCCGTCGGGTGAGTGATTCAGCAGGCGGGCAGAGTGCGTCAATGCGGCCGGCAGTTCCAGCAGCGCTTTACGCGCCAGCAGATACACGTACGGATAGAGCGTCAGCGCCAGAATCATGCAGGCGCCGCCGGACGAACGAATGGGCGGAAACCAGTCATCGACGGCGCTATGCGGGGAAAACGCCTGGCGCAGCCATCTCCGCACCGGCCCGGCATCGTCCAACAGGTCGGCATAGATATAGGCCGCCAAATACGGCGGCACCGCCAGCGGCAGGCACAACATCCACCGCAGCAGCCGCTGGCCGGGGAAACGATAGCTCGTCATCAGCCAGGCGGCGGGCAAGCCGAACGCCAGACTCAGCGATACCGTCCCGACCACCACCCCCAGCGAGTTAAGAAGGTAGGTCGGCAAGACACTCCGCCAGAGAGGGATAAAACCCGCGCCGCCGGCGAAAAAAGCCTGAAAAAAGATGACGGCTATCGGCAACAGTAACAATCCTGCGCATAGCCAACTCCCCGCGCGCCAGCGCCGGATACCCAAACCACGATAACTCGCCACGTTTATGCCGTACCACCTGTAAAAATGCCCGGAATAATAAACAATGCGATGTCTGCCGGACATCAATTTATTCTATTACCTGAATATCAGAGGATTATTTACAGATCAAACTTAACCTCATCAACCCGTTTCAATGCCTGCCGACACGTCGCGCCAATCGTGCGCGACGATCGATACTGTCCGCTTCAAGTTTCCACGGAGGTAAAGACTTCAACCGCCAACATACGCGTACCGGTGCGATGTCAGGTGGAAAACAAGAAAATTTAGTCAGGTGATCTACAATTGTGATAACGTCTTCTGACAATAATCGAAATGAGTTTAACCATGAAAAACCCCGCGCTGGTGCTGCTCCTGCTGAGTCTGATGAGCTTCTCCTCCGCCAGTAAGGCACTCAATGAATTTGAAGCGGAAGACCTCGCCGATTTAACGGCTGTTTTCGTTTATCTGAAAAACAACTGCGGCTATCAGGACCTGCCCAACGAGCAGATTCGTCAGGCGCTGTTGACGTTCGCCCAGCAAAATCGCTGGGATCTCAGCAATTACGGCGCGTATAACATGACCGAACTCGGCGAGGACAGCTATCGCGATCTGAGTAAAATCGCCATCCCGACGCCTAAAAAATGTCAGTCTCTGGCCCGTAACTCACTCGGTTTGCTCGCCTACACGAAATAATCGCTTCCTTCCTCCACGCTGACTGAAATTTGACCGTGCAAGCACGGCAAGAGTTAGCTATCATGGCGCGCCAATTTTCATGGCAGCTATCGCGGAGGAAGCCCGAACATGGCCCAGAAAGAAATTTGGTATGAAACCCTGCATGCCGACTTCGGTCAGTATTTTTCCATTGACCGGGTGCTATACCAGGAAAAGACGGATCATCAGGATCTGATCATTTTTGAAAATGCCGCGCTCGGCCGCGTCATGGCGCTGGATGGCGTGGTGCAAACCACCGAACGTGATGAATTCATCTATCACGAAATGCTGACCCATATTCCCCTGTTGTCTCACGGCCAGGCCAAGCGCGTGCTGATTATCGGCGGCGGCGACGGCGGCATACTCCGGGAAGTCAGCCGTCACCGCGATATTGAACAAATCACCATGGTGGAAATCGACGCCGGCGTGGTGGCGTTCTGCCGCCAATATCTCCCCAATCATAATGCCGGCGCTTACGACGATCCGCGCTTTCGTCTGGTGATCGACGACGGAGTCAACTTCGTTAACCAATGTAGCGAGAAATTCGACGTCATCATTTCCGACTGCACCGACCCCATCGGTCCGGGAGAGAGCCTGTTCACCTCCGATTTCTATCAGGGCTGCGCCCGCTGCCTGAATGAAGGCGGCATTTTCGTCGCCCAGAACGGCGTCTGCTTTCTGCAACAAGACGAGGCCGTCAACAGCCATAACAAACTGAGCCGCTATTTCAGCGACGTCACGTTTTATCAGGCGGCGATCCCGACCTATTACGGCGGCATCATGACGTTTGCCTGGGCCAGCAACGATCCGGCGCTGCGCCAGACCCGTTTAGAGACGCTACAACGGCGCGTTAACGCGTCCGGTCTCGAGTGCCGTTACTATAATCCGGCCGTTCATATCGGCAGCTTCGCACTGCCGCAATATTTACTGAATGCCCTATCCGCATCACGCTGATTACCGCATCCATAAGGGGGTGACTTAAATTGCACAAGCTGAAACTGCACGGCTTTAATAATCTGACCAAAAGCCTGAGTTTTTGTATCTACGATATCTGTTACACCAGAACGGCCGATGAGCGTGACGGTTACATCGCCTATATTGATGAACAGTATAACGCTAACCGGCTGACCGAGATCCTGAGTGAAACCTGCTCGATCATCGGCGCCAACATTCTCAATATCGCCCGTCAGGACTATGAGCCGCAGGGCGCCAGCGTGACCATTCTGGTCAGTGAAGAGCCGATAGATCCTCGTGACGTCGACAACTCCGAACATCCGGGGCCGTTGCCCAACTCGGTGGTCGCCCATCTGGATAAAAGTCATATTTGCGTACACACCTATCCGGAAAGTCATCCCGAGAGCGGACTCTGTACCTTCCGCGCCGATATTGAAGTGTCGACCTGCGGCGTTATCTCCCCGCTGAAAGCGCTGAACTATCTTATCCACCAGTTGGAATCGGATATCGTCACCATTGACTACCGCGTGCGCGGATTTACCCGCGATATCAATGGCGTAAAGCACTTTATCGACCATCAGATCAACTCGATCCAGAACTTTATGTCGGCGGACATGAAATCGCTCTATCATCTGATGGATGTGAACGTTTATCAGGAAAATATGTTTCACACCAAGATGTTGCTGAAAGATTTCGACCTGAAGCATTACCTGTTCAACGTCGATCCCAACGCCTTGAGCGCTGAAGAACGTAAACGCATCACCGATTTACTGTATCACGAGATGCAGGAAATTTATTACGGCAGAAACCTGCCGGTCTTGTGATCATAATAGGTAAAGGGAGCGCGGCTCCCTTTTTCCTCATCCGCGCCTGAATTGCACAAAATCACGCCGAAAAACACGCGCATTTTCCCATCGGAGAAAGAAAATTTTTTTCTTGATTTCTCTTTTTCCCTTGCGGCGTCTGGGCTGAACCCCGCTGCGAAAAAATTCAGCCTATTTCCTATATATTGTATGGTTGAAATTTAAAATACCTACATCTAGTATTTAAACCGTAGCCGCCACCACGTAATGGCTGCGCCGAGGATCGGTTGGAAGCAGAAGCCCGGCAACATAACCGTTTCGATAAACTTCTTTCAAACCAAAGGGTAAATACGAATCATGCGTATTACTATTTTCACAAAACCAGATTGTGTTCAATGCAACGCCACATGCCGCGCACTGGATAAACAGGGAATTGACTATCAGCTGGTGGACCTGACGGAAGATGAGCAGGCACTGCGCCAGGTAAGAGCGCTGGGCTATCAGCAGGTGCCGGTGGTGATGACCGCGAACGATCACTGGAGCGGCTTCCGTCCGGACAAAATCAGCACCCTAGCCCAATTACAAGCATCCTAGGGGGCAAGATGAACCCGCTGGTCTACTTTTCCAGCCAGTCGGAGAACACCCATCGCTTCATCGCCAGGGTCGGGTTGCCGGCCCTGCGCATTCCGATAGCGACTGAGCGGCCCGCGCTGAAACTGGATCAACCCTATATTCTGGTGGTTCCCAGCTATGGCGGAGGCAGCGCCAAGGGCGCGGTTCCCCGTCAGGTGATCCTGTTTCTCAACGATCGGCAAAACCGCGACTACCTGCGCGGCGTGATCGCGGCGGGCAATACCAATTTTGGCGCGGCGTACGGCCTGGCCGGCGACATCATCGCGCAAAAGTGCCAGGTGCCCTATTTATATCGCTTCGAATTACTGGGTACGCCAGAAGACGTGGCAAACGTGCGTAAGGGAGTAACTGAATTTTGGCAACGACAGAATCCGTGATCACCAAACCAGCCAACACGGAGCTGGATTACCATGCGCTAAATGCCATGCTGAACCTCTACGACGACGAGGGCCGCATCCAGTTCGACCAGGATAAGCTGGCGGCGCGACGCTATTTCTTACAGCACGTCAATCAAAACACCGTCTTCTTCCATAACCTGGAAGAAAAGCTGCGTTATCTGGTGGAGGAAGGCTACTACGAAGCCGAGGTACTGGAGCAATACGCCTTCAGTTTTATCAAGACCCTTTTCCAGCAGGCCTACAGCCATAAATTTCGCTTTCAAACCTTCCTCGGCGCGTTCAAATATTACACCGGCTACACGCTGAAGACCTTTGACGGCAAACGCTATCTGGAACGCTACGAAGACCGCGTCTGCATGGTGGCGCTGACGCTGGCCGCCGGCGATACGGAGCTGGCCGGCGCGCTGGTGGAGGAGATCATCAGCGGACGTTTTCAGCCCGCCACCCCCACCTTTCTCAACTGCGGTAAGAAACAGCGCGGCGAACTGGTGTCCTGTTTTCTGCTGCGCATTGAAGACAACATGGAGTCGATCGGCCGCGCGGTCAACTCCGCGCTACAGCTCTCTAAACGCGGCGGCGGCGTGGCTTTCATGCTGACCAATATTCGCGAAACCGGGGCGCCGATAAAAAGAATCGAAAACCAGTCATCCGGCATCATACCGGTAATGAAAATGCTGGAAGACGCGTTTTCCTACGCCAATCAGTTGGGCGCGCGCCAGGGCGCGGGCGCCGTCTACCTCAACGCGCACCACCCGGATATTCTGCGCTTCCTCGACACCAAACGAGAAAACGCCGATGAGAAAATCCGCATTAAAACGCTGTCGCTCGGCGTGGTGATTCCGGATATCACCTTCCAACTGGCGAAAAACAATCAGGTGATGTATCTGTTCTCGCCTTATGACGTCGAGCAGGTATACGGCGTGCCGCTGTCGGAAATCAGCGTCACGGAAAAATACCAGGAAATGGTCAACGACAAGCGCATCCGCAAGTCGCAGATTAAGGCGCGGGAATTCTTTCAGATCCTGGCGGAAATCCAGTTTGAGTCCGGTTATCCCTATATGATGTTTGAAGATACGGTAAACCGCGCCAACCCGATTCAGGGCCGCATCAATATGAGTAACCTGTGCTCGGAAATTTTGCAGGTCAATGACGCCAGCCTATACGATGAAGACCTCGGCTATCGCCACGTCGGTAAAGACATTTCCTGCAACCTTGGCTCGCTGAATATCGCCAAGGCGATGGCATCGCCGGATTTCGGCCTTACGGTGGAAATGGCGATCCGCGCGCTGACCGCCGTCTCCGATATGAGCCATATCCGTTCCGTGCCTTCCATTGAAAAAGGCAACGACGCATCGCACGCCATCGGCCTCGGGCAGATGAATCTGCACGGCTACCTGGCCCGCGAGAGGATATTTTACGGCTCCGAGGAAGCGATCGACTTCACCAATATCTATTTTTACACCGTCGCCTACCATGCGCTGCGGGCGTCGAATCAGTTGGCGATCGAGCGCGGTCAATCCTTTGCTGGCTTCGAAAACTCGAAATATGCGTCCGGCGAATACTTTGATAAGTACGTGGAACAACATTGGCAACCGGCGACGGAACGGGGGCGTGAACTGTTCGCACAGGCGGGAATAACCCTCCCCACGCAGCAGGACTGGGCCGCATTGCGCGAGTCGGTGATGGCGCACGGTATCTATAACCAGAATTTGCAGGCGGTGCCGCCGACCGGTTCGATCTCTTACATCAATCACTCCACCTCGAGCATCCACCCGATTGTGTCGCGGATTGAGATCCGCAAGGAAGGCAAAATCGGCCGGGTTTATTACCCTGCGCCTTATATGACCAATGACAATCTGGAATATTACCAGGATGCCTACGAGATCGGACCTGAGAAGATCATTGATACCTACGCGGCCGCAACCCAGCATGTCGATCAGGGGCTGTCTTTGACGCTGTTCTTCCGTGATACCGCCACCACGCGGGATATCAACAAAGCGCAAATTTATGCCTGGAAAAAAGGCATCAAAACCATTTACTACATTCGTATACGGCAGATGGCATTGGAAGGCACCGAGGTTCAGGGCTGCGTGTCCTGTGCGTTATAAGCTATCGCTGAAGGAAATCTGAATATGACATCGCTGACACGCGTCCAGGCCATTAACTGGAACAAAATTGAAGACGACAAGGATCTGGAGGTCTGGAACCGGCTGACCTCGAATTTCTGGCTGCCGGAGAAAGTCCCTTTGTCCAATGATATCCCCTCCTGGGGAACACTAAACGCTCAGGAGCGACAACTGACTATCCGGGTATTTACCGGACTGACGCTGCTGGACACCATTCAGAACACGCTGGGCGCGCCGACGCTGATGCCCGATGCGGTCACGCCCCACGAGGAGGCGGTGCTGTCCAACATCAGCTTTATGGAAGCGGTACACGCGCGTTCTTACAGCTCCATTTTTTCCACGCTGTGCCTGACCAGCGAAGTGGATGACGCCTACCGCTGGAGCGAGGAAAACCCGGCATTGCAGAAAAAAGCGGCCATCATTCTGGGTTACTATCGCAGCGACGACCCACTGATGAAAAAGGTCGCCAGCGTGTTTCTGGAATCCTTCCTGTTCTATTCCGGCTTTTATCTGCCCATGTACTGGTCAAGCCGCGCCAAGCTGACCAATACCGCCGATTTGATACGGCTGATTATCCGCGACGAAGCCGTACACGGTTACTATATCGGCTATAAGTTTCAGCAAGGTCTGGCAAAGGCCGATGCCGCACGCCGGCAGCAGGTGAAAAGTTTCGCCTACGATCTGCTGCAAGACTTGTATGACAACGAAGTGCTGTATACCCAGGAGTTATATGACGGTGTGGGCTGGACGGAGGATGTGAAGAAATTTCTGCACTATAACGCTAACAAGGCGCTGATGAATCTGGGTTATGAAGCCCTGTTTCCCGCCGGCATGACCGACGTCAATCCGGCTATCCTCTCCGCGCTTTCGCCGAACGCCGATGAGAATCATGACTTCTTCTCAGGCTCCGGTTCATCATATGTCATCGGCAAAGCGGTAAACACCGAAGATGAAGACTGGGATTTCTGATCCCGCAAATGATGGGGCATCCGCCCCATCATTCCCACGCTGACGCCATCCTCCGCCACATAGAAAAAAACCATAAATATATCGACTGTAGTTCGACAACCTCTTTCATCAATTTTTCACTCATTAACACCATGAAATATATTGAAATCCATTAAACTTATTTAAGTTTGAAAAGTAAGGTTGCTACATATACCATAAAAACCAAATCAAACCATACCAATCATCAATATAAAATGGGGAATAATTAGCAGCAAATCATTCACCACTCATCACTATAAAACGCACACTAATAAAATATTACCACTCTTATCCTGGATATTTATATCCCAGATAATTTCGTCATGAATTTACATCCTGGATATTAAAATCCACACTTACAATAACGGAGCGTTACAATGACAAATCGTGTTTATATAAATAAAATATCTTCATTTATGCCGGGTGAACCGGTTGACAATAATTCGATTGAAAAAGTATTGGGATATATTGGCGGAGCGCCGTCCAGAGCAAAAAAAATCGTATTACGCAGCAATGGTATCAAGACCCGTTATTATGTGTTGGATCCGGAAACTGGAGAACCGCGTTATACCAATGCGCAACTCACGGCGGAGGCGATAAAAGGCCTGTTCGACGACGATTTCGCACCGAGCGATATCGAATGCCTTGCAACAGGCACCAGCATGCCCGATCAACTGATGCCTAACCACGGCGTGATGGTGCATGGCGAATTAGGCAATCCTTCTTGCGAGGTGATTTCCACGGCGGGGATCTGCATCGCGGGCGTGACCGCCTTGAAATACGGCTGGCTGTCGGTGCTTTCCGGCGCTTCCCGCAATGCCGTCACCACCGCATCTGAAATCGCCTCAACGGTGATGCACGCGCGTAACTTTATCAATGAAAATCAGGCGAAAGTCTCTGCGCTGGAAAAACACCCTGAAATCGCCTTTGAAAAAGATTTCCTGCGTTGGATGCTGTCAGACGGAGCGGGCGCTATCCTGCTGGAAAACCAACCACGAACAAACGGCCCTTCGCTGCGTATCGACTGGATTGATATCTATTCCTACGCTAATGAGTTGGAAACCTGTATGTACGCCGGGGCGGAAAAAGACGAAAACGGCGCGCTGGTTGGCTGGATGCGTTTCCCGGTCAAAGACTGGGGCGATCGTTCCATTTTCGCCGTTAAACAAGATGTTAGATTATTGAATGAAAATATTGTCGATATTGCTTTAGGAAAGCCGCTGCTTAAAACAATTGAGCGTCGGGGGATTTCGGCGAAAAATATTGATTGGTTTCTGCCTCATATGTCATCAAATTATTTTCGCCAGCCGATTGCCGAATGTATGGAAAAAAACAGTTTTCATATCCCACAGGAACGCTGGTTCACTAATCTGACCACTAAAGGCAACGTCGGCTCTGCTTCTATTTATATTATGCTGGATGAACTGATTAAATCCAACGACTTAAAAAGCGGACAAACTATCCTTTGCTTTATTCCGGAAAGCGGACGCTTCAATGGTTCATTTATGCAACTTACGGTAATGTGAATCTTTTTCCACTACCGCATCGGTAATGATACTGAATGTGCGTTTTATTTAATGCACATCCATTTCTGCTTAATAAAGAAACCGGATCACTATCGATTCGGTTTCTTTTAACATCTGGCGCAACGCCATTACTTGTCGTATAGCGCGTGTCGGACATGCCATCAACCAAATTTTGTACCGCGCTGGCGTTCTCAAGATAAGAATAGGTCCGCGCAAACGCTCATCAGGTATTTATAATATTTCTGGCTGGAGCCTATCGCTGTCTATCGGCCTGGCGTCCGGCAAACTGGAACTAACCGGCCACCATTCATTCATTGATAGCTACGTCAGGCGTCGCAAATACACCGTGCAACGCACGCATATAGCCGGCCTACGAAATTTCTCTTTCTGATGCGTAAGCCATTTCGCGCCGGATACCCCGCTACTCTGGGGGTATCATAGAGACGAAAAAAACCGTATGCCTTTTACAGCGATACGGTTTTCATTCATCCAGAGATGTATAGGAACATCCCGGAATAGATAAGTGGCGGAACGGACGGGACTCGAACCCGCGACCCCCTGCGTGACAGGCAGGTATTCTAACCAACTGAACTACCGCTCCACTCTGTGCTCATTGAGCGGGTTGAATACTAAGATGACGGCACTATTACGTCAATGGTTTTTATAACTAACCGATTCTGTTTGCTCATAATTTCATCTTAACGTCTATTCCATCACCGCCGTCATACTATTCATTGCGCCACAGACAACTGCCGCCTTTTTTCGCAATCAAATCCAGACGTTTTTCATGCATCAGCAACTCTTCATCATTGGCGTATAGCACTTTTAACGCCGAAGCCGGTCGAGTAATGCGCTGAATGCTTTCGCTCTCATTTTCCTGACGCTGTGTTTCACCTTCCATCGAGAACGCCAGCGATGTCTGGCCGCCGGTCATCGCCAGATAAACTTCCGCCAGAATTTCGGCATCGAGCAAAGCGCCGTGCAACGTTCGTTTGCTGTTGTCTATCTGATAGCGATCGCATAACGCATCCAAATTATTCCGCTTGCCCGGAAAGATTTTACGCGCCATCAACAGGCTATCGGTTATCTTGCAGAAGGTCTCCGTCTTGGGAATATCCCGCTTTAACATGCGGAATTCATAATCCATAAAGCCAATATCAAACATAGCGTTATGAATGACTAACTCAGCGCCGCGGATAAAATCGATGAAGTCGTCGGCAATATCCGCATAGGTGGGTTTATCCGCCAGAAATTCATCGCTGATGCCGTGTACATGATAAGCTTCCGGATCGACCAAACGATCGGGCTTGATATACACATGGTAGTGTCGCCCGGTCAGACGACGGTTAATCACCTCAACAGCGCCAATTTCAATAATTTTGTGTCCTTCGTAATGAACCCCCAGCTTGTTCATACCGGTGGTTTCCGTATCCAGGACGATTTGTCGCGTAATTTCAGTGCTCATCGTTTTCGTTTATGTCAGACTTGCCATTTTCACCATAAGGAAGAGTCTACCAGAGATGCTTAAACAGGTAGAGATTTTCACCGACGGATCTTGTCTCGGCAATCCGGGTCCTGGCGGTTACGGCGCCTTGCTGCGCTATAAACAACATGAAAAAGTCCTGAGCGCCGGCTATCGGCTAACCACCAATAACCGCATGGAACTGATGGCGGCTATCGCGGCACTTGAAAGCTTAACCACGCCCTGTAACGTGGTTTTAAGCACCGACAGCCAATACGTCCGCCAGGGGATCACCAGTTGGATCCATAACTGGAAAAAACGCGGCTGGAAAACCACAGATAAGAAGCCAGTAAAAAATGTCGATCTTTGGCAACGTTTAGATCAGGCGATTCAGCGCCATACCTTGCGCTGGGAATGGGTAAAAGGCCATGCCGGCCACCCAGAGAATGAGCGTTGCGACGAACTCGCCCGCAGCGCCGCCAGCGCCCCGACGCTTGACGATATCGGTTACAATCCCGAAAAATAATCCGACTATCGATTACGGAAAAGCTTCGTTACGCCGACCGTACGGCGCAAAGGAACTTTACTACGCCGGGCGCGCATCGGCGTAAGACTCAGCGGAATGGTTCGCTTACGCGCGACAATCAACGATAGACAACCGAATAAGGGAAAATGTTTATTCAATTTTCCCTTATTTTCACGCCATGGCGTAACCTGAAGACTGGCGAGATGTACCACTTCATAATTCAGCAGACTGAGCCAGTCTATAATTCGCATTTGGGTAAACATCCGGCTGCAATAGGGTTGCCGTTTATTTAAGCCGGGAATCAATTTTGCGATCCCTAATAAACTGACTGGATTAAAGCTGCTCAATATCAGCCACCCGTCATCAATCAGCACCCGATCCACTTCCCGCAGAATACGATGCGGATCGGCTGCATAAGACAACGTCTGCGCCAACAAACAGGCATCCACCGATTTCTCAGAAAAAGGCAAATGATGCAGATCGGCAATGACCTGCACATTATCGCCGCCCGGTGCGACATTCACCTGATGCGCTATAGCGCAATCTTGTGTGTTTATCGCCGCGCTCAACGCCCCGACTTTCAACAAATGAAAACCGAATAATTTCGGCCACCAGGGTAACAATGCCTGCTCAAGCGATTCGCGGTAATATCCCCCGCAGGAAATATCGTTCCACGAACCGGGACTCAAGACAGTTTGAGGTGTTTGTGCTGGCTTCATGTTCTATTATCTTCCCCGGGCTGAGAGCAAAACGAGGTAATCCATGAATCTTATCAGTATTGCGGCACTTCAGGACAACTACATTTGGTTACTGAGTGATAAAGACAACCACTGTGTCATCGTCGATCCCGGCGAAGCCCAGCCGGTATTGAACGCGCTCAATGAGCATCAGCTTACGCCTGACGCGATTTTGCTGACTCATCATCATCATGACCATGTTGGCGGCGTTGCGGAACTTGTCGCGCGCTATACGAATCTGCCGGTATTTGGCCCTCGGGAAACCCAGAAATGCGGTGCAACGCATATTGTTGAAGAGGGAAACATCCTGTCGCTGCTAGATTCAGACTTTTCTGTACTTGCCGTACCAGGCCATACATCCGGACATATTGCTTATTATTCCCATCCTTTTCTGTTCTGCGGGGACACGCTATTCTCCGCGGGATGCGGCCGTATTTTTGAAGGCACGCCAAAGCAAATGTATGATTCAATAGAAAAAATATCAAACCTCCCTGATGATACCCTGATTTGTTGCGCACATGAGTACACGCTGTCAAACTTAAAATTTGCTAATGCAATATGGCCGGAAGAGCCCACAATTAAGGCCTACCTCCATAAGATCAGTCAGATACGTGAAAAGTCACAGTCTACTCTGCCTACAACCCTGGGTTTAGAGCGAAGAATCAATCTCTTTCTCAGATGCCATGATCTTGATTTAAAAAGAAAACTATCAAATGAACCGGAAAGCATGGAGAATTGGCAAGTTTTTGCCCAACTACGCAGCAAGAAAGACTGCTTCTGAAGGTTTATGTTGTGCTAATCCTCTAATCAAAGTATCATTGCTCGTCTTTTAAGCAACTATTGACCCATATATGAAGGCTAGAGCGATGATACTCGCCTCAGTCTTGCTGGCCGGTTGCCAGGTACCGCCTAACGATACCTCCCAACCGAAGCAGCATGCACAGAGTCTGTCTTCGGCAAGTCAAAGTGAAGCAGTAAAGTACGCAGAGGGTCGAGAGACCTCGGCGCGATGGCTGGATGATGACAGCATCGCGCAACAAGATCTGTGGAACTTCATTAGCGACGAGCTGAAGATGGAGGTTCCGGAAAACGCCCGGATCCGCGAACAAAAAATGCGTTATTTAAAAAATAAGAGCTATCTCCACGATGTAACATTACGGGCAGAGCCGTACATGTACTGGATTGTCGAGCAGATTAAGCAACGCAAAATGCCGATGGAACTGGTACTGCTACCCATAGTGGAGAGCGCTTTTGACCCACACGCCACATCATCTGCTAATGCCGCAGGGCTATGGCAGATAATCCCTGGCACGGGGCGTAATTATGGTTTGAAACAAAACCAGTGGTATGACGGACGTCGCGACGTTGTTGCGTCGACAACCGCCGCCCTGGATATGATGCAACGCCTTAACAACATGTTTGACGGTGACTGGCTCTTGACTGTCGCCGCGTATAATAGTGGTGAAGGTCGCGTCATGAAAGCCATGAAAGCGAATAAAGCGAAAGGACTATCAACGAATTTTTGGGCGCTGGCGTTGCCTCGTGAAACGTCAATCTATGTACCCAAAATGCTGGCCCTGAGCGATATTCTCAAGCATAGCAAAAAATACGGTTTTACCCTGCCCAAGCCCAACGAAAGCCGAGCATTAGCCAGAGTTGACCTTGGACAACAGATGCAGTTGACGCAAGCAGCAGAGATGGCTGGTCTGCCGCTGAATAAACTGAAGAGCTACAATCCGGGCTATAAACGTAATGTGACCGCACCAAACGGCCCGCATTACATCATGGTGCCGAAGGCTCACATCGATCGGTTGAAAGACTCGCTGGCGGATAGCGATATCGCCGCCATAGAGTCAACAACGCGTTTGGCGCAGTCAACGCAGGAGTCTCAGTATAAGGTTCGCGCCGGCGATACCTTGTCGACGATTGCCGCACGGCTGAATGTCAGTACGAAAGATTTGCAAAGCTGGAACAACCTGCGCAGTGCTCATGCACTAAAAGTGGGCCAGACGTTGCAAGTCGCTCAGGTGTCTGACATTGACAGTAGCGATGAAGGCAGATCAATCACCTATCAAGTTCGTAAAGGTGATTCGCTTTCCAGCATCGCCAAACGTCACGGCGTCAACATAACTGATGTTATGCGCTGGAATTCGGTTATCAAAAACGCCAATATCCAGCCGGGCGATCGCTTAACGCTTTACGTCAGTAAAAATGCCCGACCGGACTCGTAACTGAGTTATATAAAAAAACTGCCTATATGGCAGTTTTTTTATGTCTGTTGAGCAGGAATTCAACCAGCAACGGATTATGATCCGATGCCTGTGTTTCCAATATGGAAGATTGGGCGACTTCTAGCTGACGGTAAAATACAAAATCCAGCGGTCGTCCAAACACCTTGCGGCGGAGATCGTCAGCAAAGCAAACCTCCTGTAAATCCATCCTCAAAGCAAATCGGTAGAGCGCTTTAATACGGGGCTGGCTCCAGGCATTGAAATCCCCAGCCATGATCACCGGTCCGCGATGAGAAAACAACTGCTCGCCGATGGCTTCAAGCTGTTTACTGTAAACGTCCACACCAAAGCTAAAGTTCACCGCATGAATATTCACAACCATTAACTGTCGACCATCTGGCAAAGAATAAACCGTTACCAACGCCGATTTGGATAAACGCAGTAAGGGTTCTTTTTCCCGCAAAGGACAGCAGTACATAGGTTGGGCCGCGGATAACGTCATCACGCCAGAGGGGTGCTGCGGTAAAATGATGGCTGGCACCTGGTCGGCAGAAAGGTAATTAGACGTTGCGAAGCTAATGAGCTCTGGCGAGCTTTGCGCCTCCTGAAGTAAAACCAACTGCGTGTTTTTGCCAAAGTTCTGTAGCACGGAAAGCCAGTTCATTCTCTGCTGTTTAAAGATGTTCCACACCATAATGCGTAAAATATCTTCCTTCAGCAGTAGCGGGCCTGAAGCCAGCACCTGCTCCGGTTGATGCATTGTTCCGGGTGGAAAGATACGCTCAGCCGGCTGACCCGCAACGTATCTCATCGCATATGTTTTTTTTCGCACGCCTCGCCTTGCTATACATTCCAGTACGTAAATTCACCTTCATAAAGCAAAGGTACACTTCTGTTATAAGGATTGTATAGCAGACTTTCAATGCATGGCAGTTGTTACGCGAAATAATAAACAATCTGCGAAGACAGTGAACAGGGCTGAATAGCAAATAACGTAAAACCGGGGAAATAATATTGAGAACTCAGGGTTAGATGGCGCGAGGTCAATGCTCGCCACAAGTTATGAGATATGTCATAGAAGCGCATGCAAAAAAATCCTTGAGTATTAACTCAAGGCTTATGCAATAAGTGGCGGAACGGACGGCCTTTGACTTTTCAACGTAACCCAATGAAAATCAATAAAAATTCATATCCAGTACCGCAGCCATCTGCTGAATAACACACTCATTTACCGATACGAATCAACTTTCAAATCAGGTTAACTGTCCGACAGAACAATGTTTAACCCATCACACGGCCCGCGTGCTGACGGCCAAATACTGTGAGCACCTGCCGCTGTATCGCCAGTGCGAAATCTTCGCCCGTCAGGGTGTGGAGTTGAGCCGGTCGCTGCTGTCCAACTGGGTGGACGCCTGCTGCCAGTTGATGGCGCCCCTGAACGAGGCGTTGTATCGCTACGTGATGGATACGCGCAAGCTGCACACAGATGACACCCCGGTGCCGGTGCAGGCACCGGGTACAAAGAAGACAAAAACCAGGCGCGTCTGGGTGTATGTGCGCGACGACCGCAACACAGGTTCGGCAGATGCGCCGGCGGTGTGGTTCGCCTACTCGCCCGACCGTCAGGGCAAACACCCGCAAGCGCACCTTCACGGCTTCCACGGAGTGCTTCAGGCGGATGCGTACACCGGCTATGACCGGCTGTTCAGCGCGGAGCGTGAAGGCGGGGCACTGACGGAAGCCGCCTGCTGGGCCCACGCCCAGCGCAAGCTCCACGACGTGTACATCAGTAGTAAGAGCGCGACGGCGGAAGAGGCGCTGAAACGCATCGGCGAGCTGTACGCCATCGAGGCGGAGATACGGGGCAGGCCGGAAGCGGAACGTCTGGCGGTGAGGTAGGAACGAAGCCAGCCGCTGCTCGACGCGCTGTATGAGTGGATCCGCGGCGCTGTCGAAAAAATCAAGGCTGGGGGAAGCGTTCACCTACGTGCTGAACCAGTGGGACGCGCTGTGCTACTACAGTGGTGACGGTCTGGCCGAACCGGACAACAACGCGGCGGAGCGGGCTGTACGGTCGATATGTCTGGGTAAGAAAAATTATCTCTTCTTCGGCAGTGACCACGGTGGCGAACGTGGTGCGCTGCTGTACGGCCTGATAGGGACATGCCGCCTCAACGGCATCGCGATCCAGAGGCTTACCTGCGCCACGTCCTCAGCGTGCTGCCGGAATGGCCCGTCAACAAGGTGGCGGAGATGCTGCCATGGAACGTGGTTCTACCTGCCTGAACGGCGTCAACACGGCGCTCGATGTGCGCTTAACTATTGTCTGACTTTATCAAACCAGTTTTAACCCCCAAGCGGGAACATATTGGTATTCTTTACTTCTTTGATTGCAATGCTGGACTGAATTGACCATACGTAGGGAAGTCTTCTCAGGGCTGTCACCCTTCTATAATATTGCTCAAGATCACTGGCAACGATTTGGACGACAAAGTCCGCTTCTCCTGTGACGCAAAAACATGCCATTACCCAATCAAACTCCTGAATCGCAAGTTCAAACTTCTCGGTATCAACCGGATGATGGCTATTTAATCTTATCTGACTAAAGCCAACGACTTCCAAGCCAAGTTTTTTTCTATCTAAAATAGCACTATAACCAGTGATATAGCCTTCTTGTTCCAGTTTTTTCCACCTTCTCCAGCAGGGACTATCACTCAAATTAACCCTGCCAGCCAGGTCACTCACGGTAAGACGGCTGTTATTTTGCAACTCTTCGAGTATTTTTATATCCACTTTACTCAAACTTTCGGTAAAATTTTCCATTTTTACACCTTATAAAGAAACAATTAACCCAAATTACAATCATAGATATTAAAAATCAACCAAATATTTTCTTTTTTATTTTGTATAATAGTCCATGATTTTATTATATGGATGTAAATGATGAACAAAATATCGGTTGAACTTAACTTGCCAATATTCAGCGATTCTCTTGTCACTTTCGACGATGCAAATAAAATACTTAAAAGCATTTATGTTACCAAACTTAATAACTATGTATTGGGACCTCAAGGTAGCAATATATCCCAGGCTGCACTTGGTTGGTCGAAAAAAAATAAATTAGCTTTAAAAGAAAATATTATTTTTTGTAAAACTCCAGAAGAGGCTATTATAAGGTCTGAATCTGAGCATTATCAGGGTGAAGTCAATCTGGCATGGACATGTGCGGTTTATTTCCGTCAACATGAACTGTTTTTTTCTAACCATAATCATTCACTTTTTTTTGATCAATACAGAATGAAGTTAGATAACATGCAATTGGCATGTAAACCTAATCAAAATATTTCCCTGAACCTCAAAAACAAAATAGCTTCACATCCATCACCATCAATTCTTTTAAAAAATATAGAGTCAAAAATTGAAATAATTGATGCTAACAGTAACTCCGACGCGGCTAGGTTATGTTCTGAGGGAAAGGTAAATGCATGTATTACCACTGAGTCAGCAAGAAAAATTTATGGTCTTAAAAGTATTCATGAATTTGGTTCTCCTGAAATGGTATTCTTTGCAAGCCTTCCGCCTTCATCTTCAAAATACTTAAGAGAATTACAGCATGAATTTAAATAAGATGATATTAATACCAAGTGGTATAGCATATGTAGGATCTGAAACTGTTTCGGAATCACCAATGGTGGAGGTAAATATTGATACTTTTAGAATTTCTAAGTATCAGGTAACAAATTATCAGTTCCGTGAATTTATAATTAATGGTGGATACGATAAACCTGATAACTGGTCTGAGGAAGGTTATGCCTGGCTGAAACATACTAATAACGTGCAGCCAGCATTTTGGAATGAAAATCGCTACTCAGGAAATAATCAGCCAGTTACGGGAGTGAGCTTTTACGAAGCCGAAGCATATGCAAAATGGTTAAAGTGCCGCTTACCAACGGAAGTTGAATGGGAAAAAGCGGCGAGAGGAACGCAGGGATTAACATACCCATGGGGTAAGGAAGAACCGACCCTGGCAATTGCCAATTTTGCACCTGACTATGTACCAGTTGAAATAGCATCGGTTGATGTCGATCAATTCCCAGAAAATATCTCCCCGTTTGGTTGTATTCAGATGGCTGGAAACTTGTATGAATGGTGTTCAGATTATTTTCATACCGACACGCCTCAACAACGGTTTATCGATTTCTATCAGGAAACACGAGTTTCTCGTCGCAGAGTTCTGAAAGGTGGCGCATGGACAACAGATGCATCCAGGCTCCGGGCTGCGGCACGCTGGTCATATACACCAGACTTACGGGATAACATTATCGGGTTTCGAATTGTACAGGATGTAAGGAATTAAAAATGCGTATACCAACTTTCTTCTGGGAATATGTCGGAAATAAAGAAAAAGTGACAGTAAAAGCAGACGAGCACTACCTCGAGATTACTGGAATGGTCGAGACCCCTGTAAGTATTGCACTTAATCAGTTGCATAAACATATTCCACAAACTACCGGGCGCAGACGCTTTTACTGCGTTAATGGCTGGAGTCTTGAGTGCGAGTGGACAGGATTCAGACTCGCTGATTTTCTTGCACTTGCTAACCCGCAAGGTAAGTTTGTGAAAGCAAAAAGTCTTGGCGGCTATGTCGATATAACATCTATAGAAACATTATTACGCGGCGATAGCTGGTTAGTTACTCACATGGATGGAGAGCCACTTTCATTTAAGCGAGGTCAGCCTGTCAGACTAATGGTATTTGATCTCTATCAATTCAAAGGTGTTAAAGCACTCAAATCAATAGAAATAATTGATAGTTATGAAAAGGGAACGTGGTCATCTGTCGGATATACTGATGCAACCATTCAGCCCTATCCTCATAAAGCGCTAGACCTGAATGAAGAACGAATGCCAGAGCCGCACCTTCTTGAATTATTTGAGAAAAGCCAGATTGAAGGAGAGTCCTTATGAGTAAGATTCTTGATAACAAAATTGTTATTATTATAGACGATAATATGAATAAAGGGGTAACAGCTAACAGAGCTGCAGTATTAATGTCCGGGCTCGCTGCGAAATTCCCGGCGATCATCGGAAAAAATCATATGACACGAGATAATGTTGAAATTGAGGGGTTTACCCAGTTGCCCGTTATTATCCTTTCGCGTCCTGAAGATAAATCCTATGCTAATTTGGTTGAGTCCATTCAGAAAGAGGGTTGCTATCATACAATTTTCCTGAAACGGGCTGAAGGTGCCCGCTCTTATGTTGATTATTCAGATTCTATTTCAGCAGACAACTTTGAAGATCTTGACATTGATGGCATAGCAATATTCGGAAAAAGAAAGAAGGTTGATAAACTTACCAAGAACTTTTCTTCTTTGAGGTAGCTATGAATTTTGCAGAGCTATTTGCTTTACTTGCTGTCACGGTGGTGACTATTATGATTCCAGGCCCCGATTTCGTGATTGTTTCGAGGAATGCTATAACCTGCTCCCGGAAAGCAGGAATTATTACGGCTTTTGGCGTATCAACAGCCATCTGGGTTCATATTATCTATTCAATATATATAATTCGGTTTGCCCATGAAAATTCTGAATTTTTAATGAGTTTCCTGAAGTACTGTGGTGCAACATATTTACTATATCTGGGTTACCGTTCCCTGAGACCGGGACTGCAATCATCAACCAGACTAAAAGAACAAAAGCGTGAAAATTACTGGGTTCAAGGGTTCGTCAATAATTTGTTAAATCCAAAGGCAACCCTGTTTTTTATTAGCGTATTCAGTCAGGTTATTTCAAAGGATACGATATTACTCACGCAAATTGAGTATGGTCTTGTTATTACAGTTGTCTGCTTAAGCTGGTTTACAATCTTGCCATGTCTGTTGACCACAGACCGAATGGCACCTGTTGTAAAAAAAATACTCAACCCACTAGAAAAAATTGCAGGTGTTTTGTTTATTGCCTTTTCTATGAGTACATTTTTTTTATAATTTGATCTGTCCTTGATTTAGCGCCCACCTTGTTTTCAAATCAATCAACGAAAGCGAGGTCACCATGTCAAGACAACAATATACTCCGGAGTTCAAGCGCAGAGCCGTTGCATTGCTGCTCGAAAGCGGCAAGTCTGTTACCCGTATGGCACAGTAGCTTGATATCAAAGAGAACACGCTCTACAACTGGAAAAAACTCTATCAGGATAAGGCGGGGGCTGCTTTCTTCAACACCCCGCAGCTTCCCGAACAGGAACTGGAGATCCGCCGTCTTAAAGCCAAAATCGCTGAACTGGAAGAGGATAAACTTATCCTGAAAAAAGCGGCGGCGTTCTTTGCGCGGGAAAGCCGCTAAGATACGCCATGGTCACGCAGTTATCGGCTTTCCATGAAGTGAAGCGAATTTTGCCTGTTGCTCAATGTCATCGGGTAATCCCCCCGAAAAAGCGGAGTGTTCATAAGTAGAATTTTCTCGTAATCTGAACGCAGGAGATTCGCTATGAAAAAATCACGCTTTACCGACAGTCAGATCATCGCCATCCTCAAACAGGCCG